>JAPOYU010000027.1 GCA_026706395.1 Chloroflexota bacterium
TTGATCTCTGGGCGCAGCTGCCATCCGTCTTGCCGGAGATCGGCCTGACCGCGCTGGCGATCATCGTCCTCTTCGCCGATATCTACGGGTCGCCAGCCGCGCGCCGCAACGTGGTCTATATCGCCGCTGTGGGGATGGCGTTTCTGGCGCTCGCGCCGTTGATCTGGCTGCCCGATCCCAACCTGTACGAAAACGGAACGCTGCTCTGGGGCGGCATGGTCAATTACGATCCGCTCTCGCAGATCTTCAAAGTGATGCTTTTGCTCGCTGGAGCGGTCACCTGCTTGATGGCGGCGGGCGACAAAGGCGTCGGCGATAAAGGCGAGTTCTATCTCATCGTCATCATCGCCACGCTTGGCGGTGTTATGATGTCGAGCGCCAGCGACCTGATTCTGGTTTTTGTCGCGCTTGAGACGCTCTCGATTCCACTATATATGCTCGCGAGCTTCCGCCGCGGCGACACCCGCTCGGCGGAAAGCGGTATGAAGTACTTCCTGTATGGCGCTTTCGCTTCGGCGATCATGCTCTTCGGCTTCAGCTTGCTTTATGGCTTCACCGGCACGACCAACCTCAGCGGCATCGCCGATGCTATGTATAGCGGCCTCGGCGACAACGTGGTCGCAGTCATGACTGCGCTGGTGATGGTCGTGGTCGGCTTCGGCTTCAAGATCAGCGCCGTGCCTTTCCACTTTTGGACGCCCGATGTCTACGAAGGCGCGCCCACGCCGGTGACGGCTTTCGTCAGCGTTACCAGCAAGGCGGCCAGTTTCGCGCTGCTGGTGAGATTCCTCACCGCGGCGTTCCCGGTCGATCTCGTCATCGGTGGCGTTATCATCCAGGATTTCTGGGTCAATCTGCTGATCGTGGTGTCCATCGTCAGCATGACATTGGGCAATGTGGTCGCGCTGCGCCAGAGCAACATCAAGCGCCTGCTGGCTTATTCGTCTATCGCGCAAGCCGGGTACACGCTCATCGGCGTTGCCGCGCTGCAAGGCGTGGACGACGGCCTCGCGGTAGCCTCAGTCTCCTTCTACATGTTCATGTACATCTTCACCAACTTGCTTATCTTCGGCGGCGTGATTCTTTTCATCGCGGCGACCGATACCGAAGAGATCAGCGACATGGCCGGGTTGAACCGCCGCAGCCCCTGGCTGGCCCTGTTTATCACCATTGGTTTGCTTTCATTGGGCGGGATTCCGCCAGCGGCCGGCTTCTTCGGCAAATTCTTCCTGTTCCAGGCAGCGGTGAACTCGAACCTGGTCGGTCTGGCGTTGATTGCGGTTACCAACGCCATCATTGCCCTCTATTACTATCTGGTCGTCATCAAGGTCATGTACGTCGATTCAAGTCCAGACGACGATGTTCCGATCGTGATTCCGCGGACTTATGCCTGGTCGCTGGGCATTACGGCGCTTGTCGTTATTCTGCTGGGCACGATTGCTGTCACGCCGGTGTACAATTGGGCGGCCATGGGCGCGAGTGGTTTATAATCGCTGTAGCCATGCTTTTTTGATTGTGATAAAATTCTCGAAGTCTATCCGCGGGGCGGATGGAACTGGCAATGACAAGACATGCAGGTCATGGCACGCAATAACAATCCCCTGTCAACATATGGACTTGTAGCAGGGGTGGTTGGACAAGTAGGCTGCATCGTCTTGCTTGTCATATTGGGAACACTATTGCTCGGTTTGGCATTGGACGAAGCATTTGGGACGCGCCCGAGTTTCATCTTTGTAATGTTATTAGTCAGTGTCCCGCTGAATCTCGCGGCGCTGTACTTTTATACGCGCTTCAAAGCCAGACAGCTGCAGAGCACAACGAGGCAGAAGGAGGAAGATATAAGTGAATAGTTTCTGGAACGGGAAACGCCGTTTCGTCGCTTTACTGATGTTCCTGGCTGGTGTCTTCGTCGCGCTGCGTGTGCCGCCGGTTATCCCCTTCATCCAGTTGCCGGGCGAAAAGTTCCCTGAAGGTTACAACATTCCCTTCACGGACATTCGCATCACAAACACCTTTGTGGCAGCGGTGATTGTGTGGATCTTGCTTCTGCTGTTCGTGGCGTACATCGCGCGGCGTCGACCGAGAAATGGCAATGAGGTCCCGCCGGGCGGCTTCTATAACATGTTCGAGGCGCTCTTCGAAGGGCTGATGGGCTTCGTCGGCGGAATAGCCGGCGGCCGTCATTTCCGTCTGATCTTCAACATGTTTATGACGATCTTCCTCGTTGTGCTGATCGCCAACTGGATGGAGTTGCTTCCCGGCGTCGACACTATTGGCTTCATCCATCCCCACGTCAAGGAAAAATTCGATGCCGACAGTGGCGAATACAAAGTGGTCACCACCGATGGCTTCGAGATCTATCAGGGTTTCCTCGGGATCTCATACGTCAACGGACAGTGTGACTGGATCAGCCCGGCCGATGAAGCGGCGGCGGATACGGCTGCGCTGGCCCAGGCTGAGGTTGCCGCCATGGCTGCCCAGCAAACACTGACGGAAGAAGCGGCTTACGCACGTTATCAGGCGAAATACGGTGATCATGGCGACGAAGGCGCGGATGACGGACATGGCGACAATGCGGGCGGTGATGACCACGCGGAAGACGCTGGCGACACGGACGCGGTGGCTGCTGCCAGACAAGAAGCGCTGAACGCGCGCACGGCGGAAAAGCAGGCTCGCCGGGACCGCGGCTGCTACACTGGCGTAGTAACTTCCTCCTGGGAAGATGGCTACGAACCGCCTGACAAATCCGAGAAGAAGTCAATCCCGCTGCATCCGGACCCCAGCAGTGAAGAGGCGAAGCTTGTGCCCTGGGTGGTCTTGCCCTTTGTCCGCGTTGCCTCGACCGACCTGAATATGACGCTGACCCTTGGCTTGATCTCCTTCGTCATGATTCAGTACATCGGTTTCAAGGCTTTGGGCATCGGCTATCTGACCAAGTTCTTCAACTTTGGCACGCTGTTCAAGTCGCCGCTCGGCGGTATTGATGTGGCGGTGGGCTTGCTCGAGCTGATCGGCGATTTCGCCAAGATTCTCTCGTTCAGCTTCCGTCTTTTGGGCAATATCTTCGCCGGGTCGATTGTGCTCTTCGTCATGAGCTTCTTGGTGCCGATCCTGCCTTGGCCCTTCTTCATCCTGGAGTTCTTCGTCGGCGTCATTCAGGCACTGGTATTCGCCCTGTTGACCGCGATCTTTATGAACCTGGCGACGATCAGCCATCACCACGATGATGAGCATGACCATGCCGAAGCACACTAGATTTGCAAGAGCATAACTGGAGGAAATGTAAATGGATCCACAATCAACGATTCTGTTGGGTAAAGCGATAGGCGCGGGCCTGGCGATGATCGGCGCCGCCGGCGGTGGTATCGGCATCGGTCTTTCGGTGGGTGGCGCGGTGATGGCGATGGGGCGCAACCCCGATCATACGCCGACCATTCAGACGAACATGATCCTCGGCGTCGCCTTTGCCGAAGCGGTCGCCATTTACGCCCTGGTCGTCTCGCTGATTATCCTCTTCGTACTCAGCTAGAGGGCGGGGGAGACGAACAGGAGGTTACTATGACTGTACTCGATACATTAGGCATTAACCCCGGTTTGATGCTCATCTGGCTGATCGCCTTCATCGTGCTCTACGTTCTGTTGACACGGTTCATTTACGATCCGCTGACGAACGTGCTCAACGAACGCCGCAATCGCATCGCCAAAGGTTTGGAAGACGCGGCGGCGGCGGCCCGCGCACGGGAGAACGCCGAGGCTGAGGCGGACAAGATCTTGGCGCAAGCGCGCAGCGAAGCGCAGAAGGTTATCGACGAAGCGCGGGGACGTGGCGAAGAAGTCGCTTCATCCATCGAGCAAGACGCGCGGCAAGAAGCGGCCAGAATCCAGTACGATGCCCAAAATGAGGCGGTCGCGATACGCAACCAGGAACTCGGCAACTTGCGCGAACAGGTGCTGAATATCTCGGTGGCGGTCGCCAGCCGCATCCTCGATGAAAGCATCACCAAGACCAAGCAGAAAGGGCTTGTCAACAGTTTCATCGCTGATGTGCCAGAAGGCGCAAAGGACGTCGGCGGCAGCGTCGAGGTCGTCAGCGCCATGCCTTTGACCGCGGCGGAACAGAAAAAAGTTCAAGCGGAAGTCGGCGCGGACGAGGCGGAGTTCTCTGTTGACCCGTCGATTCTTGGCGGTCTGATTGTGCGCTGGTCCGGCGGCATGGTCGATGGCAGCGTCCGTTCCCAGCTGAGTCAGATGGCGCGCAGCCTGAACTGAACCAAAGTACACATACTGTCTAGACCTCAAGCGCGTCGGTCCGCATCCGGCGCGTTTGTATTTGTCATGGTCGATTAAAGGTGCTTGAATTAGATAGCCATTACTGAAGCGAGTGCCAATTCGTCATGACAGTCACACTTGGGCAGTTGTTTTCTGCCGTTGCCGCGGAGCAAATCCTTTCGACAAGCGGGGACCTCGCCACTGAAATACGCGCCGAAGTTGTTGAATCGAGCCAGGGCGTTCGGCCCGGCGGTCTCTTCGTCGCGCGTGCCGGGCAGAGAACCGACGGTCATAGGTTCATCTCGGAGGCCATAGCCAACGGCGCCGCTGCCGTTGTAGGCGAAATTGCTCAGCCAGATTTGCCCGTCCCCTACATTCAGGTGAAGCGCGCGCAGGATGTCTTGGGACCGCTCGCGGCCGCCTGGCACGGCTTTCCGTCGCGCAAATTGCTTGTCATCGGCGTCACCGGTACCGATGGCAAGACCACGACCTGCCATCTGCTGCACAGCATTCTCAAGCGCGCGCCGGGCATCCGCGCCGGTTATATCAGCACGATCTCAGCCGACTTCGGCGACGAATCCGCCCCCACCGGCCTGCACGTCACGACTCCGGGCGCGCCTCGCATCCAGGCTTACCTGGGGAAAATGGTCGAGGCCGGCATCACGCATTGCATTCTGGAGATGACTAGCCACGGTTTGGCGCAAGGCCGGCTGAATGGCGTCGACATTGATATTGCGGTTCTGACCAACGTCATGCACGAACACCTCGATTATCATGGCAGCTGGGAGAATTACCGCGCGGCCAAGGCGATCATGTTCCACATGTTGAGTCTATCCTACCGCAAGGCAGGTACGCCCAAGACCGCGGTGGTCAATGCCGATGACCCGTCCGCCGATTTCTTCGCCGCGATACCGGCTGACCGAACCACAACGTACAGCATCGAAAACTCTTCAGAATTTCGTGCCACCGCCATTTCTCATCGTCCCGCTGGTTCGTCTTTCCAAGTTGCCGATCAGAGAATCGGCATGAGCTTGCCGGGAGATTTCAACATCTCCAACGCCTTGGCGGCGATCAGCACGGCCAGAGAACTCGGGCTGGCTTGGGATGTAATCAAGCCGGGCATTGCAGCGGTGGAATTGATTCCGGGGCGAATGGAACCTATCGACGAAGGGCAGGACTTCATGGCGATGGTCGATTTCGCCCATACTCCAAATGCGCTCGAGAGCGCGCTCCAAGCCGGGCGTCGTATGTTGCAACCGGGTAAACGCCTGATCGCGGTTTTCGGCAGCGCCGGTCTGCGCGATGTGGAAAAGCGCCGACTCATGGCGGAAACGGCGGCGCATTTGGCCGATATGACGATACTCACCGCCGAAGACCCGCGGACCGAATCGCTAGACGACATTCTCGCGATGATGGCGGAAGGTTGCTTGTCTCAGGGCGGTGTCGAAGGTCAGACCTTCATCGCTGTGCCAGACCGGGGCGAAGCGATTTACCAGGCCTGCCTATTGGCAGAAGCGGGTGATTTGGTGATGGCTTGCGGCAAGGGCCATGAGCAGAGCATGTGCTTCGGCACGGTCGAGCATCCCTGGGATGACCGCGAGGCGATGCGGTCAGCCCTGCGCGGCGCCCCGCTTGCCACCCTGCCGACCGCCAGGAAGCATCAGCATGCGCCGGATTGACTGGCTGGCAATAACCGTCCTGCTGCTATTTGCCGCGGCCTTGCGCATCCTCGGCATCAGTCACGGCCAACTGGATCCGGCGTATTTTCCTTCATACGCGCCGTTCGGCATGGTGCACGAGCAAATCCCAATTCATCCGGACGAATTCTTCAGCGTCGGCGTACCAGTAAACATGGCGCTGCGGAATCGCTTGAATCCGGAAGTCTTCTATTATCCCTCGTTCATAATAAACACGAATTATGTCTTGCTTCAACTCACGAGGGCGCTCGAGGGGCAATCCTTAGCGGATCGCGAAGGCAAGACTTTGCGAGCTTTTGCCGATTTCCCACTGTATGTATTCTCGCGGATGTATTCTGTTTTCGGCGGGATGCTTCAAGTTGCCTGCGCGTATGCCGTTGCCAAATTGATGGCAAATCGCTATGCCGCACTATGCGCGGGCTTGCTGGTGGCCGTGTCTTACACGCTGGTGCAGCATGCGCACTATATCAAACCCGGCTCACTCGCGACCGGCTGGATGATGCTGGCCGCCTGGGCTTGCTTCGCCGCCCTATACGCGCGCGGGCAAGGCAGGCGCAGTATTCTAGTCCTTTTTGCCGGTGTCGTTACCGGCTTGGCGGCAACTACACGCTACAATGCGCTGGCGGTTTCGCCGCTGCTCTTTTGCACGGGATTGATTCTGGTACATCGCCATCGCACAACTCTAATTGCGCGCCGCGTTGTGATCAGTTGGCTGCTAGTGCCAGTCGTATTCGTGATCGGCAGCCCGTATGTCCTGCGCGACTTTGAGCACTTTTGGCGAGATTTCACGTACGTCGCGAGCTCATATACGAATGCGGCCGACGATGGCGCCGACTACTTTGTGGTCGATCATTCAAGTGGCCTTGCGCATCTGATATTGTACGCCGGGCTCATGCCCCTGGGCGTAGCGGCGCTAGCCATGGCCGCCTTGTCAGTGTTGGCTGCATGGAAAGAACGACCACGAGGCGACCATTTCAATCGCAATTCGCTGAGTCTTGGAGTAGCCCTGATCTGCTCCGTAATTCTGCCATACGCGTGGGTCGCTCTGCGCACGATCCGACTGCGGAGCGACACTCTGCTTCTGCTCATTTTGCCCTTTGTCGCTTTGCTTTCTGCCATTGGCGCCGATTGGCTCATGCGCCGGATCCGTTTGCCAACGCGAATTGCGATGCCTATCATGGCGCTTGCCCTGGTCGTTCAGCCGCTAGTATTTTCGGTCCAGGTGGTGAAAATGTTCAGGCAGCCCGATACGCGGAATATCATGCTGCAGTGGATTCAGGAGAACATCCCCCGCGGCTCAAGGTTTTTTCTTAATGGGCCCTATAACGTGCCACTTGATGAGGCGATATACTCCAGCGATCAGCAGTTTCTCATTTATGCTGAAACTTTGCCCGAGGCGACCGACTACGACTATATGATCTTCTCGGACGTCTTGGCTTTCGATATCCTGCGCTCACAGGCTATAGTGCCTGCCGAAGCTGTCGAACAGCAACGCAAATACCTGCTGCTTCTCGACCAAACATATCGACGCGTCGCAGAAATCAAGCGCCCCACCTGGACAGGTTCCGAAGTAATGGTAAACATGGCGGCGCATTGGCACAACCCGACCTTGATACTCTACTGTGTCAATCCCGCGCGCTGTGAGGCGTGACCGCGACCCGCATGTAAAATTGTTAAACATTCCGTCCGCGCTTCTATGGTAGAATCGCAAGTGGACAAAGCTTCTGAGGCGCCAGTGCACGATCTCGGTATAGTCATCGTCAACTGGAATACCAGTGAGTTTCTCCGTCGCTGTCTGGAAACCGTTTTGGCCAGTGAAGGCGACACAGCATTTCGCACGGTAGTCGTAGATAACGCCTCGGACGACGATAGCGCCGCCATGGTCAAGCGCCTGTACCCTGCGGTTGAACTCATCGCCAACAGCGAAAATCTTGGCTATCCTCGCGCCAACAACATTGGTCTGCGCCACCTGGGTTATCGGGCGGTTGGCGATGTCGCAGAATCAGCGCCACGCTATGCCCTGCTCCTGAATCCCGATACCGAATTGCCGCCCACTGCCCTCGACATGATGGTCCGGTTTATGGATTCGCGTCCCGACGTAGGTATTGCCGGCCCCAAACTCGTACTGACGGATGGGAGCCTGGATAAAGCCTGCCGCCGCGGCTTCCCCACACCGTTGGTGAGCTTTTATCATTACTCGGGCTTGGCGAAGCTCTTTCCACGGAATCCGCGCTTCGGGCGTTACAATATGACCTTCGCCGACGAAGACGAGGAACTTGAGGTCGATTCGGTCGTCGGCGCCTATATGCAGATACGTAAATCAGCCATCAAACAGGTTGGCCTCTTGGATGAATCCTTCTTCATGTATGGCGAGGATCTTGACTGGGCTTTTCGCGTCAAGCAGGCCGGCTACAAGGTATGGTATCATCCTGCCGTGACCGTTCGCCACATCAAGCGCGCGGCCAGCCGAATGAGCCCCAAGGCGCAATTCGAGTTTTGGCGCGCCATGCTCATTTTCTATCGCAAACACTTCCGGCGCACGACAGTCTTGCCGATCCATCTGATAATTCTGACCGCGCTCTTGTTTAAGGGAGGTCCCGGCTTATGGCAGGAAATCCGCAATCCGACTCCTACACGGTAACGCCACGGTCAATACGTCTGAGCAATGATCATCTCAAGGCGATTTCGACCCTGACGCTCCTGATTTCCGACATCATTATGCTTGTAGTCGCCTTTGTCTTCAGCTACAAAGCGCGCGAAGTCCTGCCGTTTTTCCCCCGGCCCGAAGAGCAGCCCCCGCTGATAACTTACCTACCGACAATCATCCTCCACAGCGCTACCGTGATCTTGATGTTTTATTTCTCGCAACTGTATCATTTGAAACGCGCGGTGAGCCGCATCGACCAGCTTCGCCGTGTCGTGGGCGTGGTCACGCTCGGCACATTGCTGGCGAGCGGCAGCCAGGAATTCCTGTTGCAAAATACTACCTTGTACACTCTTTACCCACGGAGCCTGCTCTTTTATGTCTGGTTCTTCACCCTTATTTTGATGGTGGCAGGGCGAGAACTGCATCGCCGATTCTGGACTCTTATGCGCCGGCGCGGGATTATTCGGGACAATCTGCTTATCGTCGGCGAAGGCGATATCGCGCACAAGATCACTGACCACGTGCGTACCAGCCCGGAGCTCGGCTACCAGATTGTTGGCATTGTCACAGCGGAAGAGAAGCAGGGTGATCTGCTAGGCTACCCCTATATCGGCGCATACTACGATATCCCTCGTCTAATTGATGATCAGCAGGTTGAGCAAGTAATCGTCGCCCTTTCCGATTACCGGCGCGGTGAATTAGTTGATCTGATCAATCTGTGCCAGCGCGGCAAAGTTGATATCAAGGTCTACCCCGATCTGTTTTCATATATGGCGGGTGACCTCAATGTTGACGATCTGGGCGGCACACCGCTGTTGACCGTGCGGGATATTGCTCTGCGTGGCTGGAAACTCAGCCTCAAGCGCGCCCTTGACCTCTTCGGCGCTACTGTCGGCTTGATCTTGCTTTCGCCCTTCATGCTGGTAACCGCGCTGCTGATTCGTCTGGAATCGAGCGGGTCTGCCTTCTACTGGCAGACCCGCATGGGCTTGGACGGTCGTCCATTCCCGATGATAAAGTTCCGGTCAATGCGCCAGGACGCGGAGTCCAGCGGGCGCACCTGGACCGTTGAGAATGACGAGCGGGTGACGCGCTTGGGTCACTATATGCGGCGCAGCAATTGGGACGAGATTCCTCAGCTTATCAACGTCCTCCTTGGGCACATGAGTTTGGTTGGCCCGCGCCCGGAACGCCCTATGTACGTCCAGCAATTCCGCCGGCAAATCCCGGATTATATGATGCGCCATCGTGAAAAGTCGGGTATGACCGGTTGGGCGCAGATCAACGGGCTTCGCGGTGATACGTCTATCGCGCAGCGCACCGAAGCGGACCGCTTCTACGTCGAAAACTGGTCCTTCTGGCTTGACATCGTGATCATCATTCGCACGATCTGGCAATCGATCACGCGGTCCAATCCCAACGCCTACTAACCGGAGCACGGCAATGGATCTCGACACCCTTACCAGAGCCATGTATGACTTTGTGGAAAGCAATGGTTGGCTCGCTGAAGATTCGCCCAAAAAGCAAACGCGGAGGAATTTAGCGATTTCGCTCGTATTGGAAGCATCCGAAGTGCTCGAGCATTTTCAATGGCGCGATGAGACTGATCGGCCAGATGAATTGGCGGAGGAACTGGCGGATGTCATGCTCTATCTACTGCAGTTGGCGAGCTTCAGCGGCATAGACCTGGGCCAAGCCGTAATGGCAAAATTGGACAAAAACTACGCGCGTGACTGGCATGAGCATTCGCAGCGGTCGACTCGCTCCACCCAGTAACTGACTTTGCCCTACGCTACGAAAACTAAATGAACTCGATTGTCCGAGACCCTGCGGCTTTATTTCTGCGCTGCCGGCATTATAATACCTTCCGCTTTGTGAACAGGTCGCCGGCCGCTTCTTGCGCGCGAGAGCGCCGCTTGTTCAAACTGCGCCGGGGCAGCGAGCCACTGAAGAGGAAATGCTGAAATGTCGGAACAAGCCGTCACCTCCCAAAGCGAAGACTTCTCGCGCTGGTACAACGAGATTGTCTACCGAGCCGATCTTGCTGCGCCAAGCCCGGTACGCGGCTGCGTCATCATAAAGCCCTACGGCTATGAAATTTGGGAGGCGATAAAGTCCGGGCTCGACCGGCGCTTTAAGGCAACCGGGCATCAGAACGCCTATTTTCCCCTATTTATCCCAGAGAGTTATATCAAGCGTGAAGCGCAGCACGTCGAAGGCTTTAGCCCGGAACTGGCGGTCGTAACGCATGCCGGCGGCAAAGAACTGGAAGAGCCGCTTGTCGTCCGTCCCACCTCGGAAACGGTCATCGGCGAAGCCTTCAGCGATTGGATACAGTCCTATCGCGATCTGCCGCTGCTGATCAATCAGTGGGCGAATGTCGTGCGCTGGGAACTGAGAACACGTCCTTTTCTGCGTACAGCGGAATTCCTCTGGCAGGAAGGCCATACCGCCCACGCCACCCATGACGAGGCAGAATCCGAGACCTTGCAAATGCTTGATATTTATGCTGATTTCGCTGTAAACGATGCCGCCATTCCCGTCATCACGGGGGAAAAAAGCCGGATGGAACGCTTTGCCGGCGCACTGCGCACCTACACGATAGAAGCCATGATGCGTGATCGGCGCGCGCTGCAGTCGGGCACCAGTCACAACTTGGGTCAGAACTTTGCCAAAGCCTTTGATATCCGTTATCTGACGGAAAACAACAATCAGGAATTATGCTGGACTACCTCCTGGGGTTTGAGCACCCGCATGGTCGGCGCGGTTGTCATGACCCACGGCGACGATAAGGGCCTGCGCCTGCCGCCCAAGCTGGCGCCTTATCAAGTTGTTATCGTGCCAATATACAAGCGAGATGCCCAGCGCGCCACGGTCTTGGACACAGTGGAGCGTTTGCGACAGGCGCTCGATTGCGCCGGTGTTCGTGTACATGTCGATAATAGGGAAGGGCAGTCGCCCGGCTTCAAGTTTAACGACTGGGAGATGCGGGGCGTGCCGGTGCGCATGGAAATCGGACCCAAAGACGTGGAAAACAACAACGCCGTGCTGGCGCGGCGAGATGTACTGGGACGTCAAGGCAAACAGTTCATCTCACAAGACGGTATTCTGGATGCGGTGGAAACGCTGCTCGCCGACATTCAACAGGGTCTGCTGGAAGACGCCCGAGCCTTTCGCGACGCTCATATCATGAACGTGTCATCGTATGATGAACTGAGAGGGGTCATCGCAGCAGGTGATTGGGCGCGCGCCCATTGGGATGGCTCAGACGAGGACGAACTTGCCGTTAAAGACGATACAGGAGCGACGATCCGATGCTTTCCCTTCGAACAGGAAACCAATCAGGGCGAGTGCGTTATGTCCGGGCGGAAGACGGAGCGAGTTGCGCTCTTGGCGAAGGCCTACTGATAACTCCGCGTCCAGTCCGGGCCGGATCCAGCTTAATTCATGTTTGGCTTTCTGTTGGTTGTATCGCGCGAATTTGGGCATTTTCCTGTACATAGCGGTGTAGAGAAATCAGGGCATTGTGAAAATTGACACAATTAATTTTCTCCTGTAGAATAGATTGGTGGTCGTGAAAATATGTCTGAAGGTGTGATTTACTGTACCATTTGCCCGGCGTAGACTTGCCTTCCTGTGATTGCTGTTTCGTAGGTCCCCGCGCCGGTCAAAGAGAACTTAGCTACTTAATCATTCTTGACAGATGTTATGACTTTTCGCCGTAGCATATACCGTAAACAGATTGCCCATGCGAATACATGGAAGTATCTAGTTCAGTGCCGCCGCGCGTTTGCGCTATTCGGCGCTGTAACTTATTGGACTAAATTATGGCTGCTTACCTGATCGTTGACGTTGACGACTTGCTGAGATTTACATCTCAAAACGGGATCGACTTGCATGAATTGGCCGTCGCCTTGCGCGGCAACGCGGCGCTGGCGGCCGGCTTGTTTGATACCAGCAATCTCCGCGCGATCGCCTTCGCGGACTGGCGCTCATATCCCGTCGAAGAGAATCAGGTCGAGCCGGAGGCTTTGTTCAGGAGTGCCGGCTACGACATTGTCGAGGTCGAAGACCGTACGGCGCTGCCCGAACGCCTAATGATGAAATACTTCAGTCCTCCTCCCGGGCGTAGTGATGAACTGATTCTGGCAACCACAAAAGCGGATATGCTGCCGCTGATCTGCCAGATCCGTGACCTAAGCGAGATGCGCTTGCGCGTTTGGGGCGCGGACGGCAACATCCTGCCCGGCAGCAAGTGTGAAGATGAAATAATCTTTCAGCCCTTTGAAGCCTTATCGGGAATCCGCATAAAAAACGTCTGGGTCTACATCGATTTCGAAAACATCTCCATAAGCTTGAACGAGCAGGGATTTGTCGTCAATCTGGATCATCTGATTGAACGCATGGTCTCGCAGGCGCAAGCGCATGGCAAACTCGTCAAAATGTCCGCCTATGCGCCCTGGGGCCAGCGTGGTGCCTTGCCGCCTCTGGTGGATGCGTACGGACGAGAGATTGCCGGGGACGCTCCGGCCCGCCTGATGATGGCGAACATCGATCCGGTCTTCCACTTGCCCGGCAAACAAAGCGCCGATATTCGCATCGCTCGGGATGTACTGACCGACGCTGGCCACCCCGAAGCAGGCGATGTCATCATCTTGGCAACGGGAGACCGTGACTTCAACGACGTCATCAACCCGCTCTTGCAGCGTAACAAGACTGTCATAGTTTGGGGTGTGCGTGGCAGCACGGGGCGACTGCTGCAGAGCCATCCGTCCTTGCAATTGGAGTATATTGACGACTTCACTGAGTTGCAGACGCACCAATCGCTGAGCGCTGTCGAGACACAGAAGGATACCGAGAGCTTTATCCCCTCACAGTGGTCCAGTGTCATCATTCAGTGTTTCCGGCTGTCTCCCCCACAGGCGTCGGCGGAGGTCACCGAGGCCAGTCTCATCCGGCAACTCTTGGAAGCCGGCGACGTCATTTCGCCTGAACGCGGAGATGATTTGGTCTCTCAGGCGGTCTCTCTGGGCATACTGAAGCAGCAGAGCGCCGGCACGGTTGAGTTGAACCTGCAGCATCCGGTAGTCGACAAAACGCTCCTTATCGTGAATCGTTTGGTTCGTCGGGTCGCCAACACCTTAAGCACGCGCAATTGGGAATATGTCAATTACGGCTTTCTGTTGAAGGGCCTGGCAATGGAGCGCGACCTTGACCGACCGGGCATGAACGAAAACGACCAGTGGCGCTCCCACTGGATAGATTGCCTTGTACGCGAGCGGGTGTTGCAGCGCGATCTCGTGCCGCACCGCCACAACCCTGAGGATCTCGTGCCGGTCATCCGCATACCCATCGTCGGCGAGAATCAGTTTCTGCGCCAGGCGGAAAAAGAAGCGGCGCTCCTGGAGGACGCCGCGCAAAGCTGGCAGGGCATCCCGCCGCACAAACTCGGCGAGATCGAACCGGAAATTGCGTGCATGGTGATTAGAATTGTCGTCAGTGTGCAGCAATTCACGAGCTTTCGGAATTTCGCCTGGTGCCCTTTGGGCAGCTTGCATCGCCGATTGCGCGAGTTTGACAGCGGTGTGATCTTTCAGCACGCAGTGGAATACCTCTTGATCAATGACATGGTCGCCGTCAACGAATATGTCAATCCACGCAGCGACCACAATACGAAGGGCATTGAACTCGACGAGAACCATCCCTATGTCGCGGCCTTGCTCGCAGAGCGTGATGAATTCATCCGCGTCTTGCTGGAGATGTATCACAACAACGTCACTATTACTGAGCCGAGCCTTGGGCAGCATCTGACCGGCGAATGGGATCTGCCGCTTTGGATCTCGACAATGAGAATCGAAAATGTATTGAATCCCTTGCCCGGACGTACCGATCAATACAGTCTGTTCCGCACCCATCACTCAGTCAAATTGGTCGCGAACGATGATGTCGATGAGGTGGCTACCGCGAACAGTTAGCTCGCAATTGTCCACCCGCCATTGTGCTGATACAATCAGCCCGTTGTTTTGACCGACAGGCAACCGGTCCTGCCTGTCTGGTGGCTAGCGAAGGGACGGAAATCATGCCATTGGATCGAGCAACAAAAGACCAGATTATCAAAGATTTCGCGCGTGAAGAAGGCGATACCGGCTCACCCGAAGTGCAGATCGCTTTGCTCACCGCTCGTATCAGCCAATTGACCGAACATCTGAAGATTCACAGCCAAGATGAGCATTCACGCCGCGGGCTGCTCAAGCTGGTTGGTCAGCGCCGCCGTCATCTGCGGTACATCTCACGCAAGAAGCCGGAAGTCTATCGTGAATTGCTTCAACGCCTTGGCTTGCGCCGCTAATCGCCGGCGCCCGGCTGGACAGCCCCGACTATGAATGCGGGTAGCCAGCCAATTCTAGTTCGCAGTTGTTTACTGCTCGCAAGCAACCTATCGAATGAAAACGCGTCAACCATGACCGGTGTTCCTGGCGTTTTGCCGCTGTTCACCGAAACGCTCGGCGCGTTCCAATGATACGGAGAATTCTATGACACTCGACATTCGTGAATATCGCTGCCTGGTGGCCGGCAAAGAAGTCATCATCGAGACTGGCCGTCTTGCCCAACAAGCTGGTGGCGCCGTTACCGTGCGCATGGGCGATACCATGCTTTTCTGTTCCACTACTATGGGCTCCCCCCGCGCTCACTTGGACTTTTTCCCTTTGAGCGTCGACTACGAAGAGAAGATGTACGCCGGCGGACGCGTTCCGGGCGGCTTCTTCCGCCGCGAAGGCCGTCCATCAGAAGGCGCGATATTGACCTCCCGCGTTATCGACCGCACCTTGCGTCCCCTCTTTCCGAAGAATATGCGCAACGATGTACAAGTTATCCTAATGTCGCTATCGCATGACAAAGAACATCATGTCGATATGCTGGGCATCATCGCCGCGAGCACGGCCTTGATGATTTCCGACATCCCCTGGAATGGGCCCGTCGCCGGCGCGCGCGTCGGTTTGGTTAATGGCGAACTCAGCGTGAACCCGACCTATAGCGAGATGCAATCAAGCCGGCTTGATCTGCGCGTCTCCGGCACGGCCGAGGCGATCAACATGGTTGAATGCAACGCCGAGCAAGTTGACGAAGACACCATGCTCGAGGCGCTCTTTCTGGCGCACGATGCGGTGCAGGATATTATCGCCTTACAGAACCGCATCCGCGAAGAGATCGGCAAAGAAAAACAGGAACCAGCCGTCGACGACCTTGATGACACGCTGCTTGCGGACGTCCAAGCCAAAGTCGAAGCGCCGATCCGCGATGTGATGACCGCCCACAGCGACCGCGCCGCCCGTCGTGCCCCGCTGCAAGTGATAAAGGACAGCCTGCTGGCTGAATTCACTCAGCGAAATGATAGCGTCGCTGACAATGAGGCGCCCGTCAATCTCGCGCATGTCGAACGCGCTTATGACCAAGTGATGAAGAGCGTTGTGCGTGGGCGCATTGTCAACGACGGCATCCGGCCCGACGGCAGAGACCATGCCGCAATTCGGCCGCTGGCGGCTGACGTCGGTCTTGTACCGCGCGTGCATGGCTCCGGCATGTTCATGCGTGGCGAGACGCAAGTTCTGACCATCGCCACTCTCGGCACGCCGCGCGAAGCCCAATTTCTTGACGGCTTGAGCCCCGAAGACGACAAGCGCTACATGCACCATTACAACTTCCCGCCCTATAGCACCGGCGAGACTTATCCGCTTCGTGGTCCACGCCGCCGCGAAGTCGGCCACGGCGCGCTGGCGGAAAAGGCGCTCCTGGCGATGATGCCCTCCGAAGAAGAGTTTCCCTACGTCCTGCGCCTGGTCAGCGAAGTGATGAGCTCGAACGGCAGCAC
>JAPOYU010000126.1 GCA_026706395.1 Chloroflexota bacterium
GCGGCCAGTTGATAAACCGGTGCCGGGCGTACATCAGTCCGGCCATGACTATGCCTGCAATTGATCAATTCGCCAGCCTAGTCTTTACTGATGCCAAGCTGGTACACGGCGCCTTTGGTCCAGCCAGCGGCTTTTGCCACGATTCGCGCCGCCTGCGAAAGCGGCTCGCCCGCAGTCAGGCGCTTCGAAAGCGCAGTCTCCACTTCCGCCTGACTCCAAATGGCAGCACCTTCGTCGGCGCCCGCAATCACGAGCGTGACCTCGCCTCGCGGGTTTTCAGCCAGAAAATGGGCCCGCACTTCGCCCGCGCCGCCGCGGCAGAATTGCTCGAACTTTTTGCTCAACTCTCGCGCGACACATACGCGCCTGTCTTCGCCCATGATCTCGACGATCAGCGAGAGCGTGTCCGATAGTCGATAGGGACTTTCGTAGGCCACAACCGTTTCCTGCCGGTCGCTGAGCGCTGTCAATTGCGCGCGCAGCGCCGCGGCTTTTCGTGGCAGATAGCCGACGAACAGAAAGCGATCGGTCGCCATGCCGGAACCGACCAAAGCCGTTGTAATCGCGTTTGCTCCGGGCAAAGGCACGACCGTATAGCCATTTTTCAGCGCGGCGTCTATAAGCTCGAAACCGGGGTCCGAGATGCCGGGCGTGCCAGCATCCGAGATGAGCGCGACGTCAGCCGATTCCAAAGCGGAAAAGATGACGTCCAGCTTCGAGAGTTTGTTGTGCTCGTGATAGCTGGTCATCGGCGTATCGATATTGAAATGCCTCGTCAGCACGCGCGAGGTGCGAGTGTCTTCAGCCGCTATCAGAGCAACTTCCTTCAAGATGCGCAGCGCGCGCAGGGTGATGTCTTCGAGGTTGCCGATCGGCGTTGGAACGATGTAGAGGGTCCCCATGAATCGCGCCAGTGAAATCGGCTAGGCGGGAAAGACGTGAGCCAGGGCTTCCGGCAACACACTCTTGAATGCGGCCAGGCTATGACCGCTGCCCAGCTCGACGAAGCGGTAATGTAGATCCGGGTCATGCGTCATTCGCCGCTCGAGGATGCCGCGCAGCGCCAGCGCCGGCTGATAGAAGCGCAGATCCTGTTCGTAGCGGCCGACCGACTGGAAAATATAATTTGGCAGAATTGGCAAGTCGCGGAAGCGCTGGGCAAAGTCCTTGAGCAATTGTACAGCCGGCGCGCGACCCAAAGGCGGCGAGATCACAATGAGATGACCGCAGATTGCCGGATTCTTCAGGGCGGCGTAGGCGGCCGCTATGGCGCCTTCGCCAAACCCGCCTAGACCTAGATCGAGCGGGGTAATACGGTGCTCGGCCTGCAAGAAGGGTAGCAGTTCCGCTGCGATGGAGGCGTAGTGCTTGTCATTGCCGACATATTCGGCAATTCGTTCCGATTGCGGACCGCTAGCCAGCATCGCGATGATGATGGGCTGCATCTTTCCATGTTTTATCAGCGCGTCGGCGATGAATGGCACTTCGAGGATATTCATGGCCCATTGGCCGTCCATCAAAACAAGCAGGCGGTACTCCACCCCATCGTTCGCGTCGTAGCCGGGCGGCGTATACACCCAAAGGCTGCGATCGTTGAAACCGAGTTGAACCGAGCTAAAGCGGTGGCGATAGACGCGCCCGCGAGGCACCGCCGCCATTGAATGCCAATTGGGGAAGGGACGCGCCCGCGGCATTTGCAATACGGATGTATCAACCTGGTTGGCCGTGATCGAAACCTCGTTCAGGGGATCGGCCTGCCAGAATCTGCCGACGCGATCCATCAGGTCGACTTCTTGCGCAAGCGGCGTTCCGGGATCATCGATAGCGAACATATAGTCGACCAGCGCGTCGCGCTCAAAGTAACGCTGGAAGTACCAGAGCGATGTGTCTTCGAGCCGCGCCATATTTTCGAAGGGCGGGTCACGATTAACGATGTCAATGTTAAGAGCGACATTCTTCGCCGTCCAGGAATCGTATACGAAAGTGGCTTTGTCGCGTTCGATCCAGGGCCATTCGTCATGCGTACCCAGCAATTCATCCACCAGGCCCTGACGCTCATTCATCGGAGTCTGGTAGACCTCGCAGAGAAACTGGATGAAAGAATCCCATCTCGATTTAGCCAAAGCCGCAGATCCTCAAGGCTTTCTCGTAAACAGTACCATTTTAGCACCGCCGTAGGCTATAGGAAAACGGCGCCGACGCGCGTAGTCTATGCGGCTGCATCGGGACAGCGGGTTCGCGCCCAAGTCGCTGGGCAAATGATACAAAGGGGCAACAGCCGTGGACGCTTTGCGGTATGATGACTTCGGACTGGCTAAGCGCTCGATTTGCAGGGCGAGCCGGTGAACTCTTGGAAGATGCAACAAGGGAGCAAACAATGCCGACACGATTTATATACTCTTTCAGCGAGCCGCTGAATCCGGAAGAGCTCCATCAGTTGTTCCAACAGACGAGTTGGGCCGATTCGCGCACTCCGCTGGATATCCAGCTCATGTTGGACCGAAGCCAGATTACGCTGGGCGTTTGGGATGAGGATCATCTGATCGGTTTCGCGCGTGTGATCACTGATGATCGTTACCGCGCGCTTGTCGATGACGTCGTGGTCGACCGCGCTTATCGCAAGCAAGGCATTGCCTCGCACATGTTGGAGAAAATCCTTAAGCGAACTGAACATATTGAAGTCGTCATGCTGGACTGCGACGCCGACCTGGTCGGCTTCTACGGTCAGTTTGGCTTTAAGCCGAAAGACAGCGCTTCGCTTCAATTGCGTAACAATCGCTGAGGGGTGAAGCATTGCGCGAGTGAACTGACAGCTTACCTCAAGAGATGATATGAGTTATCATCACGATTCGCGCCTCCGGCCAAGGCCGCTAGCATAGGGAATGGCAAATGAGCGGTTTGCAATTCAACCCGTATATCGCCCGTTTTGTGCGGGAAGAAGCGGACACGGCATTAGATGACGGGCGAGGACCCTCGCCCGATATGCCAGTGCATCGCTTGCAAAACAACGAAAACCCGCTGGGTCCCTCTCCGCTGGTGATCGAAGCGATCAATGCGACCGCGCCTGCCTTATCTTATTATCCGAGTTTTACTGACATTGAGTTGCGGCGCGCCATCGTGGAGGCGCTCGGGCGCGGTTTGACGCCACAGCATATCTTCACCGGCTGCAGCGGATTCGAGGCGCTGGAGTTGGTGATGCGCGCAACCCTCACTCCAGGAGACGAATTAATCCTGTCATCGCCCACATTTGCCGGAGCCTACAAGAAGGTCTCGCTGCCGCTCGGCGCCAAAGTTATAGATGTGCCGCTGGAGCCGGAAACCTTTCGCTATCGTCCCGAAGCGGTGCTGGACGCCGTCACGGAACGCAGCAAACTAATTATGCTCTGCAATCCCAACAATCCGACGGGCACATTGATTACGGCGAGCGCCATGGAGCGGCTGATGCTCGGATTGCCCGATCACGTATTGGTGGTGGCTGACCAAGTCTACTATCATTTCGTGGACGCCGACGATTTTCCCGATTCGCTGCAATACGTCGCAGATGAGCGGAACATCGTCATCATTCACAGTTTCTCGAAGGCATACGGTTTGGCCGGCATGCGTCTTGGCTATGGCATCGCCAAGCCGCAGATCGCAAACAGCATCGCGGGATTGCAGCGCGGCTTTCATCAGAATAAGCTGGCGCTGGCGGCCGGAATCGCCGCCTGTCGCGATCAAAATCATGTCCGCCGCGTTGTAGATTATCTGCGCGAAGAGGCGCGCTGGATCTGCTCTCAATTTGACCGGCTGGATATCCGCTATTGGAAGCCGGCGGCTAACTTCATCCTCTTCGAGACGCGCCGGCCAGCTGACCAGCTTGAGGAAGAATTGCGCCTCCGCGGCTTCCTGCTGAGGGGCCAAACACAGAACGGTTTGCCCTATTGCATGCGCCTTAGCGTTGGCAAGCGCGAAGCGAACGACGCCTTTATCAGCGCGCTTGAGGACATCTTGAATAATGGGCCGGCTTGACGCGCACCGGGGGCGAGATCGGTTATTCCCCGTTAAACCCGTCATTGTTACAGACCGACGACTATGCTAGAATCGCGCGCGGCATTTCGCCCTAAAGGCGGTTTGCCGAAATCCCACACATCGGGACTCACGGTGGGTGTTGTCCGCCTCGGCGGATTGTCACCGGGGGCTGAACGGTGTGCGAGTGTAAAACACCAGTAATTCAAGGAGAATGGCAATGCCAACAGCGGTAAAGATGCGGACCTTGCTCGAGACGGGTGTGCATTTCGGGCATCGCACGAACAAGTGGAATCCCAAGATGGATGAATTCATCTTCACGCAGCGCAACGGGATCCACATTATCGACCTGCAAATCACGCTGAAGAATCTCAACCAGTTCCACGATATGATCGTCAACCTGATCTCTGGCGGCGGATCGGTGCTGTTCGTCGGTACGAAACGTCAAGCGCAGGAGATAATTCAGCGGGAAGCCGTGCGCTGCGGCATGCCTTTCGTCAATTACCGCTGGCTGGGCGGTACACTGACAAATTGGCAGACAATCCGCAGTCGCATAGACACGCTGAAGCAATTGGAGCAGCGGCGCGACGCAGGCGAGTTTGATCGCTTGACCAAGAAAGAAGGTCTGGTTCTGCAGCGGAAGATTTCCAAGCTGCAATTGCGACTGGGCGGCATTCGCGAGATGAAGCGCATTCCGGATCTACTGATCGTGGTGGATGCCGAGCGAGAGTATACGGCCGTCAAAGAAGCCAATATCTTGAAGATACCGGTATTAGCGCTGGTCGATACCAATGCCAATCCCGATACGGTCGATCATATTCTGCCGGCCAATGACGATGCGATGCGCTCAATCCGTCTGCTGATTGGCGCATTGGCGGACGCTGTCCTGGAGGGGCACAACCTGCGACAATCCGCCGGCGTAGAAGAAGAGGAAGAGCAGTTCTTCGCTGATGCCTACGAAGAGGAACTCGCTGACGAAGACTTGCTGGGTGAATCGACCCTGGCGAAGCTGCGCGATTCCAAACTCTTCGCCGATGAAGAAGAGGCTAAGACCGAAGCAGAGGCTGAAAGCGAAGGCAACGAGGCTAGCGACAAAGAAGAATAGAGGGCCCCGCATGTGATGGCCGCAGCTTTACGGAGACGAGGAGAACGATGGCAGTAACAGCAGTAGAGGTGAAAGCGCTGCGGGAGAGAACGGGCGCGGGACCGCTCGACTGTAAGAAGGCGCTGGAGCAGCATAACGGCGACATCGACGCGGCGGCGGAGTTCCTGCGCGAGAAAGCGCTGAAAGACGGCATCAAGCTGCAAGGCAAAGGGCGCAGCGCCAACGAGGGAGTCATTGGCAACTACGTCCATTTCGACCAACGGCTTGCGGTCATTGTCGAAGTCAATTGCGAGACCGACTTCGTCGCGGCGACTGATCAATTCAAGTCCTTCGCCAAGGATATTGCGATGCACATCGCCAATATGAATCCGCAATATGTCAAACGCGAGGATGTACCGGAAGAACAAGTCGCAGCGGAAAAGAAACTGCAATTGCAGCGGGCGCTGGAAGAAGGTAAACCGGAGCACATCGCTGAAAAGATGGTCGCCGGCCGCATGAACAAGTGGTACGAAGAGATCGTGCTGATGGAGCAGGCTTTCATCAAGGACGATGACAAGACTATAATGCAGTACTTGCAGGAGACCGTCGCCGAAGTGGGCGAGACGATCAATATCGGGCGTTTTCAGCGAATCGCCATCGGTGACGGAGCTTGAGCGTATTGGCGCGACGGCGATCTCACAAAGGCGAATCTGTTGTTTTCTGAGGGATTAGTTTCGGCTAATCCTTTTTTGCGTGCGGGGCTATCGTGACGACATGCAAAACTGACTGGGAGATTCGTCTCTTCGTGTATAAAACACTGATTGCGAATGGTGCGGCGCCGTCCGTTGATACAATCGCTGAACGCTTTGCGCTAACGCCACTGGACGCCCGGCGCGCTCTGCAAAGACTGCATAACGCGCATGCCCTTGTGCTTGAAGAGAACGGCGGCGAAGTATTAATGGCGAATCCACTCTCCGCGGTGCCGACCGATTATCGCGTCACCGTTGACGATGTCGCCTATTATGCCAACTGCGCCTGGGACTCGCTTGGTATCCCGGCGATGCTCGAAAGTGACGCGCGGATCGAGGCGCGTCACCCCCTGACCGGCGAAATTATTCGCTGCGCTGTGACCGGTGGGGCGCTGCATAATGGCGGCGGAGGACTTGTGCATTTCGCCCATCCTTTTCGCGAATGGTATGACAATATCGTAGATACTTGAGCGAGCATTCTTCTCTTCCGGTCGGAAGACGAGATTGACAGTTGGTGCCGAAGTCACGGTAGAAATCGTGGCGCGGTGCTAAGATTGTCGCAAGTGTGGGAACTGGCGAAAAGTTGGTATCAAGACCGGTTGTCGTCAGACTACCGCGGCAGAACAGAGGCGGAAGCTGAGGCGATTTTTCGCGCGCTGGGACTGAACGACGAATTCTGGCTTGCCTGACTCCCTTCAGCTAATTACTGCACGTGAATGTAATCGAGCTGCTGATGACATTGACCAAGGAGCGGCCATGAGTGTGAATGGCAACCTGCCCTACAGACGCGTCCTTTTGAAGTTGAGCGGCGAGGCCCTTGCTGGCGATAGCGGCACCGGCATAGACCCGGAAAAAGCCGCCTATATCGCGCAGCGCGTGCGTGAAATCCATGAGCTAGGCATACAGGTCGCCATTGTTATTGGCGGCGGCAACTTGTGGCGCGGCGAACCGGCGGCGAAACTGGGCATGGATCGAAGCACGGCCGATCACATGGGCATGATAGCCACGGTCATGAATGGATTGGCTCTGCAGGATGCCATAGAGCGCCTCGGCATTGTCACCCGCGTGCAAACTGCCGTCGAGATGAATTCGATTGCCGAGCCCTATATTCGACTACGCGCCATCCGCCACATGGAAAAAGGGCGCGTCGTCATCCTCTCGGGCGGCATAGGCAGCCCGTACTTCACCACGGACTCGGCCGCGGCGCTGCGCGCCAGTGAGATTCATGCCGATGTCATTGTAAAGGCGACCAAGGTGGACGGCGTTTATTCCGATGACCCGGTGAAGAACAGCGGCGCCACACGCTATAGCAAACTGGACTATCAGCAAGTTCTCGACCAACAACTGCGAGTCATGGACACGACCGCCTTCACCCTCTGCCAGGAAAACGCCATGCCCATAATCGTACTCGACTTCTGGAACCCCGAGGACCTCGTCAAGGCGCTGAGGGGCGACAGCGCCGTTGGCACCGTGATATCGGGTTGACACGCGGCCTTCGGGCGTAAGGCCTGCCGTCTTTACTCCGAACAAGCTTTGTATTACGCTATAGGTGTTAGCTACCGTAATTGCGGCACGATTGTCACTTGAGTGAACGGTGTGAGCAAGAAGATCGTCGGCTTTTCAATGACATCTCTGTTCCCGGATATATCCATCGCCGGCGCGGAGATGCAATTGAAAAAAATCTCAATGCACCTGGGAGAACTGGGGCATCAGGTGACGATTTACACCACACCGCTTGAAGGCTCCAGAACCCCTTTCAAATGGCACGAGAACATTGAGGTCCTGCCGGTTCTCCGCTTTAAGCAACCATACCCCGAGCCATACTTGACACCGCTCTACCATATTGCCAACGCCATGCGGGAAATCGGCGCTGCATTCGCCGAGGCTGACGTACATTACAGTCATGATGGCAGCTTGATCTTTCCCTATGTTCATCAAGACATTCCGACGGTGATCTCGCTGCGCACAATCATCTACCCGGAGCCGGTCATGTCTGCCTTCCTGTTTCAAGGCGACGAGTGGATATTGCCTTCCCAACATACGCGCGCTTCGTATGAGGCAGCCGTCGGGCAATTTGCACCCCAGGTTGGCGAACGCATGCACGCCATCCACAATGGCTTCGATTGGGATTTCTTCCGATACACTAAGCCGCGAGACATATTTGAATTCATCCCGCGCGAGGTCGCCGATCATCCTGTTGTGCTCTTTCCGCATCGCCCGGATGTGAACAAGGGGATATTTGATGTCGTTCAGGTGGCGGAAAAGCTGGTGAATGACTACGGCTGGCGCGATCTGCGCGTCTTGGTGCCTCTGTGGCCCGGCGTCTCCAAAGAACCGAAGTACGTCAACTATTATGACCAGCTGAAGCGCCGCATCAACGAATTGTGCCTGAGTGAGATTTTCGTCTTCCACGAATGGATTAGTGAGGCCTATATTCCCGAATATTACAGCTTGGCCGATGTAAGCCTGTGTATAGGAAACATCATCGAAACCTTCGGCAATGCCGTGTTTGAGTCATTGGGCTGTGGAACGCCAGCGGTTGTTTCGCGCGTGGCGACCTACCGTGAACTGCTGCCGGAAGAACACATCGACAGCATAGATTACGGCGAAATCGATAGAGCCGCGGCGATAGCGCACAGCATCTTGAGCGAGCGTCGGCGCACGTCTCCTGAGACCTTAAGTTATCTCAGAGCCGAATTCTCGCACGAGGCGATGGTGAACAGTTACGCCGATATCATACTGAATGCGGTCAAGAAACCGCCTTTGAATTATCGCGTCCCCCAGCTGACGGAGAACACGACGTATCGCATGGCGCCTTGGTGCTATATCTCGCCGGCGCGCGGCATTTATCACGATTTTCTGAGTACATTTGCAGTTGACGAAGAGCTTGTCCAGCTTACTAAGGCCATGCCGGCCGGCTTCAATGGCGATGCGGTTGATCCGAAACGGCTCAGAGCTTGGCTCGATGACGGCTACATTGTGCCAATTATCACGACTTAGACCGCAGGAGTGAGTCTAGCGCTTCCGAGTTAAAGCGGATATCGGCCGCGCCCAGTTGTTCTTCCAGCCACAGGTTGAAAACATTTTCCGCCAGATACGGCAGTCGGCCGGCTTCGATCCGGTTGACGGGCAAGCTGGAACCGGCTGTTCCTGCGTCGATGCGAGCGAGATTTCATGCAGACCCGCTGCCATGATATACTCTTTGAAGTCAGAGACGGCGAGGATGGCGACGATGGCGGTGATCACCGAGTTGATCGATGCCGGTCTTCAGTTGAAACGACAAGGCAATCTGCGCGGGGCGATCGAGCATTTTCGGCAGCTGCAAGCGACCTACCCCGGCAACGCGCGCATCATGTTTGAGCTGGCGGAAACCTGGACCGCATTCAAGGTGCCGGAACAGGCCTTGCCGCTGTATCAAGAATTGCTGACGCTGTCAAAGGGACAAGGCCTGCCGCCAAAAGACATGCCACGCTTATATACACGCCTCGGCGCAACTCTGTTCACGCTTGGCGAGATCCATGACGCGCTGGCGATCATAGACGAGGGATTGCGCTTGCATCCCAGCTATCGTCCTCTGCGTGTCTGGCGAATCTTCACCTTGAGCGGCAATGGCGCGGACCGTCTTGCGCTGCTTGACGCGCTGGAACTCATGTTGGAATCGCTGGCGCCGTCCCGCTGGGATATATTCGAGGACGACATCGTTGCCGAGTTCAGGAAAATCCACGCGGAGCAAACCGACGAGGTTGCACAATCCTCGCCAGACACAGAGTTGGATGCGTCGCGTCAGCCAAAGGGCGGAAGAAGCGAGGACGCTGGCAAGCCCGATACTGCGCTTGAAGCTCCGCTGGTGGTCGAGATCAGTCAAGTAGAAGACGCTGATGACGCGGCCGCAGTCGACCTCAACATACCGGTCGAGGTCAAGGAGCCAAAGAAAAAATCGCGGAAGCCTAGGCGAAAGAAACAGACCAAGCGCGCGCAAATGGGCAAGCGAGCCGTGCGCATAGACATCAGCGCAGCCGGTGAGACTGCTGAAGACGAATCGAAAGACGATGAGCCGCCGGCATCAGCCTCCGCTCTCAATATTCCCGTCGACGTCGATTAATCTGTAGCGTGTTCAATCAACGAAGAGCTTTCCATCGTGCAATCGCCAAACCACTGTGGCGATCCTGTCCACAAACCAGCGGTCATGCGTCGCCGCCAGTATTGCGCCCGGGAAGCTGAGCAGCGCTCGCTCAAGGGCTTCCAGGCTCATCAGATCGAGGTGATTCGTCGGCTCATCCAACAGCAGCACGTTGGCGCGGCTATGAATCAGGCAAGCGATACCAAGCTTGCGCCGCTGCCCCAGGCTCAGCTCCGCAACCGATTTCGCAGCCAGATGCGCATCCCGGAACAAACCGCTACGATGGAGCAGCGTAAGAATGCTGTCGGCGTTGTCGGTGCTGATATCGCTTAAGAGGTCGACGACATTTCGGCTATCGTCGAAGGATTCCCCGGTCTGATCCAGGTAGCCTAGTTTGACGCTTGGCATGACCTTGACCGTGCCTCCGGTCGCGTCTAGCTCACCAGTAATCAGTCGCAGCAGCGTCGTCTTGCCGAAACCGTTGGGGGCCGCCAGAGCCACACGATCGCCTTTGCGCAAAATGGCATCGGCGCCGGAGATGATGGTGCGGTCGCTGAAGGCGATGCTCAGTGAATTCAGTTGAACCGGCTCCATGCTATGCAATGGCAAGGGATCAAATTCATACTCAATATGCCAGACATGGCGCGGATTATCCAATCGGTTGGCCTCCAGCGTTTCCAACTCCTGCCGCGCCGAACGGACCGACTTGCTTACCGTCCGCGCTACCTGCTGTTGAGCGGTGAACTTGATCCATTTGTCGCCGTCATCCGGGCGCTTCGCCTTGCGATGTCCATGCGCCTCTTTCTTCATCTGAGCGCGAAGTTCTTTCATGCGGTTGACTTGGCCGTGATAGGCATCGACTTCGCGCCGATACTGGGCCTCTCGCGCAGCCAGGTAATCGTCATAGTTCCCGTGATACGTTGTCAAGTTATGCGTCACGGCGGACAGGTCCAGTATTTTGCTTGCCAAATTATTAATGAAGCGCCTGTCGTGGGTGATCATCAGCAGAGCGTGCGGGTACGTTAGCAGATACCCTTCCAGCCAGTCTAAACCTGCGAAATCCAGGTGGTTGGTGGGTTCGTCTAGAATCAGCAGATCCGGCGCCTGCAACAACAATACTGCCAGGCCGATGCGTGTCTTCTCTCCGCCGCTTAGCGACATGACGCTGCGGCTCACGTCGATATGATCTAAATCCAGGCCGGTAAAAACCTGCTTGCGGCGCGCATCCAGCGTGTAACCGCCTCGCAGATCAAACAGCGTTTGCAGATGCCCATACTCTTCTAGCGCGGCAGCGATATCCTCACCTTTGGCCATTTGCGATTCAAGCGCCCGCAAGCGGCGCTGCAGCGAGGTAAGCTCCCCGAGACTTTCGCTGATGTACTCCTCCACTGTGAACAGGTCGCCGACTTGAAGCTCTTGCGGCAGATAGGCCACGATACTGCCGGGCGCGCGGCGAATCGTACCGCGTTCGACCGATTCAATGCCCAGGATCAGGCGCGCAAGCGTGGATTTGCCCACACCGTTTTCGCCGACGAGGACCGCCCGCTCACCACGATTCAAATTGAAATTGACATCATCGAGTATCAGCTTGGCGCCGTAATATTTCTGCACGCCGCTGGCACTTAAGACCTGTTCAGACATCTTTCTTTTCGCGCGAGATCTATCCGCCAAAAGGTATTATCGCCGACCTGTCATTCTGCTGTTCTTATAGCGTCCTTACAACCATCGGTTCAGAATAAGGATTATGTCGTCTATAATGCGCCGGGGGCCGCCTGTATTTGGGACCTGATATGCCGATTATTCTCGCTCATGGCGCCTTGGGACCATTCGACGAGATCATCTTCCTGGGGATCGCCGTCGTTTTCCTCGGCATGATGGGACTGAGTTGGCTGCGCAGCCAACAACTGGAAGGCGACGAACTTGACGAGGACGAGAATCCGCGCGCCCCGGAATCGGAGCATTTTGAATTGGAATAGGAGGTATCATGAGATTGGAGCATATCGCTTTTAATGTGGAGGACCCGGCCGCTGTGGCCGCCTGGTACTGCGAGCACTTGGATATGAGAATCGTGCGTTCATTCGCGGAGCCGCCCCAGATTCACTTTCTGGCGGACGGCGCCGGGAAGAGTTTGATCGAGATTTACAGCAATCCACTCGGCTCATTCATCGACTATCGTCAACATCATCCGGTCACTTTTCACTTAGCGTTCGCCGTCGATGATATGGACGCGACGCGTCAGCGACTTGTCGCGGCGGGCGCTGCGCTGGATGGCGATGTCGATAACCGAGCAAACGGCGACAAACTCGCATTCCTGCGCGACCCCTGGGGTTGCGCTATTCAGCTGGTGCAGCGGACAACGAAGATGATCGACTGACGGTCACATGAGTTTGACGATCGAATTCGACTTTCGAGCGGTGGGCGAGGAACTACCGGATGCCTTCCTAGACGACTATGAACTGCAACTGATGTTTGATAGCACGCGCCGGTCTCTCGGCGATAGCCTTGAGCGAGACTTCCGCGATGTCCTATGCGGCGAGCACAACGAAGCGCCGATGTTCAAAGTCACCGGTATTTACGACCGCGAGAAAGAAGAAATGGACCTGCAGTACCATGTCGATACCTGCTGTCGATATTTCTTGCTGCATGTGATGCAGATATTAAATCAGCGATCCTGATACCAAGGAAACTAGCATGCGTGTGCTTTTGCAGCGTGTAAAAAGGGGATGTGTCACAGTCGACGGCGCCGTCACCGGTGAAGTCGGGTCCGGATTTGTCGCGCTGGTCGGTGTCACCCATTCAGATGACGAAGCGGTGGCTGACAAGCTGGCAAGCAAGACGGCAAATCTGCGCGTCTTCGCCGATGCCGAAGGCAAAATGAACCGGTCTCTGCTGGATGTCGGCGCTGGCGTACTGGTGATTTCACAGTTCACGCTCTACGCCGACGCGCGCAAGGGACGGCGTCCAAGTTATATTCACGCGGCCCAGCCGGAAGTTGCCGAGCCATTAGTAAGGTACTACGCCGACTGCTTGTCACGAGCAGGTGTAGCGCGCGTGGAGCACGGCGTATTCGGCGCAATGATGCAGGTGGAGATCCACAACGACGGTCCCGTGACCATCATACTCGACAGCGACCAACTCTGAGACTCAAATTAAGTTGAAAAAAAGCAAAGGGCGACCCGATTAGAATCGCCCTCTTCCGTTGTTGATTTAGTGCGCTTCCGCCCTAGTCCTCGTCCTCGTCGGATTCGCGAAGCGGCAGGATATTCGGCCAGACCGAGGCGTGGTGTTCATACGCATCGATGCCGATACGATCCGCTTCCGGATCGACATGTAGAACCTCCATCCGGTTGAGCACATAAAACATAATGAAGCTGGTGATGCCGACCCAGATGGCTACGCCGACCACGCCAACTATCTGCGCGCCCAATAGCTCGACGCCGCCGCCATCGAGCAAGCTGGCCGCGCCCAGGGATTGCGAGCCTATAATGCCGATCATCAGGGTCCCGAAGGCGCCGCACGCGCCATGCACCGAGAATGCGCCCACAGCATCATCAATTTTCATGCTCTCCACAAAGCGCATTGAGTAAACCAGGACCGCGCCAGAGAGCAAACCAATCACGATTGCGCCGATAGGCGTGACGAAAGCGCAGCCCGCCGTGATGCCGACCAAGCCCGCCAAGGAGCCATTTAGAATGAAGCTCATATTCCAGCCGCCAGTCAGCCAATGCTTGAGGAACATCGCGCCCAGCGCGCCAGCGGCAGCCGCCAAGGTGGTATTAACCGCTACCAAGCCCAACTGGTTGACATCCCCCGCGCCGAGGGTCGAGCCGACATTGAAGCCATACCAGCCGAACCAAAGGATGAACGTGCCTAGAGCGGCGATGCCCAGGTTAGACGCTTCCGGTGGGCGGCCCCATTCGCGCCCCGCGCGCGGACCTAACATGTAGGCGCCGGTAAGCGCTACGATGCCCCCGGTCATATGAACGATGGTCGAACCAGCGAAGTCAACAAATCCCTGCTGATACAGCCAGCCCTCGCCCCAAGTCCAAAATACGACAACCGGGTAGATGATCGCGCCCAGGATCGCGCTGTAGATCAACTTGCCGACGAAATTCGTCCGCTCCGCCATACCGCCGGTGGCGATGGTCGCCGCCGCGCCGGCAAAGGCAAATTGGAAGAAGAAGTTGACAAACAGCTCGCCGTCACCAGCACCTGCGCCGGTAGCGCCACCCAGGAAAAGCTCGACTTGGGGGAAGAAGCCGCTGCCTTCGGCGCTGCCAAAAGCAATACCGAAACCAACGATGAAAAAGACAATACCGGTGACACAGGCGTCCATGAAGTTTTCGGCAAGCGAGTTGACCACCCCCGTTTCACGGATCATGCCGCCTTCCAGCATGGCGAAACCAGCCTGCATGAAGAAGACCAGGAAGCCCGCCAGCAAAATCCAGACGTAGTCGAGATTATCCTGCACTGCCTTGGCCGCAGCCATGGCGTCGGCCGCGCTGACCTCCATCACTTCTTCGGCGGCGGCGTCATCCGCGGGGGGCTCGTCTTGTGCGATTGTGCCAAAACCGAAGCTGTAGAGTATTACCAAACCAAAAAACAGGGAGATCAAGCGATAGAAGAGTTTGCGCTTGCCACCTACACCCAATTTTCCTTTGTTCATTCTTCACCCCCGGCAGACCAGATCAGCGTTCTTCAAACACTGATCACATGGTATCGCGCCTGACCGCCTTGACGAAAGCGCAATTATATCCCAATTACAAGCATAGCTTTTGGTTATTTTTCACAAAGCGTATTTATGTGCGCTGGAACTTATGGCGAACGCAGCCTGGATATCAGCATTATTCGGCCGTCTTCAACAGAGATTGGCCACGCGAAGATACGACGCGCTGGCTATTGGGTTGCGCTCAGTTTCGAGAATGGAGACCAATCAACTCAAGACATCGTGTCTAATCGCCTTCAGCCGTTTCATAGCATCGTTGGCGCCGCGACCGAAGTAGTCGTAGAGAGTCTGGTATTCAGCGAAGAGCCTGTCGTACACCGCCTGGTTTTGCGGGATCGGCGTGACAACCCCATCTTTGAGCTTGCCCATCTTGTCCGCGGCAGCGTGGATATCCGGGTATATGCCGGCCGCGACCGCTGCATGCATCGCCGAGCCGAGCGCCGGCGCCTGCGCGGAACCCGATAATTTCAATGGCCTGCCGTTCACATCAGCGAAGATCTGGCATAGCAGCGCGTTCTTCTCCGGCAAGCCGCCGGCAGCTACAAGTTCACTGACTTCAATGCCTTGGGCGTCGAAGGCTTCGATAATCTCCCGCGTACCAAATGCGGTGGATTCGATGAGCGCGCGGTAGATATCAGGCGCGCGCGTCGCCAGGTTCATGCCCAGCAGCATGCCAGTCAGGTCGACATCGACCAAGGTGCTGCGGTTGCCGTTCCACCAGTCCAGAGCGATCAAGCCGTGTTCACCGACCTGTTGTTTAGCCGCCTCCCGCTCCAAATATTCATGCAAGTCGAGATTGGCGCTGGCCGCCGCCTGATGATATACGGGCGGAACGGCGTGGTCGACATACCAGGCGAAGATATCGCCAACCGCGCTTTGGCCCGCCTCATAGCCGTACAAGCCCGGGATGACGCCGCCCATCACCACGCCACACATGCCGTCGACCACTTTGACTTCCGTGCCGGAGAGGATGTGGCAGCAAGAGGTGCCCATAACCATGACCATGATGCCCGGCTGAGTAGCCTTTACCGCCGGAGCGGTCACGTGGGCATCGACATTGGCGACGGCGACGGCTATGCCCGCTGGCAAACCCATCATGTCCGCCATCTGCGGCGTCAGTTCACCTGCCTTGGAACCCAACTCAGCAAACTCTCGGCCGACCTTCTCGTCCACCACATTCTCAAAGGCCGGATCCAGGGCCCGGAAATACGCTCTATCCGGAAACTCCCCGTCCTGCACCATCGCCTTGTAGCCAGCCGTGCAGGTATTGCGCGCTTCGACGCCTGTCAACTGCCAAATCACCCAGTCAGCCGCCTCAATATACCGGTCGATCTGCGCGTAGATATCCGGGCGTTCTTGCAGGATTTGTAATAATTTACTAAAGAACCACTCCGATGATATCTTGCCGCCATAACGCGGCAGCCAACTCTCGCCCAATTGGCGGGCGGTTTCGTTAATCTGGTCGGCTTGACGCTGGGCAGCGTGATGCTTCCACAGCTTGATGTAGGCATGTGGCTCATCCTTGAGTTCTTTTAGGAAGCAAAGGGGAGTGCCGTCATAAGTCGTCGGCATGGGCGAACTGGCGGTGAAATCGATGCCAATGCC
>JAPOYU010000121.1:0-11034 GCA_026706395.1 Chloroflexota bacterium
TATTGGGCTTGCCGGCGGAGCGCGTCCGACGAAGCGCCGACGCCGTGATCGCGGAAGGCGTGCTGGTGGCGCTGGGCTTGGACGCGCAGGCGATTGTCGAGGGGTAATTGGGCTGCGGCAACGATGTGGAAGTTACTTTTCACCGCAGAGACACAGAGTTCACAAAGAAAACGATCAAGGTCGCGTCAAGACGCTGCGCCCGCTGTTTCGCTCCACTGTGGATACCCCAATTGCCGCCTATAACAGCCAGATATGTTACAATAGAATTAAGATAGTATTTTAGCAGGACCGGCAGCATGGACGAGCAGCAACGAACACCATTAGCCAAATTAGTCTGGTTGGATCCCTACACAAGCAAGACCCGCGAACAGCCCTTGTACGAAGGCGACACGTTAACGATTGGGCGCTCGGCGACGAACGATATTCAGATCGCCGAAGGGCATATATCGCGGCAGCACGCGGTCGTCGCCTGCCATGACGGGGCCTTCACCATTGACGATGTCGGCAGCGCCAATGGCACCTTCATCAACGGCGTACAGGTTTATGGCGAAAATGAACTGGCGATCGGCGATGAGGTGCATCTCTTCGTCTCGGTGCTCAAGCTGCTTTCGGCGCACGAGAAAGCGCCAGGCGACTCAGCCGAAAAAGTATCGGTGGTAGCGGGTGACCGGGCGAGCTTGCGCATCACCCGGGGTCCGCAGCAGGGTCAAGTCTTCGCCTTGCTGAAGGAAGAGTTGTACATCGGGCGTTCGACGCCGAAATCCAACTGGGAGATCGCCTTGCAGGACCCGACAGTGTCGCGTCCACATGCCTTCCTGGTGAAGGAGGGGCACGTTTGGAAGATTTACGACCTGGGCAGCATCAACGGCACGGCGGTCAACAGCCAGCCGGTGACGGGCGGTAAAGCCAAGACGCTGCGCGATGGCGATCGCATCATATTCGGCGGGACGATGACAGTGTTCCATACCGGTTTCCCGGCGCAGATTTCAACCGGCCACAAGGCGCGGAACGGTCAGACATGAGCAAACCAAATATCGTATTAATTGTCGCCGATGACATGGGCTACGGCGATTTTGGCATTTTCAACGATCAAATTTCCTGTACGCCGCAACTCGACGCGCTGGTGGATGAAGGCATCTGTCTGACGCAGCATTATTCGGCGTCGCCGGTTTGCACGCCGGCGCGGGCGGCGCTGATGACCGGGCGCTATGCGCATCGCACAGGCAGCATTGACACCCTGGAAGCGCGGGGCCTTGATCGGCTGCGGCTTGACGAAAGGACCATGGCCGATGTCTTGGGCGCCGCCGGTTATGCGACCGGGCTGATCGGCAAGTGGCACAATGGCGCGCTGGACCGGCGCTATCATCCGCGGTCGCGCGGCTTTGACGAATTTGTCGGTTTTCAGGGCGGCTGGAATCCCTATTATCGCTACCGGCTGGATCGCAACGGGGGCATCGAGTATGGCGACAAAGACAGTTATCTGACGGATGTATTCAGCGATGCCGCCTTGGACTTCATCGAGCGGCATCAAAGCCAGCCCTTCTTTCTGCAACTGGCCTACAACGCGCCGCATTTCCCGCTCGAGGCGCCGGATGCGATCGCGCAGAAATATGTCGAGCGCGGCTTCAGCCTGGGTGTGAGCTTGCTCTACGCCATGATTGAGGTAATGGACGCGGGCATCGGCCGCATCGTCGAAAAGCTGGATGCGCTGGGCATCGGCGATAATACGATACTCATCTTCACCAGCGACAATGGTCCGGCGCTCGGCGATTGGAACGGCTTTTCACAGCGGCGCTTCAATTACAATTTTAATGGCGGCAAGGGGAACACCTACGAAGGCGGCATTCGCGTTCCGCTGATCGTCCGCTGGCGCGATGGCTTGCCCGGCGGCGTCCGCAGCAGCGAGATGGCGCATTTCACCGACTGGTTCCCGACCTTGCTGGGGCTGGTCGGCATTGATGCGCCGGCTGAATTGTCGCTGGATGGGGTCGATATCGCGCCCGCCCTGCGCGGTGAGCGCGGCGAGACCTATCCTCAACGCTTCTGGCAGTGGAATCGCTATAAGCCGATCGTGACCTGTAACGCGGCGATGCGCGATGGGGACTGGAAGCTGGTGCGCCCACAGATACCGGAAGCGATGGAAGTCAGCCCGATTGACACGGCGCACGACCATGCCATCAAGTATTTCCCCGAGCGCTATGATGATATTGTGCGCGAGCCTGTGCCGGAGCCTGCCGTGCCTGATCCGCCCTCACCGCTGCTGTTCAATATCGCCGACGACCCCTTCGAGCAGCATGATTTGGCGGCGCGGCATCCGCAAAAAGTCGCGGCGATGGAAGCGGCGCTTGAGCGCTGGTTCGTGGATGTGACCGGTATCTGATTCAGGCGCAGGCGTCACACGTTTGATCAACCACAGAGAAACCATAAGCGGACGACTCACAGAGTCGCCCCTACATTTTGTAGCCAGTGCGGGGATGCGTTACAGTATGCGCTTGGCTGCCCGTGTAATGATTAGAGGCGCGGAACCATGACACATCCCCTCTTACGAGAACACGCCGAATTAGCGACCGCGATCGGCATACTGGATGACTGGACGGCGCATCAGACGCGGCAGCGGCATCAGCCGGGTTTGGCGCTCGGCATTGTGTACGCGGGAGAACTGCTTTGGGGCAAGGGTTACGGCTTAGCGGACCTGGAGACGGGAAGGCCCGTAACGCTGGACAGTCGCTTTCGCATCGCCAGCATCACCAAGACCTTCACCGCGACCGGCATATTGCAACTGCGGGATGCCGGGGTGCTGGGGCTGGACGATCCAGTCTCGCAGCATCTGGACTGGTTCGATCTGCGCTATGGGGACGCGCCGGAAATCACCATTCGCAATCTGCTGACGCATACGGCCGGCTTGCCGCGCGACTCGAAGAATCCCATGTGGACGGAGTGCGAAGCGCCGGCCTGGGAAGAGTTCATCGCCGACACGCGGACGCGCGCCCCCACTCGCCCGCCCTACGAGAAATTCGCCTACAGCAACCTGGGTTATTCGCTGTTGGGCGGGGTCATCGCAGCGGTGACGGGGCAGAGCTGGGCGGAATACTTGCAAACAGAGGTATTGGATGCGCTGGGCATGAGCGAGACGCGACCGCTGCCTAGCGCCGATGATCCACAGCTGGCGACCGGCTACACCCGCGAGAAGGATGGCTACCGGCGCGACGCCCTGCCCTTTTGGCTGATGAACGGCTTCGAGGCATCGGCGAACTTCGCCTCGTCAGTGAACGACCTGGTCAAATACGCCGGCTTTCATCTGGGGCTGGCGGACGGCGCGGTGCTTTCGCCACACACGCTGCTCGATATGCACCGCGTGCATTGGCTGGATGAAGGCTGGAAAAGCGGTTACGGCTTGGGCATGGGCTTGCATCGCATCAAGGATTGGGAAATCAGCGGGCATGGCGGCGGCTACCCCGGTTATCTGACCGCCTTCAGCGTTTGTCGCGAGCACAAGACCGGCGTGATCGTGTTGACCAATGCCTTGGGCAGCGATCCGCATGAATATGTCCAGCAAGCCTACAAACTGGTCTTGCCGGAGATCATCAAGGCGACGGCGGAAGAGAAGCCCGAAGCACAAGAGGACTGGGCGCGCTATGTCGGTGTCTACGAGAGTGATTGGGCGATGCAGAAGGTCGTTATCCGCGATGGTCAGCTGCAGATTGTCAGTCTGGATTGGATCGATGAGAAGCCTACGATACTGGAGCCGACGGACGAGGCGGGCGTCTTCACATTGAAGCAGGCGGGCCAGTCGAATGAGACGCTGCGCTTCGAGTTGGATGAGGACGGGGAGGTCCGGCGGATGTGGGAGCGGAGCGAGTATAGTACCCCGGTGGACAGGTAGGCAGGGAAAAGATTAACCACAGAGACCAGAGAGCGTAGGGAATAGATTATGCCAGTTTTGCAAGCTGACAAGCTAACCGACATCAACGCCCGCATATTGGAAGCGGCCGGGGCGCGAGAAGATTACGCCGCGATTGTGGCCAAGCACCTGGTCAACGCCAACCTGGCCGGGCACGATTCGCACGGGGTGATTCGTACGCCCTATTACGTCCGCTCGATTGAGAAAGGCGACCTGCAGCCCAGCGACGAGACAGAGATCGTAGCCGAGAGGGCGTCGATGGCGGGAGTCTGCGGCAATTTCACTTTCGGGCAGGTCATCGCCAAACAAGCTGCCGAAATCGCCATATCCAAAGCGCGCGAGCAGGGCATCGGCCTGGCGTCGATGTACCACGAGGGGCATACCGGCCGGCTGGGCACTTATGCCGAGATGGGCGCCGCCGCGGGCATGGCGTCAATGATCTGGGATGGCGTTATCGGCGGGCCGCGTTCGGTCGTCGTGCCGTTGAACGGAACCGGGCGCAAGATCGGCGCCAATCCGATCGCGATGGGCTTCCCCAGCGCGTCGCATGGCGCAGTGATTCTCGACTTCGCCACATCGATATCAGCGGCGGGTAAAGTGATGGTGGCGGTGGACAAAGGCGAGCAACTGCCGGGCGACTGGATCGTCGATGGCAATTGGCAGCCGACCAGCGATCCGACGCAACTGGCGAAGGGTGGCGCCCTGCGGCCGATGGGATTGCCCTATGTCGGGCACAAGGGCTATGCGCTGGCGATGATGGTTGGCTTGTTCAGCTTGATGGCTTCGCTGCCTTCGGAGGCGCAGCCGCCGCTGGAAGACCGCTGGGGCACGGTGATCTTGATGATCGACATATCGCGTTTTGGTTCGGTTGACGTGTTCCAGAAACAGGTGGATGCGGTGATTGAATACGTCAAGGAAGATCCGCTGGAGGGCGAGGTGCTGTATCCGGGCGAGATGGAGGCGCGGCGCCGGGCCGAGCGGCTGGCGAATGGCATCGACCTGCCCGAAGCGACCTGGGCAGAGATCAGCGCTTGTGCGGAAGGTCTGGGAGTAGCTGTCTCCGCCTAGCGGAGATTCGACAGGATTTTCTACCAGAGAGAACATAGAGAAATACCGGGTTGTCTTCGTGAGTAAGGGCGCGGGCGAGACTTCTCGACAGGTGTGGCATGCCTTCACAAGCTGAGCTGTATGAAAAGCTGCGCGATTCAGTCGAAGCGGAAACGCGCCGTGACCTCGCGCTGGTATTGCTGGCGCGGACGAACAGCCGGCAGTACCTGGACGACTGCCTGCGCGCCTTGAAGTCGGAGTCGGTGCGGGCGACGCTGGACGAATCGCATCGGCCGGTCTTGCGGGAGAAGTATCTGCGCTTCCACGTCGATGGCAAGCGCGACAAGGCCGGCATGCTGCGTGAGAGCATCGCGCGCCTGTTAGTGCATATCGAGCATCCCGAGGACGCCGACATCTACCAACTGGGCGTGGAGACCTATTATTTGCAGCCGGTAGACGATGTGGCGCAGAACTTGCGGGCGGTCGCGCTGGCAGGCTTGGCGCCGATCGATCCGCCGCTGGCTTGCCTCTATGCCACGCGCTTTCTGGGCGAGCCGCATACATCAGTCTTCAACTGCGAGCCGGCGCTGACCGCGGTTGATGTGCTGGTCGCGTCGAATCAGCGACTGCCGATCTATCAGTTTCTATTGCGCGATGGCGGGGGGATGGTGCGAACGGGGCGAGGCGAATTGGTGGGTAAAGCGCTGGAGTCCTTGGGCGAGGATTTCCCGCATCGCTTGTATAACGACCTTATCGACTTGTATCAGGGGTTGGACCAGCCCACTGCGTCGATGGGCATCATCAATTGTGTCATCGAAGCACGAAGAACTGTCCTTTACGATCGGCTGGAAGAGTTGATTCTCGCTACGCGCGATGCTGACTTGCGGCGCTACGGCTTGGTGATGATGGCGGCGGCGCGCGATGACGAACTCAGCGAGCGGCTGCTGAGAATGGCACGTATCGCCCGGAGGGAAGATCTGCCGCTCTTCATCGAGTCGCTGGACATCTGCCAGCATCCGGGGCGGGACGCCCTATTGAAGACCCTGCGCAAAAGAAATATGCGATAGCCGCTCGGGAAGCTCACAGATATTCGACCGCCCTCAGCGGCCGGTCAGCGGATTTCCGGCCTGAATATACCGGCGAGCCCCGCTTCAATTTGCAGCGACAAGTTGTGCAAGAGCGCCGCCGCCGACACTTGATCCAGAATCGATTTGTTGACCAGCACATCAATAGTGACAAGGAAGCGCCCACGCGGGTAAAGCGACAAAACGTGAACACCCTCTTCACCGTCACAGGTTTCCGCGCTGTACAGATATATCGTCGCCGATTCCCCGTCTCGCGCGTAGCCATAGCTGTCCAGCCATAAGCGCATGAATTCGTCCCGGCGCGCGGCATCAGCGGACGAAGCATCGACATAGACATCGACCCAAAAGCCGAGCGCGGAAAAGAATACCGAATCATCGCATTCGCCATTGGCGATCTGCAATCGAGCGCGATATTGATGGCCGTATTCCTCGGCAAACTGCGCGAAGCCGGCCTGCAAATCTTCCGCCACGGATGCCGCCGCCAGCGCTTCGGTCGAGAAATAGCCGGAATGCTCATCGACAAGCGATAGAACGGGCGGCAATCCCTCAGCGAAAGACTCGAAGGCGGCGCTCACCTCCTCCTGAGTGGCCGGCGAGATTTCCGCCTCATCACTGTCAATCAGCGACGGATCGCTGATGATCAAGACTGTATGCAGCGCTTCGCCCGGCTCAGATGCGGTTTGCGGGTCGCGCTCGCGGATGGCTTCAACCACATCCTGCCCCGCCAGCACATCGCCGAAGATCGTGTGTTTGTAGTTCAGATGAGGGGTTGGCGCAGTGGTGATGAAGAACTGGCTACCATTGGTGCCCGGTCCCGCGTTTGCCATCGCCAGCAAGCCGGGACGGTCGAAGGTCAGGAAGCCGACCGGCTCGTCTTCGAAGCGGTAGCCAGGTCCGCCGCGGCCAGTGCCGGTGGGGTCGCCGCCTTGCGCCATGAAGCCCGGAATGACGCGATGGAAGGTGCTGCTGTCATAGTAGCCCTGCCGCGCTAGGAAGACAAAATTGTTTACCGTGATCGGCGTCAGCTTTTCATAGAGATCGACAGTGATGGCCCCGGCGGATGTGCACAGGATGGCGCGATAGTCGGCACCGGGCTCCAACACGTCCTCCGCCGCCTCGAACTGCATTGTGGTCAGCGCGGCCGGTTCGGCCTCATCGCAGAGTTCCTGCGGGCCGGGAAGATCTTGCGCTGGCGTGAGAGCCGCGAGCAATGTGAAGAGCGTCATGGCGGAAAGCAGTCGTATCCAGTTCACTGGTCATCCTTTGCGCGTTTGAGTTCGAAATCTGAGGCATTGTGCCTGAGACCTTGTCGCCTGCCTAGTCGAAATCAATGCAGCCGCGTATCCACACAGCGCCGGAGATTTGACAGCGCCGGCAGCTTTGTTAGAATCCCTGCTTTGTAACTGCGAGAAAAGGATCTGAGCATGAGTCGATTTCCTGGCTTCCCGATCGACACGCAAGTCTTTCTGCGCGAGTTGCGGGAGAATAACACGCGGGAGTTTTTCACGGCGAACCGGGCGCGCTTCGAGGATGTGGTCAAGGCGCCGGCGCTGGAGTGGGTAGCGGCTATGGGCGCGCGGCTCAAGAACCTCGATCCGAACATCGTAGTCGATGCGCGCACAAATGGCAGTGGCTCGCTGATGCGTTGGACGCGCGACACGCGCTTCAGCAAGGACAAGTCACCTTACAAGGTCAACATCGCGATGATGTGGTGGCATGGCAGCGGCAAGAAGATGCAGCATCCGGCTTTCGGCATGCAAATCAGTCCGGATGACGCCGGTATGATGGCGGGCATGTTTCAATTCCCCAAGCCGATGCTGGAAGCCTATCGCCGAGCGGTGAACGATGACGAGCTGGGCCAAGCGCTCATCGAGACTGTAGGACAAGTGGAGGCAACCGGTTACAGCGTCAGCGGTTTGCATTACAAGACGGTGCCGCGCGGCTATGCCAAGGATCATCCGCGGGCCGAGTGGCTGAAATACAATAATCTGCACGCCGGCGGACACGGTATCCCGCCGAGCGTGATTGCGTCGGCAGAGTTGATCGATGTCTGCACCGAACGCTTCGAAAAGCTGGCGCCGATCCACCATTGGCTGGTGGCCGTGCAGGAGCGCTATGGCGGCGTCTAGACATGGCAGCCAGACGACGCGAGCGACCGGAAACAGGCAGCGCCAGCGCGGAGCTTTAGCACTGTTATTTGGGGGGCAAGTTGCCTATAATTTTCGCGTTTTCCGCTGGCAAGCCGGACGCCCGCGACAATCGAATGCAACGCGCCGCAGGCAGACATGACATCACCTAGCATATTGGGGAGCCTGAGTTGAACCGACGCCTGCACCGAGCGATTATCGCGCTCCTCATGTTCTTGCCCTTCAGCCTTGTTTATCCGCAAGAGTCCGGCATTAGCCTGAACATCATCGGCATCACATCAACCGATCTGTCTCAGGTGGCGATACATGCCAGCGTTTTGGATTCAGCCGGGCAGTTGGTTTCGGGCTTGGATGTCGAGAATTTTTCCATTGGCGGGGACCTGACGGGCAAGGCCGAAGTCACCGGCGTCGAGAATGTCACCGATGATGATTTGGACTTCGCCAGCGTATTGGTGATCGATACCAGCAGCAGCATGGCGGATCAACCGCTGACCCAGGCGCAGGCGGCCGCGCGCAGCTATCTGGAGGCGCTGGGTCCGGACGATCCCGTAGCCATCGTCACTTTCAGCAACGATGCCAGGTTGGTCCTGGATTACACGACCGACCGCGAGCGGCTGATTCGCGCGATTGACAACCTGGCTTATGGCGGCAAGACCGCTCTCTACGACGCGACCTTGCTGGGCATCGAGACGGCCATCGAAGCGCCGCTGGAGCGCAAGGCGGTGGTCATCCTCAGCGATGGCGGCGAATACGGCGATGTCAGCGAGCACAGCCGCGATGAAAGCATACGCGCCGCGACGATCCATGGCGTGCCGGTGTATTCGATCGGCTTGGGCTGGCACATCGACCGACGCTTCCTCGAATCAATCGCGGCAGAATCGAACGCCGAGTTCTATGATTCGCCGACGCCGGAGGAATTGGGCGATATCTATCGCAATCTCGCCTTCCTATTCCGCAGCCAATACATCGTCAGCCTGAGCGTAGATGTGCCGGCCGATGGCCAGCGCTATGACTTTACGCTGAATGTCGCGACCGCGGATGGCCAGACCGCTTCGGGCAGAGCCATGCTGCGGGCGCCGATACCAGTTCCGCTTCTCTTCCTGCCGGAGGACATCTTCGCCGAGGCGCTGCGGGAAGACACGCAGATCACGGTAGAGATACGAGCCGACCAGGATATCGAGAGCATCGAATACGCCGTCGACGGCGAAGTCGTATCGACCGACGAATCCTATACCATCGAGCCTGAAGCGCAGCAGCCCGGCGAGTATCAGCTGGATATCAGGGTCGAGGATGTCGAAGGCGACGTGGGCGAGCTAAGCACAGAGTTTGAGATTGCCGCTTTGCCGCCACGAGTGAGCGACGACTTCGAGACAGCGGCGGAAGAAGAAATCGTCGACGCCGAAATCATCTCCGTTGATGCGGGCGGGCAGACCGAGATCACACAAGTCGAGTTCATTGTCAACGGCGAGGTGGTCAAGGTCGATAGCGAAGCGCCCTATGATTTCGATTTGGATCCATTCACGCTGCCGCCGGAGGAACATACCTTGAGCATCCGGGCGACGAATGCCGGCGGGCAGACGACAACGGTCGAGCGTACATTCGAGGTGGAGCGGATTCCACCGCGGCTCGAGATCGAGGGAGTAAGTGCCGATACTGTGGTCAGCGATACCGTCACCGGCAGCCTCACCGCTTTTGGACAATCGCCGATCGCCAGCTTGAGCGTCGAGCCGGACGTCGGCACGGTGGTCGCGGGCGACCGCTTGGACTTCATCCTGGATGCGGCGGATTTGCCGCCCGGTCGAAATACGATCGCCTTCCGCGCGGTGGATGAAGCCGGGGCGGAGACGGTGGAGACGATTGAGTTCGAAGTTGCCGCGTTGCCGCCGACGGTTGTGCTTAGCGGAATCGTGGTGGACGCCGTGCTCAACGCGCCGCAGGAAATCAACTTGGAAACCGGCGGCCAGACAGAGATCACCAATGTTGAAGTGTCCTATGACGGCGGGCCGGCCGAGCGCGTCGAAGGCGATAGCTTCACGATCCCGGCCGAGGAATTGGGCGACGGCGAGCACGAAGCGATCGTGTCAGTGACCAATGAAGGCGGCGAGACGACAACCTTGCGTTTGCCTTTCACGGTAGAGTTGCCGCCGACGCCGACCTTTACGCCTTTGCCGACGGATACAGCGGCTCCTACAGATACGCCGACTGCAACGTCAACGCCGACGACAACATTCACGCCGACGGATACGCCATCCCACACCGCTACGCCAGATTTGGACGTGACAGCGACGGCTGAGCAGGCCATTGCCCAAACGGCGACGGCAGCGGCGCCAAGCCCCACTGATACTGCAATCCCGACCGATACGACGGTCCCAACGGATGTACCAACCGATACGCCGATGCCGACGGATACGCCGGCGCCGACCGATACGGCTGTCCCAACTGATGTGCCGACAAATACCCCGGTCCCGACTGATACGCTGATTCCGACTGATACAGCAACGAGCACTGCGGTCCCGACTGACACATCGATTCCAACCGATACGCCGACGGATACGCCGGTTCCGACCGATACCCCGATCCCAACCGACAGGCCAACTAATACACCAGTCCCGACTGACACACCGGTGCCAACTGACAGGCCGACTAATACACCGATCCCAACCGACACACCAGTCCCAAGCGACACGCCAACGGACACACCAGTCCCAACTGACACACCGATCCCAAGCGACACGCCCACCGATACGCCAGTGCCGACTGACACGCCGATCCCAAGCGACACGCCCACCGATACGCCAGTGCCGACTGACACGCCGATCCCAAGCGACACGCCCACCGATACGCCAGTGCCGAC
>JAPOYU010000121.1:11072-16264 GCA_026706395.1 Chloroflexota bacterium
CAGTGCCGACTGATACGCCGATCCCAAGCGACACGCCCACCGATACGCCAGTGCCAACTGACACGCCCACCGATACGCCGGTGCCAACTGACACGCCCACCGATACACCGGTGCCAACTGACACACCAACGGACACGCCAGTACCCACCGATACGCCAATACCGACGGACACGCCAACGGCGACTGATACTCCCACCGATACGCCGGTGCCGACTGACACACCAACAGCGACTGATACGCCCACCGACACGCCAACGGCCACCGATACCCCGGTTCCAACTGACACACCGACGGCGACTGATACGCCCACCGACACGCCAACGGCCACCGACACGCCGATACCGACTGACACACCAACGGCGACGGACACGCCTACCGAGACGCCAACGCCAACTGACACACCAACGGCGACGGACACGCCTACCGAGACGCCAACGCCAACTGACACACCAACGGCGACTGATACGCCCACCGACACGCCAACGGCCACCGATACACCGGTTCCAACTGACACACCAACGGCGACGGACACGCCCACTGATACACCGGCGCCAACTGACACACCAACAGCGACCGACACGCCTACGGCGACAAATACGCCAACCGATACCCCGGTTCCAACTGACACACCAGCGGCGACAGACACACCGACTGATACGCCGGTACCGACTGACACACCAACAGCGACCGATACGCCGACACCCACACCAACGCCAACTGATACTGCTTCGCCGACGCCGACCGTGAACATTACGGAGACCGCCGAAGCGGAATCGAGCTTGACGGCCGTGGTGGAGAGTACGCAGATAGCGGAAGCCACCGAAGAAGCGCAAAGGACCGAGACCCCGACGGAGCAGCCTACGGAATTGGCGCCCGCCGATACCGATGTGCCGACTCAAGAATCGGTCGTCGAGCCGACGGCTCAGCCGACCTTGACGCCGGTGACGATCACCGAGATCGAAGCGCCGAGCGCGGACGAACCCGAAACGCGCGATACCGCCCTGGCCATCGGCGCCGTTGCCATCGGCTTGCTGCTGCTGCTGATCTGGTTCCTGGTCTCGCGGCGGCGGCGCTAGCGCAACGCGAAACGTATGGCCGGCGTATATGAAACAGGACGTCCGCGCCAGAGAAACGCCGAGGGGAAAATGCGCGAATTTGTAATTCGAGTCTTGATAAACGCGGTCGCTATCGCGGTCACCGCCATGCTGATACCGAACATCCACATTGCTAATAATGACTTGGGCACGCTGCTCACGATCGGCTTGATCTTTGGCATTGTGAACTCACTGCTCAAGCCGCTGCTCATATTGCTGACCTGCCCGGCGGTGGTCCTGTCGCTGGGCCTGTTCATCTTCGTCATCAATGGCGTCATGCTGCTGATCACAGATTCTCTGGCGGGGGACAGGCTCGTCATTGATGGCGGCATCTTCACGGCGATCATCGGCGGCATGGTGATGGCCGGCGTCTCAATAGCGCTGGAGACGATCTTGAAGCTGGATGAACCGCGTGATAGCAAAGCCCAAGTGACGGTCATCAAGTCAGACAAGTCTAAACGCGACTGAGCCGCGCCCTGCTGAAAGTCCCGAAGACTGGTATATTCGTGTTCACCTTTGGGCGCTGAATACGAGAACGCTACTTGAGCCGAAGCAAGACAACTGTATGCTGGGTCAGCAGCGCGCGTTACAGCGAGCCGCTAAATGCGGTCGACGCTCGAAAGTGGCGGCTTCTGGCCGAACTGCGCGAGTACGATATCCGGGTAATCGGCTTTTCTACGTCCTTGCGCCCGCGGAACTTCCATGAGGGCGCGCATTTCTACCTGCTGCCGCAGCCGCCGACATCGCCATTGCGCTATCTATGCGTTTTTGCGCTGGCGCCGCTCTTGCTGACGGTTCTGCTTTTGCGCTATCGCGGGCGCATCATCGTGGCGCAGAGTCCTTTTGAAGGCGTGATCGGCGCGGCAGCCAGGCAATTCGTCAGCGTCGCCGGTTTGCGTCCGCGGCTGATCATCGAGAATCACAACAATTTCGAAGAAGACTTGTTTCTTCAGCGCAAGGTTCCGCTCGAAGGGCTGTATCGCCGATTGATGCTGGCGGCGGCGCGCTACGCCTTTCGCCGTGCCGATGCGCTGCGCGTCATCTCGACATCGACATCGGAACGGGCGCGGCATTTTGCGCCGAAGCTGCCGCAGGTGCGTTTCATGACCTTCAGCGATACGGCAGTATTCCGACGGACTGCGCGGCGGATACCGATCGAGGAAGCGCTCGATATCGTTTACGCCGGTGTCTTGATCCCGCGAAAGGGCGTGCATCATCTGCTGAATGCCTTCGCGCAACTGGATGAGCCGGGCGCTCAACTGCATTTGGTCGGCAAAGCGGAAAACAGCGACTATGCCGCTGGGTTGCGGGGGCAGGCGGAGGAGCTCGGCATTGCCGATCGCGTGCGCTTCTGCGGCGCGGTTTCACAAGCCGAACTGGCGCGCTACTTCGCCAGCGCTCGTGTCATGGTCTTGCCGTCGCTATCCGAGGGCTTGGGCCGCGTCGTGGTTGAGGCGATGCTGGTCGGCGCGCCGGTTATCGGCAGCCGCGTTGGCGGCATCCCGGATCTAATCCGCCATGGCGAGAATGGCTTACTGGTGGAAGCCGGCGATGTAGACGATCTGGCGGCGGCGCTCAAGCAGATTTACCGAGCGGATGTAAAGGCGATGGGCGAGAAAGCGCGCGAATTCGCTAAGGACTACTTTTCGCCGGAGAAATATGTCGACGGGTATCGCCAGCTCCTTGAACTAGCGCGCGACGAATCACCCGACAATATCGCCGAACCAACCAAACACGACCAGACATGAACAACGGCAAAACGCTGACAAGCGACGATATTCCCAAGCAGATTCGCCAGCCTGGCCAAGTTAGCGCCGCACGAGCAGGGTCGTCAGGTATTCGTATTGCCGTCCGGTTGCTTTGCCCGCGCCGGTATGGATGGGCAGAATCTTCAAAGGCCGGTCATCACGCGGGATAGCGTACATGCCCAGCAGCAGCGGATAGTCGCCATCGGCGAGGTCACAGGGAATGGCCAGCAGGCGCTCGTCAAAATAGAACTGGTCCGGCTGCCAGGCCGTGGTCAGATAAATGCCGCCGGGCATATCGTCAGCGTTGGCGATCCCGTTGCCATCCGCTCCGGCCAAGACAAGGGTTGTGCTGTACAGTTGGTCGATCTCAACCTCGGTCGACCACCAAGTATCGACCGATATCTGCTGGCAGGGTCTTACGATATGCCCATCGTTTAGCCGCCAGTGAAGCAGATTCACATCTTCGCCAAAGCGCCAGAGCGGCGCGGTGACATCGGGTTGGCGACGGTATTCCAACACCTCCAATGCACGATAGTAAGTTTCGCCAGGAAAATCTACTGCGCTGTAAAGGGTGTATTCAGTCCCGATGGCATCGAGCATATTCTGCCCGCCAAGGTAGGGATTACCTTTGATGAGCCAGAGCCGCTCGCTATCGCCGAGGTAATCGCGCAACCGCTCCCAATCATCGGGGCCATAGCTGGTCGCTGTAAGCTTGACGTCGATGCTGGGCGGGACGAAGGGATCGTTTACAAAAGTATCTCCGCTTATGTTGTAGATTTCCTGTGGTGTCAGCTTGAGGTTGCTGCGTTCTTGCAGGAAGTAATTTATCGGGATGCTTTCCCATAACTGCGCCGTGACCACCACCAGACGGTCGCGACTCTGCTCAAAGCGGTCTTCCAAATAGGCGGCTAACTCCCAGTACCCAGCGTTTCCGTTATAGAAAGGATAGGTGTGAAATTGCGTCACGAAGGATATGCAGAAAAAAAACAGCGCCAATAATTGAATGTGGCGCGGTACTTGACGCAAAGCTATTGCGGCGATCAGCGCGAGGCTCGGCGCAAGTATCAGCATGTTGCGCGGGGTTAAGCTCGGCGAATAGGCATTAACAACGAGCGGCAATGCCAGCATCACAATTATCGAAAGAACCAACCAGCCTTCTCGCCAGATATATGGCCAGCGCATACGCGAATCCAGCCGTGATCGGGCTGGTATGGCCGCGGGAGCGGGATCGCCAATCGAATCAGGTCCGAGCCATGCCGACCCCAGCTTGACCAGAAAAGTCGCGACGCCTCCCAACAGCAGGAGCAAACCCAGACTTTCCGGATTGAAGCGGAAATAGTCGTAAAGCGCCAGTAAGCCATCCCAGGATGAATCCATATTATATTGGATCACACCGCCGCGGTCGGCATAATTGATGTAAGCGCGGTAGCCGACGAGAACCGCAATAATAAGAAAGAGCGCGATGCCTCGCCGATACAACTCGCGATCCCAGCGAACGAAGATAAGTACGCATAGGAATTGAGCGGCAATCACAAATGCCATGAAGGGATGTGCGTAGAAGATCACCGTCGCTGGCAGCACGGCGCAGACGCCTCGCTTCAAATCAGGTTTTTGTATAAAGCGCAGCAACATCCAAGGGAAGCTAACCGCGCCAAATGCCAATAGAGCGTAGGGGCGCGCTTCGTGACTGTAATAGGTGAAAATACCGTAAGTGCCGAGCAGCAGCAGCGCGAGCCAGCCCGTCTGCCGATCAAAGATATCGGCTGCCAAGCGATACAGCGCCGCCAGCGTCAAAATAGTCACCAGCGACGAAAAGTAACGAACGATATTCTCTACATGGCCAAAAAGGTGGACCCAGATATCCTGGAGGAAATTCTCGGGATGTAGCAGGCGAAGCGGCCGCAGAATATGAGGGATAAAGCCGACCCGTTCTATGTTGGCCAAAGCGTAATGGACGACCCAGGCTTCGTCCTGTCGATAGGGACGATTGTGGAAATGGTGAGCTTGCACGATGATCAGGAAGAGAATCGTGAATGCCGCCAAAAGCAGCGCAAGCAAGCGCGATCTGGAGTTTCTTGTGTCCATAGCGATGATGGCATGATAGCATACAATTCGCGCGTAGAGTGATGATTGTGACTGAAGCGGAAATGAAGCAGCCTAAGACGATTGTGCGCTGCGCCTCTTGCGACGGCTATGGCTGGTTTGAGGAAACCGAAAGCGGCGCAACCGAAACCTGCGAATGGTGCGCCGGCGCCGGTTATGTCTATCACGAGGCCGGGCGCGACCTGGTAATTCCAAAGGCGGATTTTGCTGCCGTCGCCGATGAGCTGGAGACGCTTGAATTGGAACG
>JAPOYU010000010.1 GCA_026706395.1 Chloroflexota bacterium
GCTTTCGCAAGATTGTGGCTGAAGACGACCGGATACTCGGAGGCCGCCATCGCATCCAGCGTGGTCAGTTCGCCCGTATGGCTGCAGTCCACCGCGATTCCAGCGCGGTTCATGGCTTTGATCAAGCGCCGGCCAAAGGCGCTGAGGCCGGCATCATTGCGCTCGAGACAGCCATCGCCGACGAAATTCCTGACATTGTACGTCAACTGAATGACGCGAACGCCGAGCGCGTGATACACATCTACTAACTCGATGCTCTGCTCCAGCGGCAGCGAATTCTGGAAATGGAAGAGGATGCCCAATTTGCCCCTTTGTTTGGCGCGGCGGAAATCGGCTGCGCTAGTGACGTGCATAAGTTCATGTCTGCGTTCTCTGATGATTCTCAGCCACTCCGCGATCCGCTTGATCGCCTCGCCACAATTGTGATTGGCGGCCAGCGAAGGCGCCACAACCGTGACGCCGCCTTCGACGTAATACGAGCTGTGTTTTGGCGAATGAGTCAGGAGTGGGCAGGTCCCGTCAAAGACAATTGCTTCTTCATGCACTCGCCGGTGGTCAACCAAGGCTGATGACTCCTCCCCGCAACTGTTCAGGCGCTTCCATAGAGCGGCTTAAACTGCGCCGGCGGCCTGATCCCGACAACGGTATCGTTATGCCATTCGACTTCGTACCTGCCTTCATCAATGACTTCGCTGATTGTTTCGCGTCTGGTTGGCAACCAGATCTTTACGAGGGCGCCCGCTTCTACCGAACGCAAGGTGAGGTAGCCATCTTTCACCAGGTCTAGGGCCGACTGTCGGCGCATGTTGTCCACCTGAAAGCTGACCCTAGGCGGTTGCGCCCAGGTCGGAATCCGGACTTGCAGAGTCTTCGCTTCATTGAGACGCAGCGTGATCGGCTCGGGTCCTGGTGCTGGACAAGTTACAGAAAGAGCCTTGTCCTCCTTCGAGAAGAGGAGGTCGACGCGGGCGGAGTTGTCGTCAAGCCTTGCGATCGCCTCCCAGGACTCGCAAATCGCCTGCAGCGCGCCGCCGACCAGATCAGCATTGACCTGATAGACTTCTCCCGGATATGAGACAAGTCCATTGGGGCTGCCGAAACAGAATCCGCCGCGGGCCCGCCGCGCTACTTCACCGTAGAGCGTCTCGGCATCATTATCATAGCCGCGGGCCTCCTGCACCCAGGACGTATCCACCACTTGCGATGCCAACAGATGGTTGCGCAGCATACGGTCGGCATCCTCGAAATACTGTCTATAACCAGCTTGACCGAGCAGCAGCGCGGCTTCAATGAGATCGCCGGTGTTATTGGCCTCGCCCCGGCTGATGTCGAATCCGGCATAACCGGCCGCGCTCAACGGTTCCGCCAGCCAGCCTTCCCAGCGAAACTCCTTCACCCAGCCATAACTGCTGCGGAAGGGACGCATGCCGATGTCATAGGCAAGGCGCGCGCCTTCGATGATCCTCTCGTCTTCCATCAAGATGCCGTAATCGATCAAGCCGGTGATTGTGCCGGTGACGGAGTGCAAGTGCGTTCCAGCTTCTGGTTTGAGGGAGCCGTCCGCTCCGAAAGCTGTCTCCAGGTTGTCGCTGGCGAAGCGGCCCGCCAAATCCAGCGCGACCGCATCGCCGGACTGGCGATAGTACTGAACCAGTGGACGAATGAGCCGGCCGGTCGTGGCCGGTGGAGACGCCAGGATGCCGCTGAATGCCTTGCCCCAGCCGTCGGGAGCGAGACTTTCGCCTGGGAAGCGCACGCCATCGCCGATCGCCCGGCCTATCGACCGACACAAGCGGCGAAGCGCCGGCTCAGCTTTCGGGTCATGCCGCCAGTTCATTAGCGCGAGCAAACCCAAAACGACCTCACGACAATTGTGCATGGCGGCGACATTCGGCTGCCAAGGCGCGGAACTGTTCCAGGGTAAGCCGGATTCGTGACGTTCGAGGCTGTCGTAGAGCTGCTGGGCGAGCGCATCATAGATTTCGTTTTCGTCAGGCAATTCAATAATGCGCGAACAATGACCAAGCGCATCCAGAAATCGACCGACAACATGGGGCGAGTCGAACGGACCGTGCCGCATGCATGTCGGCTGTTGGATTAATTCGTAGTGGAAGAATGGAATGTAATTCTGGCGCTCGTCCAGGTTGTTGATAATGAATTCAACACCCAAAGCGAGATGGCGCTTCAGATTAATTTCGAGGCTTCGGTCATACACGGCGTTCTGCCACTCCCAGTAAATGCAATTGAGTCATGCAAATTATGGTTGTTAATCTTTGTCATTTGTGGGCGAGCCAAGGCTCGCCCCTACACGCCATTGATGATTCTGGTGATTCTAATTCACGCGGCAATTTTGCAATTAGTTAGTTTCGATTACTCTGTTGCGGACTTCTGTTAGAGTCTGCGCGCCGCCCATTGTATACCGCGGCTGACGACCCGGCGGAAATTCGGATTCTCGTAGGCATTGTGGTCGTGGCCGGACTGGAAGCAGAAGACGCGCGCGTTCTTGTAGCGCCGCGTCCAGGCGATGCTGCGCATGCTCTTGGGATCGTCGGTGAAGAGGAGGAGCTCGCTGTCAGCGTCCGGTTCGGCCACGACATAAGTTTCGTCCAGCATCGTCCAGTCGCTGAGTCCCTCGGTGATTGGATGCTTCGGATTGGCAACCTGAATATTGAGGTTGATATCCATGTGCACGCTCCAACTGGACGCGTCAATGCCAACTAGGCGCGCCCAGGGCGGCCAATCCGGATAGGCCAAGAGAGCATGGTGCAAAATGAAAATGCCTTGCTCGCTTTCGCCCAATGTTTCCAGCGCCGCCTTGGTCGCCTTGTCGGTCCGGCTGCCCGCGTTGTCGGGCGTTTGCTGGTGAAAGTTAAAGAAGAGCAGCACGTCATATTCAGCGCGCCGGTCGCCGATGTCGGCGGCGAAATCTTCCATGTCCTGCGGATAGAAGTCGATTTCGGGCATGCTGCGGAAGGCGGTGTGAAAAGCCGGCACATCAAAGGGATGCTCGCCGGTGATCACAGCGGTTTTGATTTTTCCATCTGCGGATTCCATGCCTATAAGTCCTCTCGCGCCTGATTCAATAGCTCCTGCACTTTGACTGGCTGACCGGTGCGGCTGCTTTCGATAACGGCGAAGATCAAGGCAACTGATTGCAGATTGTCCTCGATATTCGTCTCCATCGGCTCGCCGCCGTCCAGCCAATGCACAAACTGTTCAATCAGCCAGGTGTTTTTCCACTTGCGCCCTGGCAAGAGCGGCAGCGGCTCGCCTTCGCCTTCAAACTTTGCAAGTCGCTGGGTCGATGGATCATGCGGAAAGCGCTCAAGACGGCGCGCATTGAGCACCAAGGTCCCCAGTTCACACTCAGCCCGTATCGTCTCCTGCTCCCAGTCTTTCAGACCGACGGCGTTGCAACAGGCGCCCTCAAAGAAAGCGCGGCTGCCATTCTCAAAGAGCATCGTGACCAAAGCCTGCGAATCCCCGGCGTATTCGCCCCAAGCCGGATTCCAAGTCTGCGCGTAGATGGTATCACATTTGGCGCCGGCCAAGTCGGCGAGAATGTCGAGATGGTGTACCGCCCCTTCAATCATCAGCGGATCCGGTATCTCGTGCCGGAACGCGCCCCAACTGCCGCGTTTTCGCAAATCAGAAGTCAGATGACAAACGAGGTAATCCAAGCTGCCATACTTCCCCGTGCGCAACTCCTGCCGGAAGCTCGTCTTGTCCTGGTCGAAGCGGTGGCTCATCGTCACGCCCATTTTGACGCCGGCCCGTTTGACTTTCTCGGCGATGCGAACGGAGGCGGCCAACGTATCCGCAATCGGCTTTTCCGAAAGAATATGCAATCCCCGCGCCAATGCAGCATCCACGACCGCTTCGTGATGGGCTGGCGTTACCACAATCGTGCAGAAATCGGCCGGGTTCTCCGCCATTGCCTTCTGCAGGTCGGTATAACATTGATCCGGGCGCAAACCGAGAGATTCCTGGGCGACCCGCAAAGTGGCGGGATTGATATCGACGGCGGCGACAACTTCGACCAGGCCCTCTTCGATGTTCGGCGGCAGCGCAGTCGCGCACCAATTGCGCCCCATATCGCCAAGGCCGATCTGAATCATTCGGTAAGCCATCGTCGTGATTTCTGCGTTCGCGCGTTCCCGTCCGCGCCGCTAGCCGCGCAAACCGCCGACGGTGAGCCCCGCGATGAAGCGGCGCATCAGCAGAAGATAGACGACGATCATGGGACCGGTCGAAATGATTGACGCGGCGAACACGGTTACATGATCTTGCCGAAAACCGGCCGGTTTGAGCGTTGTGATGGCGTAGGCGATGGTGAACTTATCGGGCGATTGGAGAAATACCACCGGCATCAATAGATCATTCCAACTCCACAAGAAGGCGAAGATCAGTACCGTGAGTATGCCTGAGCGAGCGAGCGGCGCCATAATATGACGGAATACACCCCATTCGCTGGCGCCTTCGACCCGCCCGGCGTCGCCCAACTCTTCCGGCAGCTGCAGGAAAAATGAACGCATGAGCAGCGTAGGAACGGGAAGAAAAGTTGCGGTTGTGGTCAAGATCACCGCTGTGCGCGAGTTGGAGAGACCCAGGTGGCGCACGACGCGAGTCAGCGGCTCGAGATAAGCAAAAACCGGCATGACAATAGCCATCATGATCAAGAGCAAAAGCAGTCGGCGACCGGGGAAATCCAGGCGCGATACCGCGTAGCCGAGCATGGTCGCCAGGAATCCGATCAACACCGAGACCGAGCCCGAAACCGCCAGGCTATTGTAGACATAACTGCTGATCTTGGCGCCCGTCCAAGCGTGAATATAGTTTTCGACGTAGAGGCGATCCGGCAGCGCCAGCGAATCCATCGTGATCTGCGTATTGGTCGAGAAGCTCGCCATCAAGACCCAGAGCGAGGGGAAAACGAAGGGCAGCGCCAGAAGAATGACCAGCGCGTATAAGGCATAGCGCATAAGCTTTGTGGACAGCATGGCTCGCGCTCGTTCAGTCCTTTGGCGCTGTGCGCTCCCTAAACCACAAGAATGCGGAAACGATCCCGATGACGAGGATCAGGAGAATGACGCCGAGAGCCGCCGCCTCGCTGGCGTTATAGCCTTGGCGCGCCTTCTTGAAAATGAGCGTTGGCAGTATCTCGGTCGCATAATAAGGACCGCCCAATCCGGGCGTGGTCAAGGGGAATACCACGGCGAAGGGTGTTAAGCCCACAATCAGCATAATCGTCATGACGAAGGTCGTGACGTTCCGGACACTGGGAATCGTGATGTAGCGGAAAACCTGAATTTCCGAAGCGCCGTCGACCTTGGCGGAATCATAAAGAGATTGGTCGATCTGCTGAATTGCGGCGGTGAAGACGATATAGCAGAAGGCCGTTTCATGCCAAACGAACACGCCCATCGCCGCGTAAATGGCGATCTTGCCATCGCCCAGCCACTGGGGTTTGAGATCGGTGAAGCCAAGGGCGTGAAGCACCTGGTTGATCATGCCATAGCTGGGGTCGTAAACGCGGGTGAAAAGCGCCGCTGCAACAGCCATAGAAAAGAAGTAGGGCACGAAAAAAGCAAAGCGAAACAAAGGCTTCGGTCGCAGATTGGTATCCTCAACCAGCGCAGCGGCAACCAGCCCGATGGTGGTGGGGACGAAGAGCCCAACCAGTCCCCATAAAAGGGTGTTCTTGATGGCTTGCGAGAAGGGATAGTTGTCCGTCGCCCGCGCGAAGGTTTTGAAGCCGACGATGTCGCCCTTATCCGGGCTGATCCCGTCCCACTTGTAGAAGCTCGTCTCGATTGTCTGCAAGGCGGGATTGAATATAAAGACGCCCATCAAAATAAGAGCGGGCGCGACAAGAACTGCAGCCAGTAGCCACTGCTCTCGAGTCTTTGCCGAGGCGCTCCGCCAGGCCTCAAGAGGCCGCGGTCGAAGCCTTGTAGTAAGCGCTGACATCTACACTATCTCAAACCGGTACGAGGCACATTGAGTCTTTGGGCTCAGCCCGGTATACATGGACTGAGCCCGCATGCAAATTGGGACTAGAGCAGATCGCTGCGATCCTCCGGGATCTGCCCATCTTCAATGTCGCGTTCCCAGGCGTCCTGGACCTGCTGCGCCCACTGCTCCGGCGTAATGCTTCCGGCCAGTATGCCGCCCAAGCCTTGCTGGTAGGCATCCTGGGAATTCTGTGGCAACCAGCCAAAGACCAACAAGGAAGATTCCTCGCCGGTGATGATCGGCAAGCTTTGAATCTGCGGAATCGCCAACTCGCCGAAGGCTTTTGTCGCCAGAAGATTACCCTGCTCCAGCAGGATCTTGGCGCCGGTGCCTTTGACGCAGAAATCGAGGAAGAGCGCGGCTGCGTCAGGGTCTTGCGCCGCCGCCGGGATGACCATGGCTTCGGTCTCGCCAGTGCACCAGATCGGACCGCCGCCCGGACCCGGCATCGAAAGCATATCCCAATCTTCATCAAATTGGCGCTGCATCTCCGAATAGAACCAGGTGCCCGTTACGTTCAGGGCGGCAGCTCCTGCAATGAACCGTTCGTTACCATCGTCCTGCGTAATTGACAATACATCGGGATCGAGCAGCCCATGGTTATAGAGATCGAGTATTGCTCTAGCGGCTTCAACTGCGGGCGGATCCGTGAATTTTCCATCGCCAAAGATCACATCGACGCTGCTGCCCGGACCGCTGAGCCCGCCGATGCTGGCCCACAATTGGTAGTGGGCCAATTGGAGCTGGCTGAAACCGCGATGACCCGTGGTAAGCGGAATCAGGCCGGCCGCCTTGAATTTCTCCAGCATGGCGATGAATTCTTCCCAGCTCTGTGGCTCGCCAACATCAAAGCTTTCAAGCACGGACTTTCTGTAGGCAGTGCCAGTGATCTCGTAGTAAAGCGGCAAGGTCCAGAGCTGCCCACCGCGCGATGAGCGCCGCAGCGCCGCGGATAGCACCCACTCATCCCAGTCATACAAGTCGCGGTAGCCGTCGAGCGGCTGGATCAAACCGGCCTTGAGAACGGGATCGAGCTTGAGGAATTTGGGATTCTCGTTCGAGATCAGATCGACAGCGCCTGCCTCCATCGCAAGGCGCTGCCAGTCGACGCCGACCACCACTGCTTCTACTTGACTGAATTCGACGGTGATCTCGGGATGTTCCTCTATGAAGGCGTCTACAACCGCTACGAAGTCCGTACCGGGACCAGTCTCGATCTGGAATCGGAATGTGCCGGACTCCGGAACCGATTGGGCGTAAGCCAAGTGAGAACCGAGGGTGGTCCCGACGGCGCCAACGCCCATTAACTTCAGCATTTCTCGCCGAGAAATGCCACGCTTGGAACTGAACATTTCTAAACTCCTTGTAAGATATCCTTTGTTGCCTCCGATATGGAGGCTTAAGAACGGCATGTCGTTGATGAATCAATAAGTCACGCGTAGACGATAGCATATTCGGCACTCACTGTCAAAAACTAGGCGCTGCATCGAGCGCGGCATGCTTGCTCAATCCGATTGTCCAGGTCGCAAAAGACATTTCAGTCAAACTCGGTCGGCAAGTCCGGTCGGCGGCAGTGTTTGAACCAACGCTTGATTTGCCCCTCGGTGACCCGCCCCAGGGAAAGCGGCGGGAGCTCGTCTTCGGCGAACCAGTCCACCGCCGTCGTCTCGTCGCTCGTCCGCGCCTCCCCGCCGACCAACTCGCACAGGAAAGCAACTTTATAGACTTCGTTCAGTGAAGGGGGATGACGCCGTTTGCGGTCTTCCAGCGCCAACAGCTTGACCGCCTTCGCTTCGTAGCCGCTCTCCTCCCTGATCTCCCGCTCGACCGCTTCTGACGGCGCATCGCCGATATCAGCCCAGCCGCCGGGCAAGGTCCAAAGACCGTCGACGGCTTCCCTTACCAAGAGTATGTTGCCATCGCGAAAGACGGCCCCGCGGACGTCAACCTTCGGCGTGATGTAGCCGTCGTCCCCCTCCAGGATCAGCTTGACCTTGGCCGAATCCGCATCCGCCGCCATCCCCAGCATATCTGAAGCGATAGCGAGCAACTGCTCGTAGCGTTCGGCATCGTAATGATTCTCGGCGTAGAATCGGCCGGTCTTGGCCAGCGCGGCGATCCGCTTCGCCCATTCAATCTGATTAGCCATTCGCTTTCCGTTCCATTGTGTGTCAGCCGATCATTATACACCCGCCGCCGGAGAGGACCGCCGCTGACGTCCAACCGGGTTTCAACTCGATATGTCCTCAGGCCAGGCCGCCTGACTAGGCTGCGCAGAGCAACCATCGCGCTGCGATCCGCGCGGGGCATGTGGCGGCGCTCAAATTCGCGCTGCTGTCCTGCCCGGCGCAGGCTCGAACCGGCCGGAAAGGGAGCTGTGGTAGAATAGGGCGCGCTAAAGGTTGCGGGTTCGGCAACATGCCACCCTATCGCAAGATCAAACGTAACTACAGCAAACCTTTCTTCGGCAGACGCCGACGTGGATTGGCGGGCGCGCCAATCCTGCTCGTCCTGTCGATCATGCTCGCCGGACTCGGCGCCTTGTTCGTTATCGGCTGGTTCTTCAGGATTGAAGTGGAGATCGCCGTCAACGAGTTCATGGGCACGCCTCGCCCGACCGCCACTCTTCCCTCGAATCAATACGCTCAACGCGGCTTTGCGCTTTACCTCGATGGCAAGCTGGAAGAGGCGCTGGCGGATTTCGATCGCGCGCTTGAACAGCGCCCCAACGACGTCAATTATCTTTTCGAATATGGTCAAATCCTGATCGAACTGGATGAGTACGAGCGGGCGGCTTCTACCGGAGACGACGCCATCGAGGTAGCGCCGACCGATCCCCGCGGCTATGCGCTCAAAGCCCGCGCGCTGATGTGGAGCGACCCGGGCAGCGCTATTCCGGTAGCCGTATCCGGATTGGAATTCGACCCCGATTACGCGCCTTTGCACGCGGCGCTGGCGGTGGCCTACACCAATATAGGGCGTTATGCCGAGGGTCTTCAACGCGGCATCCGCGCCACCGAGCTTGATCCCCTTAGCGCATTCGCTCACCGCGCGCTCTCCATTCCCCTGATCTACACCGGACGCAGCAATGACGCGATAGACGCGCTGGAAAAGGCCGTGGCCATAAACCCAAACCTGACAGCGGCATACTTTGAGTTGGCCGCCCAATACCGGGCAACCGACTACCAGGAGATGGCGGTAGGGATATACCGCCGCATCCTTGAACTCGAGCCGGACAACGCCAAAGCTTATTTGCGCATCTGCCAGACCTATGCCGAAGTCGGCGAGTTCTTGGAAGGCACGCGCTTCTGTGACACGGCCACCGAGATCGATCAGACTTATGCGCCTGCTTGGCAGATGCTTGGGCAATTGCAATACAACCGCAGAAACTACGAGAGCGCGGTGGATTCGCTCGAGAAGTGCGTGGAATACGGCTCCACGGCGGTTGAATGCTACTACATCCGCGGCTTGGCATATTACTTCCTCGGTGATTGCGACCGGGCTTGGGAAACCTTGCTGGAATCATTTACTTTCACCACTGCGCCTTCCATCATAGACATCATCAACCGGGGTTTGCGGGATATCCGCAACAATTGCCCCGGCTTTGAGAGCGCGCGGCTGCCGACGCCCATCCCGCCGACGCCCATCCCGCCGACGCCGATCGGAGGCATCTAGCGTGAAGATCAAGCGTGACTACACGCAGCCTTTCTTCCGCCAGCCGAAACGCCATCCCATCCGCAACATGCTCATCGCCGCGCTGCTGGGATTGCTGCTGGGCTTGGCGATCCTGTGGCAGTGGGAAGCGCTCGAAGCGATTGTCGGGCAGTTCAGCAGCAGCCCGCCTACCCCGACGCCCCGCCCCAGCGAACTGGCGACGCGCGCGACTGAACTCTTCGTCGCCGGCGACCTGCGGGGCGCTGAAGCGCTGCTGGCGCGGGCGGTGGCGGGGCGGCCCCAAAACAGCGCCTACCTTTACGAACACGGGCGCCTCCTGATCGAGCTGGGTCGATACGAGGAAGCCGAGGCGCGAGGGGCGGCTATCATCGAGCTTGACGCGCGGGATGCGCGAGGCTTCGCGCTGAAGGCGGCGGCTTTGACCTGGGCGGGGCAGCCGGCCGTTGCCATCCCGATCGCGCTTTCCGGCCTGGAGACCAACCCGCGCTTCACGCCGCTGTATGCCACGCTGGCGCGCGCCTACGTGGATTCGGAGCGCTGGGCGGATGGTTTGGAGGCGGGCGAACGCGGCTTGTCCATCGCGGCGGACGATGCAGATGTGGTCCGCGCCTATGCCTACGCGCTGCAATCGGTCGGGTCCTATGACGAGGCGGCGAACACTCTGCAACGCGCAATCGAGCTGCGCCCGAGCTATTTGCCGATTCACTTCGAATTGGCCGGCTTGTATCTGGCGCGCGATGAGGACCAGAGCGCCATCGACATATACAACCGCATCTTGTCGCTGGATCCGCGCAATGCCCGGGCGATGCTGCGTTTATGCCTGGCCTATCGCAAAGTGGGCGAGTTTTCGCGGGCGCTGGGCTTCTGTGAAGACTCGGTGACCAACAATCCCTCCGATGCGGAAGCCCATTTTCAACTGGGCCTGCTGTATTATCGGGAGCGTCTGTTCGAGAAGTCGCGCGACGCCTTTGAGACCTGCCTGCAATATGATGACGGCTTCTATGATCTCTCGTGCCGTTATCGCCTGGGCCTGTCGCATTATTACACGGGCGAGTGTACGCGCGGCTGGGCGCTGCTGCGCGATTCGCTGGATTTGGCGCAGGCGGCGGGCGACAGCGCAACCACCGGCAACATCCTGAAGGGCCTGGACGCCATTGAAAGCGATCCGCAGTGCATCGAGGATGCGGCGGCGCCGGTATCGCTTGAGGATTGACCCGCGCCCAGCCTCGTCGTAGCCTACTCGCGTCCAGACAAGCCAGCAGGTGAGAATGCGCGTACTGGATAGCAGCCTGTGGCTCTACCGCAAGACGGTGAAACGGATCCGGCCGGCGCATAGCGCCATGCACCGCGTGATGGATCGGCTGCTGCTGCCGGCATTGGAGCGGGCGCAGGACTTCCAGACTATCGCGGAGGATCCCTTCTGGTTTCGCCTGGAGCTGTTGACGCGGCAGCATGAGCGGGAGACGCGGCAGTTGCTGGAGCGGATGGTCAGGCCGGGCAGCGTGGCGCTGGACGTTGGCGCGCATGTCGGCTATTACAGTCGGCTGCTGGCGGAGCGGGCGGGCGCGGATGGGCGCGTCATCGCCTTCGAGCCGCATCCGCGCACTTTCGACGTATTGCGGCGGAACGTAGGCCGGTTGCCGAATGTGACCGCGCTGCGGCTGGCGGCGGCGGAGAGCGAAGGCCACGCGGAGTTGTACGACTACTTGATGATGTCGGCGAGCGGCTCGCTGCATTACGACGAGGGTTTGGCGCATCAGCAGCGGGCGCGGATGGGGGCGGGGGATTTGTCGCCGCGGCGGGAAGCCGGCTTCGAGATGGAGCGGTATGGCGTGCGGACTGTCGCGATCGATGACTGTTTGGCCGAGCTTGGCGCCGGGCGGGTTGACCTGGTGAAGATGGATATTGAGGGGGCGGAGTTGGCGGCGCTGCGGGGGATGCGGCGGACGATCGAGGCGTCGCCGGGCCTGGCGCTGGTGATGGAGTACAATCCGGGGGCGCTGGCGGCTTTTGGTCATGAGCCGGTTGCGGCGCTGCAGGAGGCGCTGGATCTGGGTTTCCGGCGGGTACGGGCGATCGAGGCGAAGGGGGCGCTGCGGGACTGGGGGGAGCCGAGCCTGGTGGCGCGTGAGACGGCTCGTCTTCAGGCGGAGATGGCGGTGGTGAATCTGCTTTTTGAGCGTTGAGGGCTTCTTCCAACTGTTGTTCCAGGTATTTGATTCTGTTTTTGTAGCGCAGGTCGTCATCGGCATGGGGCGGCAAATCAAAGACCATACCGTCGTCAACATATTCGAAGCGTATGACTTGCTCATTGTTGAGGTCGGGCAGCATTTGGTTCAGTTGATGAACTTGGGCGAGGATACGGGAGAGGGCGAGGCTGCGGCGGTTGATATCGGGAGCGTCGGGCTGGAGGCTGGCGGCGAGCTGGTGGACGTGCTTCATTAAGATATCGCGGACTTTCTTGAAGTCTTCGAAATTGTTTTGGGTTTGGTCGTCTTCTTCGAGGGGATAGGGGTAGATTTTGCCCGGGACACCCTTTCCAATCGTTCCGTCGTCGGCGCGGAAAACGTCATGAGCCCCGGAGACTTGTTCTTCTTTGATTAAATGCGCTCGGTCGAGATATTCGCTCGTTGTTTCGCCTGGTTCCGGCGGGATGTCAAATTGTTCGATGTAGAAGGGATCGACTGAGTGGGCGGGGGCCGGCTCCGAATCTGCGGTTGATGTCGGCGCTGGAGTGGCAGTTGCCTCGTCGCTGGCAGTTGAAGCGGGCATGATTTCGGGCGCTTTGTCGTTTTGTGAATTTTCTATTGTGAACGGAATATTTTTTTGTCCAACAAAACCGGGCTGTTTATTGGAGAGTTGATCGCGCCAGTAGTAGAGCGTGGAATAGGGAATGCCGGTAAGCTGGCGAACTATCGGAACGTTGAAGTCATGGAGTTTGAGGAGGTCGAGGGCTTCTTGTTTGCGGGCGGGCGGGTAGCGTTTTGGCATGGGTTGTCCTTGTTGTTTTGGATAGGTATGGTGGGGTCATTATAGCACGAATGTTCTAGGGGTGTCAAGCGGGTTGAGTGTGCGGGAGTGGTGAAGGTCAAGGACTTACGACGCATAGCGAGTTCTGCACAGGATTTTAACCACCGAGTACACCGAGTACACCGAGGGGCGTAGACAGCACTAGGCCGCCGACACAGAGATTTTTTCTATGCCAGGTGAAGTCGGCAAGTCGGCGGGAGATTCAGTCTTTGATGAAGCCGGCGGGTGGTTTATAGGGGACGTCGAGGTGTTTGATGATGGCTTGCAGCATTTCCCGATTTTCACTGACGATTTCCGTCAAGCCGAGCAGCGCCTCTTCCAAGGTGTCTACTTTGTCGAAGAGATCGTCCTGGGCATTGCGGACGGATTGGTATTCGTCGTTCATGCGTTTGAAGCGGATGTCGGTGGTTGCCATGTTAGGGACCGGGTACTCGTCGGCTGATTCAGATTAAGTGTAGCGGAGGTTTCCGCAAGGGCCAAACGGACTGGGCGCGCAGGTCTGTGTTGTCGGGCGAAACAAGAGGCGCCCTACGAGGCTCGTCCGGCAATGTGGCGCGCCATGCTTTATTTCTAGCCCATCCCCGACCGCGGGCGTCATTGTAGAATAGGGCAGGGATAGCGAAGGAGACATCGCGTTGGACCACTGCGAAAGCAAAGCGGGTTTTGTATAGAAGCGAGTTTGAGGAGTTAATGCGAATGTCTGAGGGGAATCAGCCATCTGATTCGAATAACGATGTGGAGCAATTGAGGCGGCTGGCGGAAATGCTGGGCCTGGACATCGCGCCGGAAGAGCTGGCGGCGCTGTCGAATCAGCTGGGCTTAATTGAATCGCTGGAACAGGCGGAGCTCCATGATCATCCGCCGATACTGAGAATGGATGCCGGCTGGCATGACTGAATCAGGCGCCTTGATCAATTTGTCCATCAGCGACGCGGCTGCCGCGCTGCGGAATGGTGATGCAACTTCGGCTGAGTTGACGCAAGCGACGCTGGCGCGCATTGAAGAGACCGAGCCGATGGTGCAGGCTTATGCCACTGTGCCTGTGGAACTGGCGCTGGCGGCGGCCCATCGCGCCGACCGAGAACTCGCCGCCGGGCGGGATCGCGGACCTTTGCATGGCATCCCGATCGGCGTCAAAGACAACTGCCATAGCAAGGGCATCTTGACCGAAGTGGGATCGAAGGTGTTCGCGGGCTATGTGCCGGACTTCGATGCGACGGTGGTAGAAAAGCTGTATGCCGCCGGCGCGGTCATAATCGGCAAGACGCGCTGCCACGAATTCTCCTGCGGCGGCAGCGAACCGCCGACGCGCAGCCCCTGGGACCGTGACAGAATCCCGGGCGGCAGCAGCATCGGCTCCGGCGCTGCGGTGACGGCGCGCTCGGCCTTCGGCGCCATCGGCACGGACACCGGCGGATCCATTCGCATTCCGGGGTCGCTCAACAATCTTGTCGGCATGAAGGCGACTTTCGGGCGAGTCAGCGCTTATGGCGTCGTGCCGCTGGCCTGGTCGCTGGATCATGTGGGGCCGCTGACGCGCACGGTGCGCGATAATGCGCTGATGCTGGGGGCGATCGCCGGGCACGATCCCCTAGACGCCAATTCGGCTCGTGTGAATGTGCCGGACTTCTCGGCCAGCATCGAAGGCGGGGCGCGGGGCATGCGCATCGGCATTGAGCGCGACTATTTCTTGTATCCAGGCGTGATGGACGAGGTGCGCGCCGCCACAGAAGCCGTCATGGACGAACTGGCGGGTATGGGCGCGGAAATCATCGAGGTCAAGTTGCCCGAGCTGGAGTTCACGCGCGAGGCGCAGATCACGATAAGGATGGTGGAGTCGGCCAGTTATCATCGGCAGCAAATACGGGAAAAGGGGCATTTGTATACTCCCGGCACGCGCGCCACGCTGGAGATCGGTCAAGTTATTCTGGCGACGGAGTATGTGGCGGCATTACGCGCCCGCGAGCGCTATCGGTCGGCCATGAAGGCGCTGTTTCGGCGAGAGAGACTGGACGCGATGATCTCGCCAACGATTCCGGTAAGCGCGCCGATGCTGGGGGATGTTCGCAAGCCGCGCGCTGATATGGAGAATGGCGAGACGCCGACCGATGGATTCATTCATCACGTTTATCCGGCGAATTTGAGCGGCCAGCCGGCGATCAGCGCTCCGGCCGGGTTCACGTCATCCGGTCTGCCGATTGGCTATCAACTGACGGGCCGGCCATTTGACGAAGCGACGCTGTACCGCATCGCTTACGCGTATGAGCAGACGCAGGACTGGCACCGGCGTCAGCCGTCGAATGTGTAGGATAGCGGCCTGTGATGAACTGTTTTGCGCTTATCTGCAGCTTCAGGCTGAAATCAAGTCGCGGAGGAATTCGCTGCGCGCGAACTCATCAATGCTTTGGTTATAACATGCCATCGGAAGAGCCCAGATGACCATGTTGGAATAATAGTCCTCGCCCCAGACCGGCAAGCCGGTATCGGCATCAATCAGGCAGTGTTGTTTCCAGGGCGCGCGCGACGTCAGCGCGACCGCCTCGTAGATTCGACGGGCGATCTCCAGGCCGGTTTCGCGCTGGCCGTGATAGATGAAGTTCATCGCGGCGCAGAGGTTTTCGCCGACGAAGACCTGCGTCGCGTGATCGTTGTTGGGCAGGATTTCGACAACCTGGTCGGCATCCGAATCCGGTTTTGAGATGTAGCGCGAGCCATCGGGATTGACGCCGTTGACGAGACCGTGTTGGGTGGCGCCCATGTTGAGTCGCTTGACGGCGCCCAAGGCTGACTGAACTTGATCAGCCGGCAGGATGTCGGGCAAACCGGTGATCTTGGCGCACCATTGCGCCATGAGCTGATTGCCGAGCGAGACATCGCAGTCGGGTCCGTCGCCGCTGATGTTATCCGGATCGTGCCAGAGGCGGTAATACTCGCCGTTCCACAGTTTGTCCTGGTATGCGGCCTTACCGCGCGCCAGCCAGTCAGCGCATTCGGCGGCGAATTCGCTGTCATTCATCGCCGATGCCATGGCTTCGCCGCAGGAGAGCGTGGCGAGCCAGGTGCCCGCCACATAAGCAGACGTGCCCCACCAGGGCCAGATGTCGTAGAATTGATTCGCCGGCCAGAGTTCGGTCGGCTGCACGTGCGCCTGGTCATTGACCAAGCCATCGCCATCGTCGTCCAGTGAATGTTGGTAGCGTATCGCGCGCTTGGCGGAATCGTAGAAATGGGCGAGGAAGTCTCGATCGCCGCTGCGCAGGTAAAGGCGATAAATCATCTGGGCGTATTGGCCGGAGTTCAGCGGATGCTGGCAGTGATAGCGCGGGTCGCGCATGGAGGACTCCATGCCATAGGAGAAGGGAATCTCGCCGTCGAGAATCTGGAAGTGCCTGAATGCTTCCAGCGTGGTCCTCTCGAGCGCGGGGTAGAAAAACAAGGCGGGCATGTGACCGTGCATGCGGCAGACCATGGTCTCGGTGATGGGGCAGCCGGTGTGGCTTTCG
>JAPOYU010000034.1 GCA_026706395.1 Chloroflexota bacterium
GGCTATCAAGTGTCTGATGAACTGATAGCGCGTCTGACGCCGGAGCGTTTGCAGATCGTGCGTCCCAAAGCGCCGCTCGTGCCCAATTAACCATTGGCGGTTAAGCCTGGAGTTCACGCAAGCGACGCTCGTCAAGCGCAACGCCCAGCCCGGCCGCTGCGGGAATCTCATAGGTTCCATCGGCGCAAGTCAGCGGCGATTCCAACAGTTGATTCGCGATCTCGAATACCGGCGGCTGATATTCAAGCATGTAACAGTTGGGGATTGCCGCGGCTGTGTGGATTGACGCGGCAATACAGATTCCCAAGCCTACGCTCAGATGCGGCGCCATCTTCACATTGAAGGCTTCCGCCATCGACCCAATCTTGATTACTTCCGAGATGCCAGCGCGCCCCACATCGGGCTGCAGGATGTCAGCCGCCTTTTGCATCAGCCAGGGACGGAACTGATAACGCGTGCGCTCGGTTTCGCCGTGGGCGATTGGCACGGCAACCGCCGCCGCCAACTGCGCATGAGATTCGATGTCTTCCGGATTGATGGGCGCTTCGAAAAAGCCGACCTCCAATTCGCTCAGCGCATAACCCAACTGCACCGCTTCATCCAGCGAATAAACCCAGTGCGCGTCGAGCAGAAGCGTCGCCTCGTCACCCAAGGCTTTGCGCAGCGCCGCCACGCTCGCCGTGTCGGTACGGACGCCGTGCCCCGCCGCCAACTTGAAGGCGTCGAATCCCTTTTCGACGAATTCCAGCGCCAATTCGACGCGCTCTTCGGCGGTCGGCCGGGGCAAACCGGATACGTAACAAGGAACCTGCTCGCGGTAGGCGCCGCCGAGCAGCTGATAAACCGGCTGCCCCAACAGCTTCCCGCGGAGGTCCCAGAGCGCGATATCGCAGGCGCTGATAGCGTCGAGCATGAAACCGCCGTAATAGCCGCGCTCGCGCATCAAATCGTACATGACATTCCACAGGACGTTGCCATCCAACGGATTACGTCCCATCAATGCGGGCGCCAATAGCTGCTCGATTATCTGCTGGACGACCTCCGGCGCAACGGGCGCCAGCGCCTCGCCCCAGCCGACCAGGCCGTCAGCCGTTGTGATCTTGACAAAAGCAGTCTCGAAATAGGCGGAATAGAGCGCGCGATATGGCGGACGCAGAAAATAGGCTTCCGGATCAGCGCCTTTCGGCAAAACTCCGAGATAGGCTTCGTCACGCTTGATTCGAAGCGGGAAAACTTCAACCCTGGTTATTTGCATTCCAGCTATCCTATGGTCCCAGTGTGGATTCGCATTTGCAAGACGGGTATAGTTTAGGAGATGGTGACGAGTTCCGCAAAACAAGATCTAAGAGGAATACGCTCAACGTGCTAGCCGGCATTTTTCAGATACTACAGACACCGTTTGATGAGCGCGGAAATATAGACTGGGACAGTTTTGCGCGCCAGATAGAGTATTGCATCGCGGCCGGGGCACACGGCATGGTCGTGCCTGCGCTCGCAAGCGAGTTCTTCACGCTCAGCGATGCCGAGCGCAAGCAAGTGGTGGCATTTGCCGGCGAACACATTGCGGGACGCGCGCCATTCGTGGTCGGCGTTCAGGGACTCAACCAGCACATCGCTCTGGATTTCGCCCGGCAGGCCTGTGAGCACGATGCGACGGCGTTGATGGCGATGCCGCCGTATCTGCGCAAAGCGCCCAAAGCGGAGGTTCGAGAGTATTACCGGCAGCTTGCCCAGTTCAACCGTCCGCTCATCATACAGAACGCACCCGCGCCTATTGGCAGTCCACTGTCACCGAGTGAACTGGTGAATGTGCTGGCGGCGGAAGACAACATCCTTTACATCAAGGAAGAGACAAATCCGATCCTGCATCATATCAGCGAGATACTGGCGCTGGACACGGGCAACTGCGCCGGTGTTTTCGGCGGCGCCAATGGCATTTACCTCATCGACGAGCTTAAACGCGGCGCCTGCGGCAATATGCCGGCCGGGGGTATGGTCGATGTGCAGGTTAAAATCTATGATCTGTATCGGGCGGGCGAATTCGAGCAAGCGGAGCACCTAAATCATCAGCTTTTGCCGCTCTTGAATTACGCTATGGTCTACGGTGTGTCATTTCACAAATATGTGCTTTGGCGGCGCGGCGTACTGAATTCGCCCTTCGTCCGCGATCCGCAAAAGATAAGTCTCAACGGCGACGACATGCGCGCTGTTGAAACCATGTGGCAGCGCATCGCTGAATACACGATTTCGGCATTTCCATTCAATTGATAGCTGACTATAGAGCGCTCAATACGTCCAGGAACGCTGGAGCGGGCGCTCAATCTCCAGCAGACGCTTGAGCAGAATCTGCCTGCATTCCGCCAGCGCAGATTCGTACTCTTCTTGGTCCGATACATCGTGGTATTCACCCGGGTCGGCATGCAAGTCCCACAACATCTCCCGCCCGTCCGCATGAATTAGGTAACGACACTGCGATGTGCGCAGGCATTTCCAGCCGGCGCCTTCCGTGATGGCGATATTCTTTTGGCGCTCTGCTCCACCCTCGATTATGCCGGCAAGGCTCTCACCCTGTATAAACGGCGGAATCTGGACGCCAGCCAACTCGAGCAGAGTCGGCGCGATATCCACAGCTTCGACGATGTCGTAACACACCTGGCCGGATTGTCCATCAGGCGCGTCGAAGATGAGCGGTACGCGGCTTACGCAATCATCGGCCGGATAGCCTTTGCCGTAGCGCAGATGATCGCCAAGCCACTCCCCGTGATCGGAGGTGAAAACGACGATGGTGTCATCAGCCTTGCCGCAGGAATCCAGCACCGCCAGGATCCGCCCGACGCAATGATCCAACTCGCTGATCATCGCGTAGTAGCCTCGTTTCGCCCGGCGGAGTTGAGCGTCCGAGAACTGCGCGATTGGATCATTCGGGCGGCCTTGGTCGACTTCAACCGGGTAATGCGGCAGTGAGAGCGTCGAATCATCATACAAGTCAAGAAACTTCCCCGGCGAAATCCAGGGGGCGTGAGGCGAATAAAAACCAGCGATACAAAAGAAGGGCTCATCGCCGCTGCTTCGGATGAATTCAGAAGTCCGCTCTCCGACGAATGCGCTGTGTGTCAGGCCGTCATCCGCTCCGAAGGCGATACCGCCGTCAAAATCAAAGCGACCTTCCGGATTCCCACGGTGTGCGACATCGTCCTCAATACCCATCGCGCGCTGCCAGACGCGCGTATTAGGCGGGATACCGGCGCTAATCTCGTCCATCTGCTCCGGCGCCTGCCGCCTAACCCAAGCGCGATAGGCATCTTCATATACACCGGGCTCGTCGGCGATCTCCAAATGATCAAAGCCGTAGGACGGATGCGGCAGTCGATGGTCACGGTTGGCATGTGGCAGGAAGTGCAGCTTGCCGATGTTGGCAGTTCGATACCCGGCAAGTTTCAGGATTCGAGGCAATGTCATTATGTCCTCGGGCACCGGCACGCCCATATGCGTAATGCCGAGGCTCGAAGGATAGCGGCCGGACAACATGCTGACGCGGCTTGGCATACAGACCGGATTCTGAACGAAACAGCGCATGAAATTGACGCCGCGCGCCGCCAACGCATCGAGATTCGGTGTGATTATCTCAGTATTGTCATTCGCGCCGATCGCGTCCCAGCGCTGCTGATCAGTATACAGTAGGAGAATGTTGGGGCGTTTCATGAGTGCACTCCGATCTTCGGCTTTGCGCGCAATTCTAGCATGATGTGGCACGACAACGAGTCTTGGAGACAATGTTGACGAAGCCTCGATTGGGAGACTATCATGTGAGTTGCTGTCATAGGAGCTCTTAAGCAAACGACTTGAAGAAGGCGCTGCAGCACGAGCCTTAGCAAGGAACCTGTAGCGAAAAGGTGAGGAAAATGGTTATTGCTGATTTTGAAAACATTACCCAGGTGGAGCACTCCCAGGACGCTTTTGACCAAGCACTTCGCGACAACCTGTATTACACCCGCGGACAAGCTATATACACTGCGACAAAGCACGATCTCTATGTCGCGTTGGCCCATACGGTTCGTGACTACATCATGTACAACTGGCAGCAGAATGTCGATTGCTACTTCCGGCAAAATCCTAAATTCGTTTATTACCTTTCTGCCGAATATCTCCTGGGGCAGCAGTTGGAAAAGAACCTGCTCTACACCAACACTTATGCTCTTGCAAAGCAAACTATGCAGAAACATGGGATTGACCTCGCTGACCTCATCGCGCTGGATATTGAGCCGGGACTCGGCAATGGCGGGCTGGGCCGGCTATCCGCTTGCTTTATGGATTCCCTTGCGACGCTTAATATCCCCGCCGTCGGCTACGGCATCCGCTATGAATACGGCATTTTCCGGCAGAGCTTCCGCGACGGTTGGCAAGTCGAAAGCCCGGACGAATGGCTCTATTATGGCAATCCCTGGGAATTTCCACAGCCGGACGACATGGTCGAGGTAGGCTTCGGCGGGCGGACCGAACACTTCACAGATGAAGACGGCAACTACCGCGTACGCTGGCTTCCGGCGCAGACGCTCATGGGCCAGCCATACCACACCCTGGTGCCGGGCTACAACACTAAGACCGTGAATATGCTCCGGCTTTGGAGCGCCCGCGCCACTCGTGAATTTGACTTGCAGCTGTTTGACGTCGGCGATTACACGCGGGCTGTGGAACAGAAGACAAGTTCCGAGAATGTCACCAAGGTACTCTACCCGAACGACAATACGCCACAGGGCAAAGAGTTGCGGCTGAAACAGCAGTATTTCTTCGTCGCCTGCTCGCTGAACAACATCATCAAACGCTTCATGATCAAAAATGTAGATTGGGAAGAGCTTCCGAAAGTTGCCGTCATCCACTTGAATGATTCGCATCCAGTGATCGCCATCGCTGAACTTATGCGGATTCTCTTGGATGAGTATCATCTTTCTTGGGAACGCGCCTGGAACATCACCGAGGGTACTTTCGCCGCAACGCAACATACACTGTTGCCCGAGGCCTTGGAGAAATGGCCGGTCTGGCTGATGGAGCGCGTCTTGCCGCGCCACCTGGAAATCATCTACGAAATCAACCGGCGTTTCCTCGATATCGTAAGAATGACATTCCCGAACGACAGTGCCAAAGTCTCGAGCCTGTCGATCATCGAAGAAGGTTCCGAGAAGCAAGTACGAATGGCCAACCTCGCTTGCATCGGCAGCTATTCGGTCAATGGCGTGGCGGAGCTCCAGTCTGAACTCTTGCGAACGCGCGTCTTCCCGGACTTTGCCGCGTTGTGGCCGACAAAGTTCACAAACAAAACAAATGGCGTCACACCTCGGCGCTTTATGCGGCTGGCCAATCCCATCTTGTCTGATCTCATCACCGATCGCATAGGGAAGGGCTGGCTGACAAACCTCGAAGAACTATCACGGCTGGAAGCCTTTGTCGATGATCCGGACTTCCGTCAAGCCTGGCGCGCAATGAAGCGGGACAACAAATTGCAACTTGCGGAATATATAGAGAGACATCTTGGGCTGAGCGTCAACGCCGACTCAATGTTTGACGTCATGGTCAAGCGGCTGCACGAGTACAAGCGGCAATTGCTGAAAACGCTGCACATTATTCATCTATACCAAACGTTAAAGCGCGACCCGGAGGCGGTGCAGTCGCCGATCACATTTGTTTTTGGCGCCAAGGCGGCGCCCGGCTATTACATGGCGAAGCTGATCATCAAATTGATCAATTCAGTCGCCGATATAGTCAATCGCGACCCGGTCTCCGCCGATCGATTGCGCGTCGTCTTTATCCCGAACTTCAACGTTACGGTGGGTCAGTTGGTTTACCCCGCGGCCGATGTCTCCGAGCAGATTTCCTTAGCTGGCAAAGAGGCTTCCGGCACCGGCAACATGAAATTCGCGCTCAACGGCGCGCTGACAATCGGCACACTCGATGGCGCAAACATCGAAATCCGCGAAAAGGTCGGCGAGGAGAACTTCTTTCTTTTCGGTTTAACCACCGAGGAAGTCTTCTCGACAAGAGAAAGCGGCTACAACCCGGGGCACTATTATGAGTCCGATGCGGACTTGCGAGAAGCGATCGATTGGGTCGCCAGCGGCCAATTCTCAGGCGGGGACGCAAAGCTCTTTCGCCCCATCGTCGACTCCTTGCTCTATTACGATGAGTATATGCTCTGCGCCGATTTTGGAAGCTATCTGGCCTGTCAGCAAGAGGTCGCCGAAGCTTATGCCGATCAAGAACGCTGGACGACCATGTCGATTCTCAATGCGGCGCGCTCCGGTTTCTTTTCTTCCGATCGGACCATCGCGGAGTACAATCGCGATATCTGGGGTGCCTCAGTGCTTGACCTGGCTGATTAGACCACGAGGTTGACAGCTTCACTCAAAGAATGACGACTGGGCATGTCATACAGCGTTCAGCGATAGGGATGCAAGCCTGACGCCAAGCCATGCGGCGCAATGCCAGTACGATATCGCTCGGGAGGCCAAGACATGAATTCCAACTCCATGGCCCGCGTCTACATCGATACGAAACGCGTCGTCAGCGAGATTTCGCCCCTGCTGTTCAGTGGCTTCGCCGAACACATGGGGCGCTGCATATACGACGGCATCTATGACCCCGCCTCCAAACATGCCGACAAAAATGGATTGCGCAAGGACGTGCTGGCTGCCCTGCGCGAGTTGAACTACCGCTCCATGCGCTACCCCGGCGGCAATTTCGTCAGTGGCTACCGCTGGGAAGATGGCATAGGTCCCAAGGAGCAGCGTCCGCGCCGACGTGAGCTCGCCTGGCAATCTATTGAAACAAATCAATTTGGGACGGATGAATTTTTGCAATTCTGTCGCGAGATCAAATCCGAGCCAATGCTGGCAGTGAACATGGGCACAGGCAGCATCCAAGATGCCGCCAATCTGGTCGAATACTGTAATGCGCCGTCCGGCACACGGTATGGCGACATGCGCGCCGCCAATGGACATCGCGAACCCTACGGCGTCAAGTATTGGTGCCTCGGAAATGAAATGGATGGACCATGGCAAATCGGCCATCTTGATGCGGTTGAATATGCCAAGAAAGCGCGCGAAGCGGCAAAGCTGATGCGCCTGCACGATAGCGCTATTGAGCTCGTATTGTGTGGCTCCTCAAGCTCAAAAATGCCGACTTATCCGGAGTGGGATCGCATTGGGCTTGAGCACTGTTGGGAACTGGTAAATTACCATTCGATGCACTATTACGCCGACAATCTTGATGGCGATACGCCGAGCTACCTTGCCCTTAATGCTGTGCTTGAAGACTATATCGATACCATGTCCGGTCTGCTCCGCTACGTCAAAGCCAAGGCTCGCTCTAAACACGATGTCTACTTGTCTTGGGACGAGTGGAATGTCTGGTACAAAGCTCGCGAACACAGCGACATGCGGGGTGACTGGACTGAAGCGCCGCATCTGATCGAAGAAGTATATAACCTCGAAGACGCGCTGGTAATCGCGCAATGGCTGAACCTCTTCTTGCGCAAAGCCGATGTCCTGAAAATCGCTTGCATCGCGCAAATCGTCAATGTCATCGCGCCAATATTGACCCGGCGCGACGATATGCTGAAGCAAGCCATTTACTATCCGCTGCTTTTGTTCAGCCAATTGGCGCGTAGCGATTCCCTCGATGTCCTGGTTGAGTCGCCGCGCTATGAGACAAAGCAATATGGAGACATGCCTCTGCTGGATGTTTCTGCCGCCTTCGATGCATCGGCCAACAACAATGCCGTCTTTATCGTGAACCGCAGTCTGACCGACAGCGTGCCGGTCGAAATCCGCTGGCAGGACGCCAAGCCGAAACTCTTTACTTCAGCGCAGCAACTCGCCGGCGATGATCCGAAAGCCGCCAACAGCTGGGAGAATCCCAACCAACTGAGGACGCAGGCGATTCAGGCGCCACGCATAATCGATGGCGCCGCCCAATTGAGCTTGCCGCCGTTATCGTTTACAGCGTTAAGCGTCGCTTTCTGATTCTTCACCGGGGCTCAATTGACACACGGTTCAGTTTTGATTGGCGCACGCGCGCCGGCCTCATTCGACTTCACCGCTGCCAGCATGATCTCCGTCACATGCCGCGCCGTCCACAGATTGGAAATCTCAGGCTGCTTGGCTTTCCTGATGCAAGATAGCCACTCCGCATGTTGATTGACGACCGGTGGGGCGTCGACCTTGTCGACTATGGGTTCCGCCCATTCCCTTTCGAAGGAACTGGGACGGATGTAATAGATTGCTTCGTCGTTTCGCTTTATCAGCTTGCCCGCCGTTCCGTGAACGCGCAAATAGGACGATCGCGCCGGATCACACCAGCCTGTTTCAGCCGTCGCCAGCGCGCCATTTGACATCTCCAGAATTAAAGTCGCTGTATCTTCCATCGCCGTCGGTTTGTCGACCGTGCGCATCCGCGCAGTAACGAAGTCAACTTTGCCCAGAAGCGCAACGATATTGGCTATGGAATACACACCCATATCGATCAAAGCGCCACCGCCCGCCGTATCGGCATCGTAAAACCAAAAATCATTTTCCACGCGCTGTTCTTCAAAGCTGTCTGTCACCTCAGCATAATAGACTTCAGGTCCGCCGTGGCTATGGCGGGCGAAGGCTCCGGAGATTTTGCCAACGGCTCCCGCCGTCAACTGCCGGCGCATCTCATAAACGAACGCATCAAACGAAGGGCGACAGTACACCACCTGGTCGGGTCGAGTTTCGCTAGCCGTGACTAACTGATCGGCCTCGTCTATCGTCGTGCAAAGCGGCTTCTGCATGAAAAGATGCAAGCCTCGGTCGAGCACAGCCAGACCGGCCTGAGCGTGCAATGGATGCGGTAGCGCGACAATCACCGCATCCAAGGCGCTATCGTTGAGCAGATCAGAATAATTTGTCGAATATCGCGGCACGGAATACCGCTCGCAGAGCAGCCGGAGACGTCTCTCCCTGCGCCCGCAGATATGCGTGACGCGCATGCCATCGACAAGCGCAATCTCGGGCAGATGGCTCAGAGCCGCGATACCGCCGGCGCCAAGTATGCCAACATTAAGCATTGATGTATCCTCGCAAGAAGGCGTAGCTGCGCCTTATTGAGCCGATCATGTCTTCGTTACCCGTCTCGTCTTCAATCGCAAGTACGCCGCTGTAGCCAATATCTCTGAGCGCTTGAATATACTCGTCCCAGGGCACCAAACCTTCGCCGCAAGTCGCTTGCCGCGTTTCCGGGTTCCAGTCTTTAGCGTGGGTATGAATGATTTTGTCGCCGAGAATATGGACACCCTGGATTGTTCCGACTTCTGAACCGAATTGAAGCAGATTGCAGGGATCGTAATTGACTTTCAGCCAGGGACTACCGACCTCGTCAATGAAATCTCCCAGGGCTTTAGGCGTTTCCTGACCCGTCTCCAAAGCGAAATACACGCCAACCTTGGCGCCGTGTTCAGCAATCTCGCCTACCGAACCGAGAAGAATCTCGTAAGCCGGGTCGGCACGGTCTTCGGGCAGCAGGCCGGCGTGCGTCGTAACGATATTGCCTCCTAGTTCGGCGGTGGTATCCAGCGCCTGCTTGGTCTTGTCGATCCGCCAGCGCAAGCCCTCGCTTTCTTCCAACCCCCCATACGTCACCGCGCCCTTCAACTGCGCGCAGAAGCCACTGAACGACAGCCCCAGCGACTCGGCGATCTTCACTGCTTCCCGGCGGTCGGCAGCCGTGCCAACTTCCGGATCAAGTATGCAGGGGCTAAACTCGAAGTCGACAATCCAGGGCTGCACCGATGTACATCCGGTTTCCGCCGCGATTTCCATCTGCCGCGCCAAAGCCGCAACATTCGGCGTCGCGCCAAGCGTCCAGAGCGCGCAGCCAATTGATAACTGGCTCATTCGACCCTCCCTCTGTTTCCAAATAGAAACTCACTGTCGCATTATAACAAACGCGAGGACCGGCGACATCCACTAGGCCGCCGCTTGCCCCTACAACGATTCTTTCGTGGTTGGGGGAAAGCGCCCCCATTTGACAAGCGAGGGTGGGCAAGTTACTCTTACACTTATTGTGTCGTCTGCGCTTAAGGTTACCCGGCGGAAGCACAATAATGAAAATTGCGCCGGTCGGAGTTCGCCGAGGGCGCCTGCGAGAGAGTGGCCGGCAACATGCCTTATGCAGTTACGCACGCCGAACTCTTGCTTGAGGCGCAGTTTCACGGGTATTGGTCTGTGGCATATTGCGGCAGCTGATATGACTATTGGATTATATGGAGGCACTAAAATGAAGCGCAGCGCGTTTTTCATCAGGCTTGTCGTACTCCTTGCGATGATCACCCTGTTGCCATTCGCTACAGTACAGGCAGATGGTCACTGCGAATTCGCGGATTACACGATCATGATCGGTGGTCTGGCGCCCCTATCGGCGCCTGGCGCGGTAGCTGGAGGCGTCGCAATGGATTGGGCCTTCAATCAGGCAGCCGCTGATATCAATGCTGATTGCGGCGTCGCAATCGGCGGGGTTAACTACCAGATCGAAGTTGTAACGGGCGATTCCGAAGGCAGCCCGGAACGCGGTCAGGCGGTTACAGAACGGCTGATTCAGGAAGATAAAGTTAATGCTATGGTCGGCGTGTACCATAGCGCAGTCGCTTTGGCGACAATGGGCATGTTGGAAGCGAACCAGATTCCAACTGTTTTCTCCGAACCTTGGAACGACAACGTAAGCGCGAACGGCATCAGAGAATTCGCCGCCGCACCGCCGCGTTTTGAGGACGGCATCGATCATATCTTCCGCATCTCTCCGGCAAGTTCAATGGTCGGCAGCGTTATCGTAGACTGGTTGCTGAGCTTGGGCGTGGACGATGTAATACTGATCGTCGAGAACACCGATTACGGTCAGCCGGCCGCAGCCGATGAATCAGCGCGCTTCGAAGCCGCCGGCGCCACAGTCTCGAAGATCGACGTCGAATTGGGCACGGAAGACTTCGTTCCGATCCTCAGCCGCATTCAAGCTCGGGCGGAACCGCCCGACGTCATTCGCATACTCGTCACCGGCGAGACTTCATTCAACCTGACGCAGCAGATGGCTGAACTGGGCATCGCGCCGAATGAAGACACGATCTGCGTCACTAACCAGTTCGCCTTCCAATCGGATCAATACTGGGCGACCGTACCCGACGGCAACTACTGCGCGTTCAACCGGGTGGGCATAATCCCAAGCCTATTCAGCGATGCCGCCAGCGAGTTGAATGCCAAGTACGTGGAAGCATGGGGGGACAACATTCCAAGCTTCGCCATGGCATCGTATGACGCCGTCTACATTTTGAAAGACGCCATGGAGCGCGCAGGCAGCTATTCTGACGCCGCCGCCATCGTCGGAGCGATTGAAGCGACAGATATCGAGCTGTCGCAGGGTCGCTACTACTTCGATTACGGCGCGCACAATCCGGAATTGCCAGAAGGTACGCCGGCCTTCATGTGGCATCAGTGGCCCGATCCTGTCGTCACGGTGATGCAGTATTTCGAGCCAGGCCAAAGTGGACTGGATGCGGCTGTGATCTATCCGGAGGTCTATCAGACCCACGGTACGTCCTATATCGCACCCGGTACGTCACCATAGCAAGACAGAGCATGGGGGCGGCATATCTTGTCGCCCCCTATTAAGTGACGCAGCGAGCGCTTCTCTGGCTTGCTCCGATAAGATACGTGGTGCTGGTTTATGGTTATACAAGACACTCTTTTCGTGTTATGGCTGCTGGCCGCGGGTCCCCTGTGGGCAGCGGCGGGCATGTTTCTGCTGCCATTGGTGAATAAGGGCAGCACTGACAAGGACCAAATACCCACGACTACGCTGCAAATCGCCGGTGTCATTAGCGGATTCGCTTTGGGACCGCTTGGCATCGGACTCTTTTATTTTGAGCCGGCGCTGATCCGACGCACAACGTTGACCGCTGGCATTGTCTTGACAGTCTTCGTATCTTCTCAAGTACTGGTGCGAGTCATCAATCCGGAATTGCCTTCCGGTTTATGGCTTATCCTGGCTGGTCCGCTTTGGGCGGCGCTGGCTGCTTTCTTCTTGCCACGGCAGTACCGCGCTGTCGAAGCGAACGATCAGAACGTTCTTACGGCGGCTGCGCTTGGCGGCTTCGCTATAGGACCACTGATATTCGGGTTAATGTGGCAGCGCACACCGAAGATCAACCGCGACTGGATGATCGTCCTTGGCTCACTTGGCGCTTGGCAAATCTACACGCTCTTCGCGATTCACAACGCCACCAATCCTTGTGTGGCTGCGCCCTTCCACATCACCTACTTGACCCAGCAGACGGCGAACGGAATCGTTATCGGCGCGATTTATTCTCTCATGGCGGTCGGCTTGACGCTGATCTATTCGGTACAAGGCATTGTCAGTTTCGCGCACGGCCAACTCTATATGGTGGGCGGATACTTTTCCTTTTACTTTTTGCTGCACGGCTCCAACGTCCTGACGGAACTGACAGGCACTGAAATAAGCATCAACCCAATTTGGGGCATACCGGTTGCCGCGATCATCGTATTCATCATGGGCGCGGTCTTCGAGCGCATCTTCCTCAAGCCTATGCACGAGGGGCTTATCGAACGCGTATCCGAATACGCGATTCTGATCACATTTGGTTTCGGTTTCTTCATTGAATACACCACCCTGGCAGTTGCCGGCCCATTTCCGCAGCGCACAGACCGGTTCATCGAGATTCGCCGCTTCACACTTCAGCGCGCGGAGATCACAGATGACTTTGCCTTTGGCCCCATCAATATCATTGGCGACCGCGCCTTCGCGATGATAGTGGGCATCATTCTGATATTCGCCCTGCTCTACTTCTTGCAGCGCACCTGGACGGGCAGAGCCTTACGCGCCACCAGCCAAGATCGGCAAGCTGCCGCGGTAACGGGCATCAATCCCACCAACATGAATACGCTGTCTTTTGCTCTCGGCTCCATGCTGGCGGCGATGTCCGGCGCCGCCCTGATCCCGATATTCGCTTGGGTGCCTTGGGTTGGGGCGGAAATGGTCGGCCGGTCTTATGTGATCGTGGTCCTGGGTGGATTGGGATCCGTGCCGGGCGCTTTGCTGGGCGGAATTATCGTTGGCATCGTCGAGGCGCTGGGCGCTGGCTGCCATCCCGACCCCAGCCGTGGCGCCGCTTACAAGGAAGCCTTTGCCTTGGTCATCTTTGCTCTGGTCCTGCTGCTCAAGCCGACCGGTCTCTTCGGAAGGGAGCAGCATTGATTATGACAACCGGCAGAGTTCCGAACTCCCTTTCACTTGCCAAGAGCTTCAAACGCCTTGAGTCGGCAATTGACAACAGTATCGGCCGCCGACGCCTTGGCTACATCGTTCTGGCGGTCATCATCCTTTTCTTTCTCTGGTTCCCCAACGACACGTCACAATCCAACTACGCCAAGACAGTTTTCATAAGTGGCTTCTTCTATGCAATTATGTCTTCCAGTTGGGCGCTGCTGGCCGGCATCGCCGGTCAATTTTCTTTCGGTCACATGGCGTTTATGGGCATCGGAGCGTACGTCGCCGGTCTCTTCGCCCGGGACGGCATTATTTTCGCCGCCCTCGGCATCGCCATCACACCCGAGTCCATCTCCGCCATCGGTTCCATTATCATCGGCACGCTGGTCGCGGGCTTGGTCGGCCTGGTGATAGGCTGGCTTCTGCTGCGGCTACGCTCAGCATATCTGGCCTTGTTCACAATCGCCTTCTCTGAACTGTTCCGCATCATGATGTTGACCGAGTATGATTACACTGGCGGGTCAAACGGCTTGTCGCTGCGACCTCTTCTGCAGATCGCCGATGTCGACGCGGCCCGGCAAGTCGAGTACTACTTGATGTTTGGGCTGCTCGTTGTCTGCTTGCTGGCGATGTACTGGGTCGCCAACTCGCCGATTGGTCTTTTCCTAAGAGCGATGCGCGAAGACGAAGACGCTGCCTCCGCCCTGGGCGTCAATGTCGTCCGCTATAAGATCCTGATATTCGTATTCACTAGTATGATCGTAGGCTTGGCCGGCGCTGTATTCTATAGCGATGTCGGTTCAGAGCGGATTATCCCCGAGCAGCTTGAAGTCCTTCAGATGTCTCTCATTATCGCCTACGCCGTCATAGGCGGTATGGAGAGCCTAATCGGAGCCGCCGCGGGCGCTTTCATCTCGCGTTACCTGCTGGAGGCCATGCGCGAAGTTGTCATCTCATTCCCCTTAGGGCTTACTTTGCCCGATGGTACTGATGCCTTTGTGTGGGAGACCGGCGCCTGGCGTTTCGCCCTCTTCGGTGTTGTCATGGTCTTCACATTGCGATACATGCGCAACGGCCTGCTCTACCCCCTCATCAATTGGTTCAGCGGACGCGACCTGGCAATGAAGGAGACTGTCTCCAAACGCGATAGCGATGATGACTACGCTGAGCCACTGGAGGCGGGTGATGAGTAGTAACATCAACCTCGTGTTGAACCGGGTTACGAAGCGCTTTGGAGGCAATCAGGCGGTGGATCATGTGTCCTTCAGCGTGACCAGGCCTGAGCTAATCGGCATGATCGGCCCCAATGGCGCTGGCAAAACGACGCTGACAAACGTCATGAGCGGCATGCTAAAGCCGACCACAGGCACCATCTACCTCAACGGCAAGCGGATTGACGGCCATCCGGCGTACGATGTAACCCGAGCCGGTCTCGGGCGCACGTTCCAGATTACAAGAGCGCTGGGCCGAATGACCGTTATGGAAAACATGATGGTGCCCGGGCTGGCTCATCGCCCCGGGGCTAAGCGCGCAGACCTTGAAGAACGCGCGCACGAGACACTCAGCCTGCTCACCATAGATCATCTGACCAACGAATACAGCCGGGCTTTGAGCGGCGGGCAGCGGAAACTTCTCGAGCTCGGTCGTCTTCTGATGCTTGAGCCCACTGTGATCATCCTCGATGAGCCATTTGCCGGCGTCCACCCGCGCCTGCAGGAAACAATATACCAGTACATCCATCGTGTTTACGAAGATGGCAAAGCCATCATCCTGATTAGCCATGACATGGGCGCCGTGTTTGAGTTGAGCCAGCGCCTGCTGGTCCTGCATCATGGCGCCTTGATCGCCGACGGCGCGCCGCAGGTCGTAAGAAGCGACCCGGCCGTCATCGAGGCATACCTTGGCCATGACGAGGAAGACTGAACATGCTCGAGATTGAGGACCTCTACGTCGGCTACTATGAAGACCTGCATATCTTGCGCGGCTTAAGCCTGACGGCGCAGACGGGCAAGCTCACGGCGATACTGGGCGCTAATGGCGTGGGCAAATCCACATTGCTCAAGGCGGTGTACGGTTTCCTCAATCCACATAGCGGCAGGATTCTGCTCAACGGCAGAGATGTCACCGGTACCGCAACACATCAATTGATTAGTCTCGGCATCAGCTACATTCCGCAGCAGCCCGGCGTTTTCAAGCATATGAGCGTTCGGGAAAACCTGATGATGGGCGCCTGGACTTTCCAGAATGACAAAAAGCGGATGGAAAGCAAAATCGAAGAAAACTATGAGCGCTTCCCCATCCTGCGGGAAAAGCAGCATGAGCAAGCCGGAAATCTTTCGGGCGGACAGCAGCGCATGGTGGAAATCGGCCGCACGCTGATGACCGATCCCGAAGTGATTCTAATTGACGAACCGACTGCGGGCCTGGCGAAAATGCTCAGCGAAGAGGTCTACCGCATGCTGATCAACCTGCGCGACGAGGAGGGGCTAACTATCCTGCTGGTCGATCAAGAGATTCGTGAAGCGCTGAAGATCGCCGACTACGTATACGTGCTGGAACTTGGACGAAACAAATTCGAGGGTCCAGCTTCGGAATTCGATGACCTGGAAAAGGCCTTCTGGGCTTGAGTCCGCGCGATCTTTAGCCCTTCAGCCCCGTCATCACCACACCCTGAATGAAGTAACGCTGCGCCAGGAAG
>JAPOYU010000047.1 GCA_026706395.1 Chloroflexota bacterium
GTAGGGCAGGTCGCGTTTCTTGGCATTAGTTCGGCAATGGATTCGTCAACGACGGCGATCCATTGTAAAGTGTCTCGGTTCTGCTGGTAGGCGAGTTGGGAAGGCATGATATCCTTTCGAACGCTTTAGTTTATCCGGGTGTAGCGGAAAGTGAACCGGAATAGGCGACCAAATGTTCACGCATTGAGGATGTCTGTGAGCGAACGCAGCAGCACTGTCCCGGCTGTTCGCGCTGAAATGCGGCCCGAACCGAGAAGATACGCTAAAGCAAAATCGGCGCTTGATTCAGCGCCAGTCAGGTTGATTGCGATCTGAGTGGGCGATGTAAGACTCGAACTTACAACCTTCCGGGTGTAAACCGGATGCTCTGCCAATTGAGCTAATCGCCCGCGAACTGTGAATTATAGCCGCGAATTGGCGTCGCCGTCAAGTTTGTCTTGTTCACATTCGCGGCGGCGTGACACCGGTTTGCCCTTGATACTTGCCCTTTTTATCGGCGTAAGATTGCTCGCATACCTCGTCGGCCTCGAAGAACAAGACCTGAGCCAGTCCTTCATTGGCGTATACCTTGGCGGGCAGCGGCGTTGTATTGCTGATTTCAAGCGTGACGAAACCTTCCCATTCCGGCTCAAAAGGCGTGACGTTCACGATCAAGCCGCAGCGGGCGTAGGTTGATTTTCCCAGACAGACGGTCAGCACGCGGCGGGGAATGCGAAAGTATTCTATTGAACGCGCCAGCACAAAGGAATTGGGCGGGATTATGCAGACATCGCCCCGATAATCGACGAAGGAATCGCTGGCGAAATTCTTGGGGTCGACTATGGCGGAGTGTACATTGGTGAAGATCTTGAATTCGTCGGATACCCGCAGGTCATAGCCATAGGATGAGACGCCGTAGCTTATCGCGCCCTCGCGGACTTGCTGGTCGACAAAGGGTTCGATCATGCGGTGTTCGGTCACCATCTTCTTAATCCAGTGATCGGGTTTGAGTCCCATGGTGCCTTCCTGTTGAGTAGTTTACATGCGTTCTGGCGCGGTCATGCCCATGAGCCGCAAAAGTCGGTGGAAGACGACGCCGGCGGCTCGATAGAAGCGCAAGCGCGCTTTGGCGATATCCGCCGGCACTTCGCTATGCAGCACGCGCACCTGGTCATAGATGGGGTGGTATACCGATGCAAGCTCTTGAGCGAAGAAAGCGATTTTGTGCGGCTCGTAATTCGTCACTGCTTGCTCAATGACATTGCCGAGTTCCAGCGTCTTGCGGATGAATCTCAGTTCAGCATCGCCGAGTAAACTCAAATCGGCGCCATCATCGTCGAAGCCGCGCTCCTCCGCTTCGCGGAAGATACCGGCGCAGCGGACGTAGGCATTCTGAATGTAATAGACCGGGTTCTCGTTCGACTGCTTCACGACCTGATCGACATCGAAATCCAATTGTGAATTGGGGCTGCGCGCCAGCATGTGATAACGCACGGCATCGGCGCTCGTCATCTCAACCAGATCATCGAGCGTATCGAAATCGCCGGCACGTTTCGACTGTTTAATTGCGGCGTATTCTCCGCGCGCTTCGTCCCAGCGTACGGCACGCACCATCTGCAGGAAGATAACATGAATAGGATCGGGGCACATATTCAAGGCGCGGATGCCGTATTGGACGACAGAGGCTTGTGAAAAGTGGTCCGTGCCCAAGACATTTACGGCGATGTCGAAGCTCCGTTCAAGCTTGTGGCAGTGATAGGCGATATCGGGCAGAGTATAGGTCGGGACGCCATCGCTTTTGACCATGACGCGATCTTTTTCATCGCCGAAGGTTGTGCTGCGGAACCAAGTGGCCTGCTCATAGCTCTTTTCGATTGTATCGACGATTTCGGCGTCATCGGCGCCTTCCCAATGCGTCGATTCGTAAATGTGGCCGTTTTCGCGCATTGCGTCGAGAACTTGCCAAATGCGCCCTGTCTCAAAGAGGGATGTCTCGTTGTAGAAGTCGTCATGTTTGATATCAATCGAAGAAAGCGAACGATTGATCCAGGCAAACATGCGCGATTCGGCGATGTCCTTGAAGACCTCCCAATTCTCATTGCGCAGAGCGTCGCCGTGCTCTTGCACCAGGTCAGCCGCGACTTCCATGAGATATCCGCCCTGGTAGTAGTCAGCTGGGAAGACGATGTCTTCGCCCAATTGCTGCAGATAGCGGAGCATCAGGCTTTTGCCCAGCACAATCATTTGATTGCCAGCGTTGTTGTAGTAGTACTCGCGCTGCACATCGTAGCCGGCCGCCTCAAGCAGCCGCGCCATCGCATCGCCAACGACTGCGTTGCGTGTATGACCAATGGTGATTGGCCCGCTGGGATTGGCGCTGACGAATTCGACTTGCGCCTTTTTGCCCTCGCCGATATCGAGTTGGAAAAACTTATCGCGTTCGGCGATGATGGCATCGACTTGTCGCCGGAGGTATGATTCAGACAAAGTGAAGTTGATAAAGCCGGGCGGCGCTACTTCGACAGATTCGATGAAGTCCGGCGTTGACATTTGCTCCACAATGAGATTGGCAATATCGAGCGGTTTCATCCGGGCGTGCCGGGCCAATCCCATAGCTGGATAAGACAGGTCGCCTTGTCCACTGCGCTTGGGCGCACTGACAGGTATTTTCGGTATCTCAAAGGCTGGAAGGATGTTGTCCGCTTGCGCAGCTTGAAGGGCGCCGCGGATCGACTGTTCTAATTCGCGATTGAGCTGAATCAAAGGCAGGAATCCTTGGATTTGGGCTTAATTTAGCGGCTTCGGATTCTAGCAGACCGATTCGGCATAGGTAATAGGGACTTGACTGGCCGATCCAAGAGCGGACTCAAGCTGCGCGCGACCCAGCGCTGTGGAATCGCCAGCCTTCCAGGCCCAAACCTGACTGTAATCTTCTTGCCAGATCATGACATCGATATCGCGCATGTTCAGCGCCTTTAGCTCAGCCCGCATTCGCTCTTCGCTCCAGGTACGGTCGGGCATCCAACGTGTATCGATGCGGATGGTTGTGAGCAGCAAGCCACCGGGCCGCAGTACACGAGTCATTTCAGCCAGAGCCTGTTTCGGACATGGCATAAACTCCAACGCTTCGACGCAGGTGACCACATCAAAGCAGCTGTCGTCGAAGGGCAGCGCGCTTGCATCCTGGCGCATCAGGGTGACAAAGGGCTCGAAATGATCGTTGACTATCTTCTCTTGGGCTTTTGCCAGCATCCGGCGGCTGGCATCGACGCCGATGACATGCCCGTCGAAGCGGGCGAATCGCGCCAAGACCAGCGGCAGCCGCGCGGTACCAGTCGCCACGTCCAGGATGAGCGGGTCCCGCTGAGGGCTGATGCGCTCGAGAAGAGGCTGGGCGATCAGCGCCAGGTCGGCTGTCTCGTCGAATTGCTTGATCCGATCGTAGCGATGGGCGTATAGATCATAGAGGGCGATGACGGCTCGTTTCCCCAGGTAGACGCCTTCCGTCTCGAAAATCAGCCACCAGATCAGAAAGCCCGCGATCGCGAGGAGTAGGAGCGCAAGCGGCAGCGTCATTCAGGAAGCTCTGAGGAATTAGATAGTCGCTTATCAAATGTCAGGGCGGCGCCAATTCACTAGGCAGTTACGAAAAGGTTAGCATCACGGAATTGCATATCGTAGAGTTTGGCATACAGCCCGCGCCGGGCCATCAAATCTTCGTGCCCGCCGAGTTCGACTATGCGCCCTCTGTCCAATACGGCGATGCGATGCGCGACCCTTACGGTGCTGAGCCGGTGCGCGATGATTAGCGTCGTTCGATTCCGCATCAGCCGGCTCAAGGCTTCTTGCACCAGTTGCTCGCTTTCGCTGTCCAGGCTGGATGTCGCTTCATCCAATAGCAGAATGGAGGGATTCTTGAGCAAAGCGCGGGAGATGGCGACACGTTGCCGCTGCCCGCCGCTGAGCTTGATGCCACGTTCGCCGACGATGGTATCGTAACCCTTTGGCAGTTCCATAATGAAGTTGTGGGCATTGGCCGAGTGCGCCGCCGCGATCAACTCGGCTTCACTGGCGTCCAGCTTGCCGTAGAGGATGTTCTCGCGGATGCTGCCGCCGAATAGCAGCGTTTCCTGTGGGACGATGCCGATATGAGTTCGCAGGCTGCTCTGCGTCACCTGACGGATGTCATGACCGTCGATGGTTATCGCGCCGCTGTCCGGATCATAGAAGCGCGGGATCAGATTAAACAAGGTACTTTTGCCGGCGCCGCTTGGACCGACGAGCGCGATTATCTCGCCAGCGGCGATTTCGAGGTTAATATCCTTTAGCACATCCAGTTCATCGTAAGCAAAGCTCAGTCCACGCAGTTCAATGGCCCCTGCAACCTGCCCTAGACGCCGGGCGCCGGGCGCGTCTTTGATGTCCGGCTCGGTATCAAGTATCTCGAATACACGCTTGGTTGCGCCGATGGCTTCTTGTACCTGGGAATAGACGCTGACCACGCCGGCGAAGTTGGCGGCGACGGTCAAACCGTAGATGAGAAAGGACACCAACTCGCCAGGGCTGAGACGCTCATCAAGGACCTCACGCCCGCCAAACCACAATATCAGCGCCAGTCCGGCAAAGGCGAAGAAGGCGATAATTGAGCCGAAAATCGAGCGCACGGTAAGCAGCTTGACCGCAGCGCGGAATGCCACAGCGATAGCGCTGTTGTAACGGCTGACCTCGTAGCTTTCGCGGACGAAACTCTTAACCTCGCGGATATTTTGGAAGACTTCTTCGGCGACTACGGTAGCGCCGGCGATTTCGTCCTGGACTTTTGTACTCGTACGCCGTATCGCGCCGCCCAGGACGAAGGCGATCAATACGATAATCGGCATGAGAACGATGATGAATAGTGTCAGCCGCCAGTTGAGATAAAGCATGATCGCTATCGCGCCGATCAGGGTCAGGGTCTGCAGCAAGAATGTGCTGAGATTGCCGGTGAGGACCGTTCGTACGACAGTCACATCGGAAGAGATGCGGCTGATCAACTCGCCAACGCGACGGTCGGTATAGAAACGGATCGAAAGCGCCTGCAAATGGGCATAAAGTTCGGTGCGCATTTCGACGACGATCCGCTCGCCGACATAGTTCAGATTGTAGTTTTGCACGAAGCTCGCGAGAGACCGGAAGACAAAAACAGCCAATAGAACCAAGGTAATCGTGTCCAGCAGTACGATATCGGCGTCAATGAAAACGGAATCGATGACCTTCTGAATCACGGCGGGGAAGACCAAGCTGAGGGCGGAAGCGAAGATCAAACCAATCGAGGCCAGCAGGAGGCGCAGTTTGTGCGCAAGCAGATATCCCAGCAGCCGGCGCCACTGCATTTTGGTTGCGGGCACATCGCGCTGTTCATGTCCGCTGCCCGATCGAATTCTGTAAATCATGGCGATTGCCGGATGTCAGCAAGGGGCCTGGCGCCAAATGTCGGCAGCTCCGTACCATTGCGAGCGCTCGGCCGACTAGATCTTGCTTCCATCATCGTCTTGGTTCACATCGTCAAGCGATATTGCCGTCGATTCTTCTTGCGCTGTTTCGCCGCCATCCTCGAACTCAATGATCAGCGGTTCGTCGTCATCCTGCTCGCTTGGGACGGCGACCTCAGGAAACTCAGGCGTTTCGGTTTCGTCCGCCGTGGGCAGTGGCAAAGGATCATGCACAAGCTGCCAGGCGGCATCGGCAGGCAGCGTCTCGCTTTGCCCGGAAGGAAAAGCAATTCGAGTCTCGTCGACGGAGCGATGCACGGTAACGCCATGCTGCTCGACGCTTACTGGGTCGCCCCAGGTGAATTCGCCGCCGACCCATACTTTGTCGGGCGCTACGATACGGATGCCGATGATTTCATGCAGCAGGCCGAGTGGCACGATGCCGCCGATATGGTGGTCCTCACCGAAACCCTTGGCCTCATCGGCATGATAAAATCGTGAGAGCTTGCCTTCCCGCTCCAGAACGCGCGCGAGCATAATGAAGACCCGCTTGAGAATGTCGGTGGCTTCCCGCCGGTAGCCTGTTCTTACCATGCCTTCGCCGACCAGCGTCAACCAATACATCCAGATGCCGCCGCCACCTCGCGCATTGGAGGGGTCGTAGTTGCGATCGCTGGCACTGACCATGGTCAAGCCGTTCGGACGCAGGAAATGCGATTCGTCCAATGCCGTCTTGACCAAGGCGTCGGCTCGTTCCGGTGAAATGCGCCCCGTCCATAGGGGCAACAGTGCATTGATATCCAGCTTGCTGTAGTCGAGTGTGAGGGCGTAAACCTTGTACACACGGCTCAAGCCACTGATAGTGATTCTGTCCACGTAGGAAAGCGGCTGTTTCGTCGTGTAGACGCCTTGCCGATTCTGCCAGAGAAAATCATCCACCGGCGCTTCTATTGTGCAGGGGGCTCCGCTTTCGTCCTTGCCTTCCAGCTTGAGCGAAATCCGTGGTCGCTGGCTGACACCGCCAACCACTCTTATCATCAGGCGAGCGGGTGAATCCAGTGACTGCCCAATCTCGTGCACTTGGTCGCCGGCGCCGCGCTCGAGAATATGCCGGCCATCGCTACTATGATGCGAATCTCGGTCGCGGTAGGTGTAGCGCTTTCCATCCCATAAGTCATCCAAATGCGCTTCTAATCCGCCTAGGTGCTCCTCCATGACTTCGGCGGTCGCTTCATCGCCTACCAGCGCCGCTATCTGTCTTATCGCATCGGCTTCCGAGATCAGATATGCCAGCAAGTCGGGCGTCTCCATTTGGTGTATGTCTGCGCCCTGTGCCCAGGCTTGTCCGCGGCCGAATGTTGGAAACGCGATATAACCTGTTTGGCGTTCGGACTGCCACTCCGGCACTCCATCCTTGTCCGCATCGGCAGCCAACCAACTGCCGAAGAAGCCGGCGAGCGCCGGCAGCGCTTCGGCCGCAAAGTCGCGATCATCGGTCTGCCGCACAACTTGGAGGCATAGACGCGCCAAAATCGGCATTAGCAGCAAGCCTTGACGCTGCCCGCCAAGCCCGGGCTGCCGATCGATGTAGCCTGTTTCGTCCTGAACAGACAGATAATTGCGTATGATCGCTTTTGCCAAATCCGCATCGACATTTGTGATTGCCGACGCCGCCAGGTATGCCAGCGTGGGATCTTGCCCCGACCAGGCTCGGACGTGGTCGCTGCCATTGCCGCGACGGCTCCAACCGCGATTGCTAGCGCGAAAGGCGACGAAGGAATGGTGGGGCAGATGCTCCGTCGGATCCATAAAAGCTTTGATCAGCTGCGAATAGGATAAGTCAATGAGGAGATCCCATTCGGCCGTGCCAGTTGTCACTTTCGGCGCGGCTGTCGCGATTTGATCGATCTGCTCGAAGTAGCGCGCCCAAGGGCGCGACAGCCAGTTCATGGCGACGCTGTAAGAATCGCGCATCTCCGGCAATCCAGCGGCTACGAAGGGAATTCGCGCCTCGGCGCCGGGCTCAAGCGCAATGCGTCGACCTAGCTTGGGACTGCTAATGCGCCCGCCATAGATCTCGATGCTCGCCCCTTCAAGCGTCACAACCGGATTGAGATTGCCGATCTGCCCCAGGTGCAGGGCCAGGCTGTAGTCGGCCATCGTCAGAACATTGAGCGTCTGATTGCGCTCGTTGATGACAACGTGTCCGAATAGCTCAAACTGAAAGTCGATTGGCTCATCGCCCAGATTCCGCAGGGCGAACTCGCCTCCGAAGGCCCGTGATTCCAGCGCCAGAAAGCGCGCGACAAGTTCGAGTTCGGGCGATGGCGCCGCCTCGATCTGTATGAAGTTGGGAGCAAATGCCTTTATCGCCGGCCGGCTGTCGTAAGCTGATGCCTGGTAAATGACGCGCCCGCCAATGCGCCACATGGGCACCAGGCTCACCAGGCCGGCGCGCCCGCCAAATTTAGTCTGCAGCGTTATCGCCGCGTCATCGCGGGAGCCAAAGCGGGCCACCCATACTTGATCATCGCAATAGTCGGTCTTGCTTATACGCGCGTCCGCCGCGATGTGGTATTCGAAGGCGCGGTCAGGCGCGATAGATTGCCGCCGGAGGTTCTGCATATTGTCGATCCGTCGCCCCTAGCCGGCAAACGACCAGGTGAAGGTGCCTTCGTCGAAGCGGAAGGTATCACCGCTGGCGCTTCGCAGGAGATGATAACCCGGTCCCGGCACGTAGACGTTTTGGTCGTTCAGGTGCCCGCCTTGGCGGTATTCGTAGCGGGTAGTGTGCCCGATCTCGGTTTCGAGTGCCCAGCCCAGTTCTTGCCTCACCTCCAGGTTTTCTCGCCACAGCTTGCCGAATCCCCGCACCGGCTGATGTCGGTTCTCCGGCGGCACAATCTGCGGGTCGGATTCCACTTCGCCTTCCACAAAAGTGTCGTTGTAAACAGACCAGATATTTTTGCCGGCTTCGTCGGCGCTGAGCAGCCATATCTGCCCGTTGGGCTGCAACCAAAACATCCGGCCGCCTTCAAAGCGTTGTTCTGCGACGTAGATATTTCCTTTAACTGGCGTGGGAAAGGGATCGGGCGTCGGCGTAATAGTCGGCGTGTCGGTTGGCGCGGCCTCAGTGGCTGCGCGCGCCACCGCCTCGGTGACATGAATGGCGGTGTTGGTAGCGGCGATGCTGCCAAGCGTGGCGATGTGTTGCGCCACCGCCTGGGACTCCGCCGTCGCCGTCTGCTGTTCGGGCGCGATGCCTGGTCCCTGGCAAGCTGAAACAATGATGATGCAGATTGTCAGCCAGAGAATTCGTTGCAATCTGAACATTGTGCTTGCTCCGCGCTATTCAGATGCTGGCGATGGTTTAGCCATTGTAGCAGAGCGAGTCCGTATCGCAAGTTAGGTGCATTCTGGCCTCGTACGACGGTAGTTTATGGCTTTCCAATGGTTCTGCAACACTATACGATTAGCCTATGTAAAGAGTTACAAAGGCGCGACGCATGAATGCTATACCGCAGGCCATCACCTTGAACAAAACTGAGCGCCGACTGGAAATCACCTGGACGGATGGCCTGGAAAGCTGCTATCCCTTGAGCCACTTGCGGGAAGCTTGTCCTTGCGTCGAATGCCGGGGCGGGCACGGCAATATGGGCCTGGAGCACGCCCCGGACGATCTGCTCAAGCTGGTGCCGCGGCGCTCCTACGCCGTAACCGCTCTAAGCGCGGTCGGCAACTACGCCTTGCAGCCCAGCTGGGACGACGGGCACAGCACGGGCATCTATACTTGGGAATATCTGAGACTTATATCGCCACAGCAGCCTTCAGAATGAGATTCTTGCCTGCATGCGGCCAACAACTTACGAGCCAGCTAACCATCCGGAAAATTGACAAGCGCCCCAGATATTGGATATGATCTTTGCACTACAGGCGCTATCAATTAACGGTCGATAGAAAAGGACGCGTACCATGAAAGTCTCAAGGTTTTGTCTTGTACTTGTGTTGCTTGTTTTCATGAGCGCAACAGCCGCCACTTCCGCCCAAGAAGACAGTTTGACGATTTGGGGCAGCGAGTCGTCGACTCCCATTCTGGAAGAGTTGGCGCTTCAGTTTGAAGAGGAAATGGGCATTTCTGTAACAGTGCATGAAGTTCCCTTCCTTGATATTCGTGATCAGGTCAAGACGGCTGCACCGGCTGGCGAGGGCCCCGACATCTTCATCGGCGCTCATGACTGGCTGGGCGATCTGGCGGTCAACGGCCTATTGGCGGAAATCGACCTGTCCGATGTTGAGGATGACTTCTTGGCCTCCGCCCGCGCCGCCTTTGTTTACGACGGAGTCCAGTATGGTTTGCCTGTGGCGGCCGAGAATGTTGCCTTTATTCGCAATACCGACCTGGTGCCCGAGAATCCGGCGACCTGGGAGGAAGTGCGCGAGATAAGTGAGCAGCTTATCATTGATGGCGACGCGATGTATGGCTGGATTATCCAAGATTCCGACCCCTACCATTCGTTCTCAGTACTGACGGCGCACGGCGGTTATGTCTTTGGATTGACCGAAGCTGGCTATGACCCGAACGACGTTGGCCTGGACAGCGATGGCGCCATCGCCGGCGCCGCTTATATTGAGTCATACGTAAGCGATGGCTTGATGCCCTCGGGTGTGGATTACGATGTCATGCATACGCTGTTCGAGACGGGTGAAGCAGCCATGATCATTACCGGACCGTGGGCGATCCCGCGAATCGAAGAGTCTGGCGTGAACTTCACCGTAGACGGCTTGCCCGCGGGGCCCGGCGGCTCCGCCAAGCCCTTCCTTGGCGTCGTGGGCTTTATGATCAACGCTTTCAGCGAGAACAAGATTCTGGCCGAAGCCTTCTTGCTTGATTTCATCGCCACGCAAGAAGTAATGACGTCCTTCTACAGTGCCGATCCACGTCCACCCGCTCACATTGCGTTACGTGAGAGCTTGGAAGACGAAGTCATAGCCGGTTTCGTCGCCGCCGGCACCGAGGGCCTGGCGATGCCAGCCATTCCGGAAATGGGATCGGTCTGGGCGGCTTGGGCCAACGCGATAACGCTGGTCCGCACCGGCGAATTGGGCGCGGAAGAAGCGTTTAGCACGGCGGGCGAACAGATCCGTGCGGCGATTGCCGGTTCGGAATAAGCCGCTACCACGCTCGAGACGGTTATGCAGAATCTTTGGGGGATCGCCGGAAATGGCATCCCCCTTCTTTGTTTGAGCCGCCCGTGCGACACTGATCGGAAGGCGGTATCACCATAATCCGCTTGTGTACAGGCCGATGATGAAGGGAAAAGCTGGCGAACAGTTGCCGCGGCGGGGGCCGATATGGGGCGGGTCGCTGCTTCGTTTAGGCGCAACCTACCTCGGCTTGATCATAGTCGATGCCTTCGCTCTGTATTTGATCTACGCCTTCGCCGCCGACGGCATTTGGGAATTAGCCATCACCATTGGCGTAATCACGCTTGGCGTCAACATCATCAATCTCCGCGCCGATCTTTATGCTTTGCGCTGGATCGCGCCCGCGTTGTCCCTTATGACGCTACTGGTGGTCTTTCCCATTGTCTATACCGTCTATGTCTCCTTCACCAATTACGGCGATGGCAACCTGCTGACCAAGACGCAGGTGCTTAAGCTGCTGGCGCAACAGACCTATCTGCCCGATGGCGGCAAGGTATACGGCTGGACGCTTTACCAGAATAACGTTGGAGATTTCGCGCTTTGGTTGACCGACGAAAGCGCCGGAGACGCATATTATTTCGCCACGCCCGAAAGTTTCGAACCGGTCACATCGGTTCTTGCCGGGGGCGATCTGCCTGATGACTATAAAGGATATCGACAGTTAAGCCGCGGGGAATCGCTGCAAGCAGTAAGGGTGGTGCAAGAACTTACTTTCGGCAATGATGACTTGCGCATCGGCATCGCCGGCCGTCGGGATGCTGGTGAATTCGAACAGCGCTATGAATATCTGGCCGATCAAGATGCTGTGTTGGACCACAAGAGCGGCAGGCTGTTCAGAGCCGACTACGATAGCGGGCAATTTGTCAATGAAGACGGCGCATTCTTGTTCACAGGATTCATTAGCGCAATCGGCGCGGACAACTACCAAAGTTTCATCGATCGCGATGATATACGTAGCCCGCTGGCGCGGATCTTCATGTGGACGATTGGCTTCTCCCTGGTGTCGGTCCTGTCGACATTTTCTCTTGGTCTCTTCTTCGCCCTTTTGCTGCAGAACAGACGTATCCCATTTAAGAAAGCGTTTCGCACCATTTTGATCATTCCATGGCCGATACCGGGTCTCATTTCGGTGGCGATCTGGCGCGGAATGCTAAACTCCAATCTGGGTGTGGTTTCCAACATCATCAGGTCTTTCGGCCTGGAACCGCCACCTTTCTTTATCGATGCCGGCTGGGCAAAATTTGGCATCATCCTGGTCAATCTGTGGCTCGGTTACCCCTACTTCATGTTGGTTTGCAGTGGCGCCCTGGCGGCTATTCCGAGCGACATGTACGAGGCGGCCGAAGTCGACGGCGCCAACTGGTGGCAGAAATTCCGCGGTTTGACTCTGCCGATGCTGCTGGTGGCGGTCGGCCCCTTGCTGATAGCCTCCTTCACCTACAATTTCAATAACTTTGTAATTATTGAAGCTTTCAACGAGGGTGGACCACCCATGGTCGAGGCGGGCACCTTGCCGGCCGGGCACACTGATATTCTGATCAGTTATGCCTATCGCCTGGCCTTTGGCGGTGGACGGGGCGCTAATTATGGCTTGGCATCCGCCATCACAATTATCATCTTCTTGATGGTCGCCGGCGTGACCCTGGCTCAGTATCAATTGACCAAAGGCTGGGAGGAAACCTCAGAAAATGTCTGAGCGTCGCGTGATTAAACACAGGCGCTACAGTGCGGCGCAAAACATCCAGTTGGCGATCCAACTCATCATCTTGATCATCGCCGTCATCTTCGCCATGTTCCCGGTCGTCTGGGTCGTTTCGGCAGCGTTGAATCCCAGCCAGTCTATGGTTACGCAATCAGTGATTCCGCCGCTGCCGGAAAGGCGAACAGTCTATGCGGAAGAATCGGGTACCTTGCTGGAGATCGGGTCTCCGGATGGCAAACGCGTCGAACGCAGCGCCGGGCTTATCATGCTGGTAGAAGTTGACGGTGAGGAAAAGGAATTGCGCTCGCCCAAGAACGGTTATGTGCGCAACATCCGCCTCGAGGTCGGTGACTCATTCGAGGCTGACGACGCGCTCTACGACATCACCTCAAGCTATCTCATCAATTTCGATATTCTCTTTAACACTCCGCGAAAACCCTTCGTGCGTTGGCTCATCAACTCCATCGCCGTGTCGTCGATCACGGCCATTCTAGTTGTATTGGTCTCCGCCTTCAGCGCCTATTCTTTTTCTCGTTTTCGCTTCTCGGGGCGGCGCAGTTTGCTGGTTCTGATTCTTTTGGTTCAGGTCTTCCCAAATCTGTTGGCGATGGTCGCCATCTTTCTAATGCTGCAACAGATCGGCAATCATATTCCGTTCCTCGGACTGAATACCAACGGCGGCTTAATTCTGGTCTATGTCGGCGGCGGCATGGGCATCAACATCTGGCTGATGAAAGGCTTCTTCGATTCCGTCCCGCGCGATATCGATGAATCGGCGATGGTCGATGGCGCCAACCATTGGCAGGTCTATTGGCGACTGATATTCCCATTGGTCAGGCCCGTGCTGGTGGTGGTCGGCATTCTCTCGTTTGTCGGCTCCTATAACGAGTTTGTTCTGGCCCGCATACTGCTGCGCGATACCGACAGCTGGACTTTGATGGTGGGCTTGTGGAGTTATGTCAGTGCTAGCTTCGCCCTGGATTGGGGCGTATTCGCCGCCGGCGCCATAATCGGCTCATTGCCCGCCTTGGTCATCTATTTGTCCCTGCAAGATCAAATTGTCGGCGGCCTGACACAAGGCGCTGTCAAAGGCTGAATCGGCCGTTCATCGTTTGCTGCGAGGGCGCTGCTGATGCGATTGCACTGTTGTTTCAGTTGTTATACTCTTACCAGGTTTCTCAACATGACAGGAATGTTGCAATGCCACCTCTTTCATTGACGACAGTCAGGCAGGCGATCGGCAAAGAAATTTGGCGGACGAGTTACACATACAACGAGCGAGATGCCGTACTTTACGCGCTGGGAATCGGCGCGCCGTCGGATCCGCTTGATGCCGACGAACTGAAATTCGTCTACGAGTGCAGCAACGACTTTCAAGTCTTGCCGACTTTCGCCGTGATTTTCGCGCAGGAGCTTTTCGAGGAATTTCTCAGCGGGGAGCTCGCCGGCATCAGATATGATCCCATGATGATGGTGCATGGTGAACAACACCTGGATGTTTTTAAGCCATTGCCGCGCGCGGCGACTGTCGAATCGGCTTTCACCATTGCGGATATCTATGACAAGGGCAGCGGACTTCTGCTGATTGTGGAAGTCACAAGCACTGATGAAGGTGGACTCATACTGGCAAAGGCTCGGAATTCGGCGTTTATCCGGGGACTCGGCGGATTTGGTGGTGACCGTGGCTCAAGCACAAAAGCTGATGTACCGGTTAAGGCGCCAGATCGAGTTCATGAAGAGCGGACAATGACTCAGCAGGCATTATTGTATCGTCTGGCCGGGGATCCCAATCCTCTGCACGCCGATCCGTCTATGGCGGCGGTCGGCGGATACGAAAAGCCAATCTTGCATGGGCTTTGCAGCTACGGGTTTGCGGCCCGCGCCATAATAAAGCACTTTTGTGAGAACGATTCGCATCGGTTGTGTGGCCTGGATGTCCGCTTCTCTCATCATGTCTTTCCGGGCGAGACTTTGCTTACCGAAATGTGGCGACACAGCCCGAGCGAAGTTCGCTTTCGTACGCAAGTCAAGGAACGGTCCGCGGTCGTTTTGAGCCATGGCTGCGCGCGCATCAAAGCTTGACCGATGGTCTTCGATTTCAGCGAGCATCCGCATCGGCGCTACAATCCGCTGATCGACGAGTGGATACTGGTCTCTCCGCATCGCGCCAAACGTCCCTGGCAAGGCGGACTTGAAGACCCAGGCAGCGAGGAGCGTCCCAAGTATGATCCCGACTGCTATCTCTGTCCCGGCAACCTGCGCGCCAATGGCGACCGCAATCCGGATTACGTTTCTACATTTGTCTTTGTGAACGACTTTGCTGCCGTGCTGCCGGATGTGCCTCGGGCGATTTCAAGCGCGACTTCGCTTTTTAGGCATGTGTCGATGCGGGGCGAGGCGCGGGTGATCTGTTTCTCGCCTCGCCACGACTTGACGCTGGCGGAAATGTCACTGCCGGAGGTCAGGCAAGTGGTGGATTTATGGGCGCAGCAGACGCAGGAACTTGGCGAACGATTCAATTGGGTCCAAGTCTTTGAGAATCGCGGCGATATGATGGGCGCATCCAACCCGCATCCGCACGGCCAGATCTGGGCGACCGACAGCCCGGGCACAATCCCAAGCAAAGAAGATGCGCAGCAACGCGCCTATCGAGAGCGGGTCAACGGCAACCTGCTCTCCGACTACGGGGAACAGGAACGAGCGCGGAATGAAAGACTGGTGGTTGAGAATGATAGCTGGCTGGTTGTGGTGCCATTTTGGGCGGTCTGGCCCTTCGAGACGCTGCTCCTGCCCAAGTTCAAGGTGCAGCGCCTGCCGGATCTGAAGGCGACGCAGCGCGCCCGGTTGGCAGAGATCCTGAAGCGATTGCTCGTGAAATATGACAATCTATTCCAAGTGCCGTTTCCCTATTCTATGGGCTGGCACGGCGCGCCGTATAATGGTGAAGACAACTGCCATTGGCTACTGCATGCCCACTTTTATCCGCCCCTGTTGCGTTCGGCTTCGGTCAAGAAATTCATGGTCGGTTACGAGATGCTGGCGGAAGCGCAACGGGACTTCACACCGGAGCAGGCGGCCGAGCGACTGCGTGATTCCTCTGACATTCATTACAAGCTGCGCTAGTCAGCCTAAACTTGTTGGCCGCCGGCAGCGAAGAGCGACGCACACAGCACCAACCCTTCCATAGTTCCTGTACCACTAGAATATTGACATCTCGATTGTAACGACTATACTTCACGGTACTTGCTAGCCGAAGTGGCGGAATTGGCAGACGCGCTACGTTCAGGGCGTAGTTCTCTTCGG
>JAPOYU010000089.1 GCA_026706395.1 Chloroflexota bacterium
GGCGGCGAAGTCATCATTGTGTATGGCGCGGATAATACGCTGGTTGGCAGCGGCAGAACCGACGACGACGGCATTGTAAGAGTGGATATCCCCTATACCCGCGATCTCTATTCGCCTTTCGTCGCGGTTTTATCGACGGCGGATCATTTTGGGGTGGGCTATACAAATTGGTCGCATGGCACCGAACCCTGGAATTTCGGCTACCGTTTCTCGTGGTCGCCGCGGGCTTATCAGACGTATCTCTATACCGATCGTCCCGTTTACCGCACGGGGCAGCCGGTCTACTTCCGAGGCATCGTGCGCAGCAAGGATGATGTCGTATACATGCCCGCGCCACATGAAACGGCGCCGGTGACAATTCGAGACGCTCAGGGCGAGATTGTGTTTCAGCGGGAACTGCCGCTGAGCGACTTTGGCAGTTTCAGCGGCAGTTTCGACATCGCGGCGGAGGCCTCGCTTGGCGCGTATATCCTGGAAGTGAGCTTGCCGCAGGAGGAAGAATTCATTCAGGAAGGCGGCGCAATTGATTTCCTTGTCGCTGAATATCGCCTACCGGAATACCAAGTGACGCTTTCAACCGAGCGGCCGGAGATCGTCCAAGGCGGTTCAGCAGAATTTACGCTGGAAGGGAGGTATTTCTTCGGTGGGCCCGTATCGAATGCGGCGGCCAATTATTTCGTTTATTCTTCGCCCTTTAGTTTCAACTATACTGGCGACGGCAGCTATGATTTTGCCGACCACAATGTGTATGAGGCTGGCGGGGGCGGCAGCGATTACGGACGGGTGATCAGCGAAGGAGGCTTGTCCACCGATGAGGGCGGAATCGGCAGTTTTACGCTTGTCGGCGACATGCCGGGCGAGCCGCGCAGCCAACAGTGGCGGGTTGAAGCGTCGATTCGCGATGAAGCGGGGCAAACGATATATGACCGGGCGAACCTGATCGTGCATCAAGCTTCGCTTTACGTGGGGGCGCGGGCGGAGAGCATAGTCAGCCTTGCTGGGGAAGACAGCCGGATCAATCTCATCGCGGTCGATTGGGATAGTCGGCCAATCGCGAACCAGCGTATTGATATCGAGGTGGTTGAACGCCGCTGGATAAGCCTGCAAGAACAAGACCCGGATACGGGCGCGATCGCCTGGACTTGGGATGTCGAAGAAATACCGGTGACCAGCGGGAGTGTTACCACCGCAGACGACGGCAAGGCGGGCTTTGTCTATGTGCCGCCGAACGGAGGCATCTTCAAGGTCTTTGTCACCGCGCGCGATGCGGCCGGCAACTTGGCGCGCGCCGCCACCTACGCCTGGGTATCCAGCGCGGACTATGTGAGTTGGCGGCAGGAAAACAGCAATTCCGTCAGCATCGTGCCGGAATCGACCAATTACAGCGTCGGCGAGCGGGCGAAGATCTTGATCGCGTCGCCGTTTCAAGGGCGGACGGAGGCGCTGATCAGCCTTGAACGCGGCGATGTGCTTAGCGCCGAGCGCATCAGCCTGAGCAGCAATTCACATATTTATGAGTTCGAGGTTCTGCCGCAGCACGCGCCCAATGTCTTCGTGAATGTATTTCTCGTTAAACCGGTCGACGAGGATCATGAGACGGCGTCCTGGCGCGTTGGCATGACGCAGCTGCTGGTTGATATCGAACAGAAGGCGCTGAATATCGAAATCAGCGCCGATAAGAACATCGCCGCGCCGCAAGATGATGTCCAATACCATCTGCGCGTGACCGATTACCGCGGCGAGCCAGTCGTCGCTGAAGTCGGGATAGGCGTGAGCGATCTGGCGGCTCTATCGGTGGCCGAGCGCAACAGCGAAAGGCTGCTGGAATCCTTTTATGGACCGCAGGAGCTTAGCGTTCGAACCTCCAGTTCACTGGTGGTGAACGCCGATGCCTTCACCGCCAGGCTGTCTGAGCAGAAGGGCGGGGGCGGCGGCATTTTCGAAGCCGGCATTGTTGATTTGCGCGGGGAGTTTATCGACACCGCCTATTGGAACCCCAGCGTGGTCACCGATGCGCATGGCGAAGCGACCGTGGCTGTGCGGCTGCCGGACAATCTGACGACTTGGCGCTTGGACGCGCGCGCCTTGACCGAAGGGCGGGATGGGCGACTGTTGGTTGGCGAGAGGACCATCGACCTGCGAAGTACTCGGCCGCTGCTCATACGGCCCGTAACGCCGCGCTTCTTTGTCGTCGGCGATCATGCGCAATTGGCGGCGGTGGTCAACAACAACACCGGGGGGGACGTTGCCGCGAGGGTCTCGCTTGAGAAACTCGCCGGGCTGGACGTATCGGCTTCGGAGGGCTTGATCCAACATGTGATGATACCGGCCGGCGGACGTCAGCGAGTGACCTGGAACGTGGCGGTTGCCGATGTGGATAAAGTCGCGCCGATCTTCGTCGTGCGCAGCGCGGACGGACAGTATGCGGACGCCAGCATTTCGCCGGTCAGCCTGGATGACGACGGTACGCTGCCGGTTTACCGCTACGATGTGCGGGAGACGGACGGGACGGCCGGCGCGCTCTTGCAAGCTGGGACGCGCTCGGAAGCCGTATTGCTGCCGCGCGCTTTCGAATTCGGCGAGGGGAAGCTCAGAATCCACCTCGACAAGTCGCTGGCCGGCGTGACCAACGAGAGTTTGACCTACCTGGAAATGGAAACGCTGCAATTCAGCGAATGCAACTCCGCCGTCGTCAGCCGCTTTTTGCCGAATATCGTCTCGTATCGCGCCCTTAAGGAACTTGGTCTGTCGCGGCCTGAGCTTGAGAGCAAGTTGGATGCGCTGGTATCGGAAGGGTTGCAGATTTTGTACGCCCGTCAGCTAACGAATGGCGGCTGGAGTTGGTGCGCCTATCCCGAGGCGGATGTTATGACGACAGCGTACGCGCTGATCGGGTTGGCGGAGGCGGAGCGCCAAGGCTATCCGGCAGACGCCAATGTCATCCGGCGGGCGCAGCGATTCCTGCGGCGGCAATTCATCAGGCCGGCGCTTGAAGTCGAGCAGTGGCAATTGAACCGGCAGGCATTCATTCTGTACGCGCTGGCCAAGTCGGGCGCGGCTGATATCGCCCGCAGCACAACGTTGTATGAGCATCATGAGCGTCTGAACCTGGACGCGATCGCCTTTTTGGCACAGACGCTGCATCGCATAAACCCAGCGGATCACACGCGGCTGGATACGCTGACACAGGTCATGTTCAATCGGGCGGTCACGCGGGCAAGCGGCATCTTCTTTGAAGAGACCTATGACGACCGCTGGAATTGGTCGACAGATATCCGCTCGACGGCGCTGGCGCTGAATGCCCTGCTGAGGATTCGGCCGGAGAGCGAGCTGCTGCCGAACATCGTCCGGCATCTGGTCTCCGCGCGCCAGGGACGCGGTTATTGGGGATCGCCGCAAGAAAACACCTGGTCGATCATCGCCTTGACCAACTGGATGCTGTTCAGCGGGGAACTCAACCCCGAGTACATCTACAGCGTCGCTTTGAACGGGGATGAACTGCTGCGGGACGCGGCGCTGCCCGATAATGCGCTGGCGGCCGACAGGATAAGCGTTGACTTGGCTGACCTGAACAAGCAAGACAGCAACATCCTCGAATTCCAGCGCGGTGAGGGCGATGGTGCGCTATATTATACCGCTCGCCTTGATGTGGATGTTCCCGTCGACCAGGTCGAAGCCATCAGCAATGGCATCGAAATATCGCGATCTTACACCTTGCTGGGGGAGGAATCGCGCGCGGAAGTGACCGGCGCCTCCATCGGCGACGCGGTCCAAGTACGATTGCGGATTAGCGTGCCGAATACCACCCGCTATGTGGTGATCGAAGACTTCTTCCCAGCCGGCGCCGAAGCGGTGAATCCCGATCTGGCGATCAGTTCGCAATTGGGCGTGATTCCGGGCGGGGAAGTCATCGACCCGCGCGAGCAAGGCTGGGGCTGGTGGTTCTTCGATCACATCGAATTCCATGACGAACGAGCCGTCATTTACGCCAGTGTGCTGCCGCCCGGCATCTATGAATATGTCTACACGATCCGCCCGTCCATCGCGGGCGAGTTCAATGTGATTCCGCCGGTCGCGCAGGCGCGTTACATCCCGGAAGTCTATGGGCGCGGCGACGGGACGCGGTTTGCCATCGCCGAGTAGTCGAACTCTATGCTGGATTGACCATCGTGACTGCGGGCGCGTCCTCGTCAACGAAGATGCCGCAGGGGCCGCCTAACTCGCTCGCCTGCATTTCAACTTCGATGCCTTCAAAGCTCAGCAGCGGGTGATAAAACTCGTTGACCTTCTCCGCCTCGCCAACGACGTAGTGGGCAATGAGCGCGCGCCGGAAGCGGGTCGCGCTGGAATTGGGGTAGCTGCCGTGGATGACCTGCCCGTTGAAGAAGACGACATCGCCGGCCTTCATGATAACCGGCTCGGCTTCACAGCCGGGCGGGAGCGGCACCGTTGCGGCGCTGAAGCTCTGTGATAAATCGGCCTCGATCGGACATAGCATGGGCAAGTCATGCGTCCGCGGCGCGATCTGCAAGCAGCCATTCTCCTCATCGCAATCATCGACCGCCATCCAGGCGGCCAGGCAGGTCCCTGGATGGACTCTCAGCGGCTTCTGATCTTGGTGCAACGCTTGTCCGCGGGCGGTCGGCGGCTTGAAGTAGAACATGGTCTGGGCGGCGTAGGGCTCGGCGCCGAGCAGCGCAGTGGTCCAATGGCGCAAGCGCTCATCCAGCAGCCAATCGAGCGAGAACTGATCGAAGCGATGCGGATGGATGATGCGTGGGTATTTCTGGAGCGGGTCGTCATCGCCCAACAGGAAGGGATCATCGCCGGCGAAACCATGCCCGGCGGCGTTCAGCGCCATGTAGTGGCTGCGAATGAAGTCGATCTCCGCCGACGAAAAGAGCGAAGGGACGACGACAAATCCGTCTTCTTTGTACCGTTTGATTAGTGCTTTGTTTTCCATCAGTTGTCCGTTATCACATCAAGTTGAGCAAACGCGGCGCGAGCTTAGCATAAGTATGATACAGCCAGGGCTGTGGCGCAAAATCCCAAGCGCCGATATGCCTGACAAGCTGGCCGCGGAAACCGCGCTTGAACTGGTAGACGCCCCACATTCTGTCGCTTTCGTCAAACACGTCTGGCGCGCCCCACATATCGTATATCTCGCAGCCTTGCGCTTTCGCCCACTTGATCGCCTCCCACTGCAAGGCGTAATTGGGCATGCGCTGTCGTTCTTCGTTCGACGATGCGCCGTAAAAATACCAGCACTTGCGCCCGAAATAAAACAGGATGACATGGGCGATGGCTTTGCCCTGGTAATCGGCGATAAAGGCATGGGCGAGCCCGGCGGTCATGAACTCAGTCCAGGCACGCTGGTAATATTCGAGCGGACGAATCAGGAATTTATCGCGCTCGCCGGTGAAGCGATACAGTTGATAGAGGGTGGGCAGGTCGGCGACGGTCGCCGGGCGGATCTCAACGCCTTTCTTTTCCGCCACTCGAATCTTGCGGCGCGTATTGACGCTCATCGCCGCCAGGATCTCGTCCTCGCTGCGGCCCAGATCGATTGTCAGTGTGTTGCGGAACTGCACCTGCGATTCGGAAAAGCGCCAGCCTCTCGCCTTTAGCAGGTCGATGACCTGCCGTCCGCGCGCATCTTGCCGGTCGTCCTCGCTGCCGGGCAATCCTGTCGCCGCAATGACATCGGGGTCGATCTTCAGCCAAATGACGCCGAAGCGTTTGGCTCGCCGCTGCAATGTCTCCAAGACTTCGCGGGCCAGGTCGGTGTCACTGTAGTCCAGCGCTGGACCCTTGCTGACAACCATCACTTTCAGCGGACCCATCGCGCGCGTCGCCAGGCTCGCCATCGCTACGACAGTCCCATCACGTTCGAATGCCAGGCGTTCTATATTCCAGCCGCCGGTCGCGCGTTTGAATTCGCCCCATTCCCAAGTCTGCAACACGTGGGCGTATGGCAGGCTTCGCAGCGCGTCGTTCCAGCGTTCACATTGGTCTATCGAGGAAATCGTGAGGATATTCAGCGTCCTTCCCTATGCAAACGATTCAGCTTGAGGGCGGTGCGATATGCCGTGTATACGAGGGGATTCCAGGCCAGATCCCAGGCGCCCAGGGAGCGTCTGACCAGGCCGCCCCAGCCCCGCTTGAAGCCGTATACGCCCCAGAGGCCGTCTTTACGTCCTCGGAACTTGGCTTCCAAGGTCGTCTCGTCATAGTCGGGCACACCCCAGAAATCATAGCTGCGGCAGCCGCGTCGCTTGGCCCACTGTATCGCCTCCCATTGGATGCCATAGGTGGCGTAGAGATTGCCCTTCGCTCGCGATGATGCGCCATACAGATACCAGGCCGCGTCACCGACCGCGAAGACCATGATCGCCGCCAGCAAATCGCCGTCGTGCTCCGCCAGAAGCAGCGCTCCGTGTTCCGGCATAAAGAGCTCGTATACCGCCTCGAAATAAGAGGCGTTGTGCACGCCAAAGGCATTGCGCGCGCCGGTCTCCAACATGAGCCGGTTGAATGCGGTCAAGTCAGCGCGCTCGCCTTCCTTATATATGATGCCGCCGGCCAGGCTCTTGCGTGTCTTTCGGCGTGTGCCCTGGTTCATTCGGCTCAATATCATGTCATCATCGGGTTCGATATCTACGATGATCGTGCTTAACGGCTGGATCGTCTGCGGACTCAGCTGAAAGCCCATGGACTCCAGGTCGGGCGGCACGCTGTCAGTAAAGTGGCCTGGTTCGAGCTTGAGAAAGGCGGCGCCGGTCTCCTGCCGGATCGCTTGCCATAGCGGCGCGAACAGTCTCGGATCCGACGCGTAGCCGCCCATCGGCACGTAGGCCATTTTGCCCGCCATGAAGGGCAGGCCTTTAAGCAGGACCATGGCGCCGGCAAGAATCTCGTCCTTGTCGGTCAAAGCGACTATCTGCGCCTCCCAGCCGAATCGCTTCTTTAACATGCCCCAGGGAGACAACTGCAAGATGTGGGCGCGGGGTTGAGCGCGGACAAACTCATCCCAGGCTGCGAAGCTGCGGCTGGTTGATTCGTCAGTAATGGCTGTTGCCGTGCTTATTTTCATGCGGTCGTCTTCAGTTGGCATGCTGACATTGTACCAGTTTGAAGACCTGTTGCCTTTCCAACGCGTCTTGACTCATCAATGCAGGGGCGGCATTTCAACGGCGCAAGATTGTCCGCGTCAATTGCAAAAGCCGAGTCCAAAAGTCCGTTGCATATCAAAAACGCTACTGCTATACTTATCGCGTTTGTGATAAATGGCGCAAACTCACCGGGAATGGCATGGCTTTTGGGCTCGCCGATCGTGGATATTGTATAGCGGTTTCTAGGAAGCGGCTCCGATGAACGTTCTTAACGAGTGGGCATTTATCGGCGTGTTTGCTGTGCTGGCGCCGGTTTTTCCAGCCCTGCCAATCGTCATTGCCTGGCTCTTTCGCCCGCGGAAACCGAATGTTCTCAAGAGTTCCACTTATGAATGCGGCGTCGAAACCATTGGCGACACCTGGGTGCAATTCCGCGTGCAGTATTATATTTACGGTCTCATTTTCCTGGTCTTCGATGTCGAAATGGTTTTCCTATTCCCTTGGGCCGTCGCTTACAACGACATGAGCTTATTCGGTTTCGTTGCCGGTTTCCTGTTCATCTTCTTGCTGGCGGACGCGCTGTTCTACGCCTGGAAGAAAAACGCGCTGGATTGGAAATAGGGCTGAGCTGACGCGGGCGGGAGACGACTATGGACGAACTTTGTACAGGCTTGTGCCAAATCCTCGTTGAGTCCGGCGCCGATGCCGGTTTGGCACAGTTTCTGTCATTGTTGGTCGGCGTCCTGCTGGTCAGCGGCGTCCCGCTCATCACCGTCATTCTTCTCATCTGGATCGAGCGGAAAGTCGCTGCGCGCATACAGGACCGCATCGGACCGAATCGCGTCGGTCCCGTCGGCTTGCTGCAAACCATCGCGGACATGATCAAGCTCTTGAGTAAAGAAGATATCACGCCGACCGCCGCCGACCGAGTGCTGTACAATTCGGCGCCGCTGGTCTCGTTCGCGTCTGTCGTTCTGATCTGGGCGGTGATTCCCTTCACGCCCTTCCACTTCGGCGTCGATTTGGAAATCGGCGCTCTGTATTTCGTGGCGATCGCGTCCTTTGGCACGCTGGCGATCATGGTCGCCGGCTGGGCCAGCAACAACAAGTACGCGCTTCTCGGCGCTTTTCGTGTTGTATCGCTGCTCGTGAGTTACGAAGTGCCCCTGGTATTCGCCTTGTTGGTGCCGGTGATGCTGGCCGGCAGCATGAGCCTGCTCGATATCGTGAACGCGCAGACGGGTATGTGGTTTGTGGTATTGTCGCCGCTGGCATTCGTCATCTTTTATGTGTCTTCGCAAGCCGAAACCGGGCGCGCGCCCTTCGACCTCATAGAAGCTGAATCCGAGTTGGTGGCCGGCTTCAACATTGAATACTCCGGCATGAAATTCGGCATGTTCTTTGCCGCTGAGTTTCTTCACGTTTTCACCAACGGCATCTTGATGGCGCTGCTCTTCTTCGGCGGCTGGATGGGACCGCTCTATTACGAATCGCCGCTGATCGCCTTCGCCTGGCTGGGCGCCAAAGGCGGCATCATTTACTTCACTACACTATGGCTGCGCAACACCGTTCCGCGCTTGCGCATCGATCAAATCATGGCATTCAACTGGAAATTCCTGGTGCCGCTTTCGATTGCGAATCTGGTTTTCATCTCGCTCGCGCTGAAGGTGATGCAGGAGTTTGGCTGGGCGCCGCGCGATTTGGTCAGCGCCGGTTTCATGGAGCTGCTGCCGACCACGGTGGTTCTACTTTTGATTAATGGCGCAATGACCATTTATCTGCTCGGCATCATGCGCAAACGCGGCCAAGAAGCCCGGCGCGAATCGATGGCGGCGCGGACCGCTCTAGCGCAAGCGGCGGCGGACTAGGGAGACTGGCGAGATGGAATTGAACGCGATCACAATCGGTTTCGCCGTCTTTACGATTTGTACGCTCGGCGGCGGCATCGGCGTCGTGACCACGCGCAATCTCTTCCAAGGCACAATCTGGCTGATGGTGAGCTTGTTTGGCGTGGCCGGCTACTTCATTTTGTTGAGCGCGCCTTTCTTGGCGGCGGTGCAGATCCTTGTTTATATCGGCGCTATCGCGATTCTAATCACCTTCGCCGTGATGCTCACCCGCAGCGTCACCCGCATCAAAGAACGCTATATCCGCATCGTGCCGAGTTTCATCGCCTCGCTCTTGCTGTTCCTGGTGCTGCTGTTTGGCGTCACGGTTCCCATATTTGGCGGTCACCTGCCGGAGTCGGCGCCGGAATATGTGGCATCGACGCGCGATCTTGGTATCGCTCTGGTTGATGAAAATGGCTACGTCGTGCCGTTTCTGCTGGCATCGGTCTTGCTGACGGCCGCCATGATCGGCGCGATCTTCATCGCCCGCGACGAGAAGACAAAGGGAGGAAGCTAGACATGGTGCCTCTCTGGATGTATCTGGCGGTCGCGGCAGCCTTGTTTTCGCTGGGTGTGTTTGGCGCCCTTGCGCGCCGCAACGCCGTCGCGATTCTGATGAGCGTCGAACTGATGCTGAACGCGGTGAATATCAACCTGGTCGCTTTCTGGCGTTATAGCGAGACGAGTACAGACTTGCTGCTCAATGGCTATGCCTTCACCGCTTTCGTCCTGATCGTGGCTGCAGCGGAAGCGGCGGTCGGCTTGGCGATCATTATCACGGTGTATCGCAATCGGCATTCGGTGATACCGGAAGAAGCCGTCGCGCTCAAAGGATAAGGACCGCTATGGATTTCCTCAACGATCCGAACGCCCTGCCTTGGCTGGTCCCAGCCGGTCCGCTGCTGGCTTTCCTCATCATCACGCTGATCACCAACAAGTCGAAGTTGGTTCCGGCCACCGATCACCACGAATATGGCGGTCATCATCCGGATTATGACGGAATGATGGTGCCGGTGGTCCATCCTTGGAGCCGCGTTGTCAGTGTTATTGTCGGCATGATCGGTGTTGTTGCGGCGCTGTTGATCAGTTGGCAGACGCTTCACAACGCCTCACAGCTGCATCATCTGGGGCAGGATGTCCTTGCCAGCAGCATCGCCTGGATGGATACGGGCGAGACGGCCTTTAACATGGGCGTCTTGGTTGACCCGGCGACTGTTATCATGCTGGTCATGGTGCCGATCGCCGTGTTGATGATCTTCATTTATTCCATCGGCTATATGGCGCATGACCCGCGGCAGGCGCGTTTCTTCGCCTTGATTTCGCTCTTCGCCGGCGCCATGTTGACTTTGGTCGTGGCGGATAATGTGCTGCTGCTTTTCGTCGGCTGGGAGATCATGGGCGTTTGCTCCTATATGCTCATAGGCTTCTGGTTCGAGAAAGAAAGCGCCTACAAAGCCGCCATCAAAGCCTTTACCACAACGCGCATCGCCGATGTCGTCATGCTGCTCGGCATCGCTTATCTCTACAGCATCACCGGCACGTTGAGCTTCCGTGAAATCATGTATAACCCGGAGGCGCTTGATCTGCTGGCGACGACCACGCCGATCATCTTCGGCGGCTGGACGGTCAGCGCGGCGAGCATCATCGGTATCTTTCTCATAATCGGCACGGTCGGCAAGTCAGCGCAGTTTCCCTTGCATGTTTGGCTGCCGGACGCGATGGAAGGTCCGACCCCCGTCAGCGCTATGATTCACGCCGCGGCGATGGTCTCGGCCGGCATCTTCTCCCTGATTCGTCTTTATCCGCTATTCGCCGCCGGTGGCGATCCGCATCATGGCGTCATGACCGAACCGCTGGCCTTCATGGCGGTTGTCGGCGCGTTTACGGCGCTGCTCGCCGCGACGATGGCGCTGGCGCAGAATGATGTCAAAGCGGTGCTGGCCTATTCGACGATCTCGCAGCTCGGCTTTATGATGGCGGCGCTGGGCATCGGCGCCTATATCGCCGCCGCCTTTCATCTCATCACGCACGGCTTTTTCAAGGCGCTGCTCTTTATGGCGGCCGGCTCGGTCATCCACGGCATGGAACACGGCGAGCACCATGTACACGAACATGGCGGTCATGGTCATGACGATCACGCAGAGCACTTCGATCCGCAGGACATGACCAATATGGGCGGTTTGCGCAAGACCATGCCTGTCACCTTCTGGACCTTCCTGATCGGGGGCTTGTCGCTTTCGGGCTTGCCGATCATCACGGCGGGATTCTGGTCCAAAGACGAAATCCTGGCGGATGCCTGGCTGGTGCTGGACAAATACGGCAGCGGCGCGCACGGGCTGGTATTTGTATTGCTGGGGCTGGCCGCTTTCATGACCGCTTTCTACACCATGCGCCAAATCTCGCTGACCTTCGGCGGCGAGCCGCGCAGTGAAGCGGCGAAACATGCCAACCTGGGGCAGGGCGTCGTCAGCTTCACGATGACGCTGCCGCTGGTCATCCTTGCGCTATTCGCCATCGGCGCAGGCTTCGTCGGCGTGCCGACCGATTTTCCAGTGCTGGGACCAATCTTCTCGCCCAAATACAACGCTTTCCATCATCTGGTTATTGAAGCGCTGCCGCTGCCAGACGCGACGACCGCCTACGCCTCGCTGCCCGACTATCATCCACATGCGCCGCCATTCAACATCGTGCCGGTGGCGACATCATTCATTGTAGCGCTGCTTGGTCTGTGGCTGGGCTACATGATGTACTGGCGCAAGCCGCTCAAGGCCGGACAGAAGGATCCGCTCGAAAATACGCTCGGTCCCTTGCATACGCTGTTCAAGAATCGCTACTACCTCGATGACATTTACGGACAGGCATTCGTCAAGCCGTCGCAGTGGCTGGCTGCGCAAGTGATCGTCTTGCTCGATCGCGGCATCATCGACGCTCTGCTTCATGTCATCGCGCGGATCGCCACCTGGCTGGGCGACCTGACCAAAGTCTTGAACCTCTGGCTGATTGACGGCGTCGGCGACGGCATCCCCATCGCGATATTCAACATCGGCGGCTGGCTGCGGCGTATGCAAACCGGACGCGTGCAGCAGTACATGCTACTTGTACTTGTGGCGGCGGTGCTGATCGGCATCGTTCTGGTTCTTTCGTCGGGCGCGGCGCTGGCGCAATAGGGAGACGCCTTCATGATCGATGTGTTTGGGATAGACGCGCTTTCGGTTCTGGTCTTCGGCCCCGCGCTCAGTGCCTTCATTGTGGCGTCTCTCGCTTCGCTGGGCCCGAGCAAGCAAGTCGGGCGCTGGGTGGCGCTTGTCCTTTCGCTCTTATTGGCGCTGCTTTCGATCAAGGTCTTCTTCGATTATCAAGCGGCCGGGCTGGCCATCGGCGCTGAGCAATTCATCATCACGCAGGACTCGACCTGGTTTGAGGCGCTTGGCTCCCGCTGGAAGCTGGGTGTTGACGGCATCAGCGTAGTCATGGTCTTGCTCACTGGCATCTTGACACCGCTTGCGATCCTGGCCAGTTGGAACATCAAAGACCGCTCGAACATGCACCTGGCGCTGCTGCTCTTCTTCGAAACTGGCAGCATGGGAGTCTTTGTGGCGATGGACCTGATGGTCTTCTTCCTCTTCTATGAGTTGACGCTCGTGCCGATGTACTTCCTCATCAATCAATGGGGCAGCCTGCCAAAAGCCGGCGTCAAGTTCAGCGGCCGCTTTTATGCCTCGACCAAATTCATGATTTATTCCTTTGGCGGCACCTTGGGCATGCTGCTCGCGACCCAGCTCATCGGCTGGTCGGCCGGCACTTACAACATTGCCGATCTGACCGAGATTTGGCCGCTTTTCCGCCAAGGCGAGGCGCTGCTCGGCATCGACGTCAGCACGGTCAAGGCGCTGGCATTCGCTGGCTTCTTTGTCGCATTCAGTATCAAAATTCCGATATGGCCTTTCCACACCTGGCTGCCCGACGCGCACGGCGAAGCGCCGACGGCGGGTTCAATGCTGCTGGCCGGGATTATGCTGAAGCTGGGCGCATATGGTTTCATTCGCTTGGTCGTTCCTTTCTTCCCCGATGTCTGGCTGACCGAGGTCGTCATCATCGGCGTCAATGTGGCGACGCTCTTCGCCATTTTGTCCGTGGTCGGCATCGTGCTTGGCGCGTTCGCCGCCTTCGGCCAGACCGACATCAAGCGACTTGTCGCCTACAGCTCGGTCAACCATATGGGCTTTGTCGGCATCGGCATCGCCGTCTTCGCGCAGACCTACGCTCAAATCTGGACGGGCGTGGAGCCAAATGCCGATATTCAGACGGCGATCCTGGCGGGCAACGGTACCGTGCTGCAGATGTTCAATCATGGCCTTAGCTCGGCCGGCATGTTTTTGCTCGCCGGCGCCCTCTATCACAAAACGCATACACGTGAGCTAAGCGACTACGGTGGCCTTTGGGTGAAAGCCCCGGTCTTCGGCGCGATTCTGTTGTTTACCAGTTTCGCCAGCTTGGGCTTGCCGGGCTTAAATGGTTTCGTCAGTGAATTCCTGATCGTGCGCGGCGCTTGGCCGGTCTTCACGGCATTAACCGCCATAGCCATGATCGGCCTGCTCTTCACCGGCGGCTACATTCTCAAGGGTATTCGCGCCGTCTTGCACGGTCCCTTCAACCTGCGCTGGAGAGATTACAGCTTGGAACTCACGCCGGCTGAGATGCTTGGTATGGCGCCGTTGATCGTGTTGATGCTGCTGACCGGCGTCTATCCCAACTGGATTCTGCCGCTGATCAACACGACGGTTTCGTCCATTTTCGTCGGCTTGGCGAGCTAGGATTGCCCCTATGGAAGCTACGGGATTCTCCCTCCTCACTGCGATAATCTTCATCCCGATCATTGCGGGGGTGGTCATCCTCTTCCTCGATCGCAAGAATCGCGATCTGGTTCGCGGCGTCGGTGTCACCGCCGCATCGGCTGTTCTGGCGCTATCGCTCGCCGTCTACTTTGGTTATGACACCTTTGTCAAGGCAGAAGGCGGGCTTATCGAGAGCCAGCAGGCGCTGCTCGAATCCGGCGCCGACTTAAGCGGCGCGCAGATGTTCGCCGATGCGTTGGCTTTTGAGCAGCGGATCGTCTGGGTTGAGTCTCTCGGCATCGCCTATCACGTCGGTGTTGACGGCGTTTCCGCGCCGATGGTGCTGCTCACCGGCATGGTCGCCGTGGCTGGTGTTCTGATCTCCTGGAATATCGAAGACCGCCTGCGGGAATTCATGGCTTTCTTCATGTTTCTCGTCGCTGGCGTTTATGGCGTCTTCATCGCTGTGGATCTGTTCATGCTGTTCTTCTTCTATGAGTTGGCGATATTCCCGATGTACTTGCTTATCGCCGGCTGGGGCTGGGTCAAGCTGCGCGAATATGCTGCCATGAAGCTGACGCTGTATATCCTGGTCGGCTCAGTCTTTGCGCTGGTTGCGGCGGTAGCCATGTATTTCGCCGCCGGCGCCTACTTCTCTGGCAGCGGCGCAGATGTATTCCGGTCCGCAGTCGAAAGCGGTTTGCTGCCGGCCGACAGCGGGCCCTACAGTTGGAGTATTGTGCAGCTGACATTGGCGGCCGAAAACGGCGCGTTCGGCATCGAGATCCTTGGCATCGACGGCTTGAACTTCGAACGCTTTTGGTTCCCCTTTATGTTTATGGGATTCGGCGTTCTTGCCGGCGTTTTCCCCTTCCACAACTGGTCGCCCGATGGCCATGTGGCCGCGCCGACGGCGGTCTCGATGATCCACGCCGGTGTTTTGATGAAGGTCGGGGCGTTCGCCGCTTTGCGCTCTGGCGTGCAGCTCCTTCCCGATGGCGCTGATACGCACCTGCCCTGGATCGTCTTCCTGACCCTAATCAACGTCGTCTATGGGGCGCTGATCGCTTTCCGGCAGCGCGATTTCAAGTATGTCATTGGCTTTTCTTCGGTCAGCCACATGGGCCTGGTCAGCATGGGCTGGGCGACGATGAACTTGACCGGTATGACCGGCGCCGGCATCCAGATGTTCAGCCACGGCGCCATGACGGCGCTCTTCTTCGGCGTCGTCGGCATGGTCTACGACCGCTCACACACGCGCGATATCCCGAGCTTGGGTGGCTTCATCAAGGTAATGCCCTGGGTCGGCATTGCCTTTGTGATTGGCGGTTTGACCAGTATGGGCATGCCCGGCTTGAGCGGCTTCATCGCTGAGTTCCCCATTTTCCAAGGCATGTGGGCGGCATCCGAGCAGATCACATTACAAGTCGGCGGCTTTCAACTCAGCAATTACTACAGCGTGATCGTGATCGTGGCCGCTCTCGGCATCGTCATCACCGCCGCCTACGTCTTGCGCGTCGCCGGCCAAGTCTTCTTCGGCGAGTTTGACGCCGAGCGCTACCACGATGTCGGGAACATTGAAATGACCGACCGCATTGTCTTGATCATTTTGGGATCGCCTTTGATCATCCTCGGCCTCTACCCGCCGATCATGGCGCCGATGATCGAATCCGGCATTCGACCACTTATCGCCCTGCTGGGAGGTGGCTAGATGGAATTTGATCTCTGGGCGCAGCTGCCATCCGTCTTGCCGGAGATCGGCCTGACCGCGCT
>JAPOYU010000150.1 GCA_026706395.1 Chloroflexota bacterium
CGCCGTGCTCGCCAGAGCCCTCGCCGCCAGCGCCGCCTTCGCCCATGCCGAACTCCACATGGGGCGCCCAAGTGTCAAAGGGCTGGTCAGTCGCCGGGATGGTGACGGACAACAGGTATCCGGTCGGCAGATCAGTCGGGGTGGTTGGCCCCAACTCCGCGCCGTTGGACAGGTGGATCTCGACCCGCGCCCGCGTCAGCGTCGCGTTGGTCAGATTCATGACCTTGCCCATGAAGCGGTTGTTGGCTTCATCGTAGCGTATGACCAGGCGCGCGCCATTGCGTGCCACATCGTAGATCTGGTTGGGGGCCAGAGCGTTGGCGCCGCTGCCTTCGCTCGCATCGCTGCCGCCCTCAACACCTTCGCCGCCGCGTCCGCCATGCTCGCCTGCGCCTTCACCCGAGCCTTCGCCAGCGCCTTCAGTGTTGACCGGTCCCGGTCCGCCACAGTCGAAGACTTCGGGGTGGATCTCCCAAGCATCGAATGCTAGGCCCGCCGCCAGCGGTTCATCAGCGACCAGCAACTCAACCGGCACACGCGCGCCGGGGGCCAGATCGCCGACCGGCTGCGGTCCCAGTTCGACCACAGTCTGCGACCCCTGCTTCAGGTTCAGTTCGATCTGGACGAAGCAGATGGTCGTGTCGCCGGGGTTCTCGACGAAGCCGGTGAATGCGCCCCGCGCCGGGTCGTATGACATGGAAGTTCTCACGCCATTGACCACGCCGTCCCAGCTTTCATCCAAGCCCAGGATGGGGCTGGAGGGGTCGCCGCTTTCGCCGCTGCCCTCGCTCATGCCGACCTCGGCATGGGGCGTCCAGCTATCAAAGGGCTGGCTGCCGGCATCCAATACGATGTCCAGGACCTCGCCGGGCGCCAGATCGGTCGGGGTGGTCGGCCCCAGTTCCAGGCCGTTGGACAGGTGGATCTCCACCCGCACGCGGGTCAGGGTCGCGTTGGTCGTGTTCTCGACCGTGCCGATGAACTGAACCTTGGCGGCATCGTAGCTCAGGATCAAGCGCGCGCCATTGCGGGTGACATCGTAGATTTCGTCCAACGCCAGGGCGTTGGCGCCGCCGCCTTCCATGCCTTCGCTTCCGCTTCCGCCGTGTTCGCCGCTGCCTTCGCCGCGCCCGCCTTCATTGCTTTCGCTCCGATGTTCGCCCCCTCCTTCGGACGATCGGGACTCCTGGCCAAATACGGGTCCGATGATGCTGTATGCGCCGATCATGCTGATGATGATCATCAACGTGATACTCGCGCTCCACAGTTTGCTCCGCTTCATGTCTATACCTCATTTCTGAACTTTGCTGATTGGCTGAGGGATATTCCTCATTACCCGCAGACTAGCGACCAATTGTCGCAGCAATATCTCAGCACGAGATTTTGTCGGCGGGCTAGCTAAATCCAGCAAAGTGGTCTTCATCTAACACTGCAAGGACATATTCGCCAGGTCGAGAATCGTTGAGCTTATATGCGACAGTGATGGCTGAATCTATATAGTCTGCTGAATCCATAGACGCGGATGGCCATCTCAATTGCACGATGCTTTTCCCGGGCAGTTTAAGCTTTCCTGTGTCTGCCCAGATCTGAAACTCAAAAGCGCCATAGGGTCTGTCATATTCGAGAAGAATCTGACCTTCGAGCTCAGTTGTGCTTCGCGAGGCTAGCGTTACTCGGTTCTCATAGCTAATGACCCGCACTTTAAAGGTGGAAAGAAAATCATCCGAAGCCGAGATCTTGTAGAGGATCCACTCCTTATCACCGTCGATCCCGTAAGACATGTCAAAATGAGTTATCTCCGGATAGGGAACGACAAGCATCGTTTGCCCGACCACCTTGTCTTTCCATATGACCAATATGTCATAATCAGAATCCTGTATAAGCGGGTCCACTGAAGCCATGGAAGAGTGAGTAAACGGATCAAGCGGGACTGAAAAGAGCGTAATTCCATCTGAATCGCGCAACATGAGTTCATAATTTCCATGCCGCCAACCACTAACCGAGTAATCAAAGCGTAGACTCAAGTTCTCGTAACTTGCCTTTTTATCTGAGGAAGAGAAACGACCGAAATACAAGATGATCTTCCCGCGTTATCATCAACTGGATGCGGTGCGGCGCCTGATCGCCGACGCGCGGGAGATGGGGGCGGGTCAGCGCTATCTGATCCAGCACAGCACCGGCAGCGGCAAAAGCTACAGCATCGCCTGGCTGGCGCATCAGCTTTTCAACCTGCAAAACGAACGCGATGAGCGCGTCTTCGATACTGTCGTCGTCATCACCGATCGCCGGGTGCTGGACCGTCGACTGCAACAGTCGATCCGCCAGTTTGAGCAAACGCCGGGCGTGGTTGAGAACATCGACACAACCTCGCGGCAGCTCAAGCAGGCGCTGGCTGACGGCAAGAAAATCATCGTCACGACCCTGCAGAAATTCCCCTACATCGTCGAGGAGACCGGTCAACTGCCCGGCAGCAAGTTCGCTGTCATCGTCGATGAAGCGCACGCCTCACAGAGCGGCGAAAGCGCCAAGAGCTTAAAGGCAACGCTCACTGCGAGCGACCTCGAGGAAGCGGCCGCCGAGGAAGAAGACGACGATCCGCCCACCTGGGAAGACAAGATCGTCGAATCCATGCAGTCGCGCAAGCAGCAGGACAATATCAACACCTTCGCCTTCACCGCTAAGCCTAAGAACAAGACGCTGGAACTCTTCGGTGAGAAGCGTGCTGACGGCAAGTTTGAAGCCTTCAGCCTCTACAGCATGCGGCAAGCGATCGAAGAGAAATTCATACTCGATGTGCTGGAGAATTACACCACCTACAGATCGTATTGGCGCTTGCTCAAGAAAATCGGCGATGATCCCGAGTACGAAAGCCGCAGGGCAAAGCGCCTGCTGCGTCAGTATGTTGATCGGCATCCGACTAGCATCGCCAGAAAGGTGGCAATCATCGTTGAGCACTTCCATGAGCACGTCATGCCGCAAATCCGCGGTCAAGCCAAGGCTATGATCGTGACTCGCTCGCGCTTGCATGCTGTGCGCTACTACCTCGAACTCAAGAAGTATCTGAAACAGCAAGAGTACGGCTACGGCGCCCTGGTGGCATTTTCCGGCACGGTAGACGATGGCGGGGTTGAATTCACAGAATCGAGGATGAATGGCATCCCGGATAAGCAGACGGCCGCGGCTTTCCATCAGGACGAAAATCGCTTCCTGGTTGTCGCCAACAAGTTTCAGACCGGCTTCGATGAGCCGCTGCTCACGGCGATGTATGTTGATAAGCCATTGAGCGGCGTGCACGCGGTGCAGACCCTGTCGCGCCTGAATCGCATTCACCCGCCGCATAAGGAATCCACTCTTGTGCTGGATTTCGCCAACCAGGCCGACCATATTCAAGAGGCGTTCCAGCCCTATTATGAAGCGACGCTGCTCAGCGAAAGCACCGATCATAATCTGCTATACGACAACGAGCGCACACTAAGTGATTTCCAGTTTTACACGCAGGATGAGGTAGACAGCTTCGCCCAAGCTTTTTTCACGGAGAAAACAAAGCAGCAACAACTTTATACCCTCTTAAGGCCAGTGGTCGAGCGCTTTAACGCCGCCACAGAAGACGAACAGGAAGACTTTCGCGGCGAGTTCCAGGGTTACATCCGGCTATATGCCTTTCTCTCGCAGGTCATCCCGTTTGAGGATGTGGACCTCGAGAAACTTTATATATTTGCGCGGCATCTGCAACGCCCGCTGCCGGTAAGTAAGGATCAGTTGCCGACTGAAATCCTCGATAGTATCGACATCGATTCCTACAGGGTTCGCAAGACAAGCTCCGGACAGCTCACGCCTGATCCGCGCATCGAGTTGCTTGAACCGATGTTGGAGAGCGAGAAGTACGGGGCGAGCGATGATCCGCTGCAGGCGCTTTCGGAAATCATTGAGTTTCTCAATGAGGCATTTGGCGATGATGCGCCTGACGCCAAAAAATCATGATGGATGTCTTGGCAGAGACTGTGCAGGATGACGGGGTATCGAACGCTGTTCGGATCAATCCGCCCGACAAGGCACGCTTGACGGTGAACGACGTCGCTAGCGAAGCATTTACGCGCCGCCACAAAACCAACTTCAACATCTACAAGCGCTTCAGCGACGATGACTATGTCAGAAATCGTACCCTGGACTGGATTTTTGACGAGGTGTTGAGGGATAAGCGGCCTGGCGCGTAAATTGCCCGCTTGATTCCCGTCGATCTATAAGAGTTGCCAAACATTCTCGAGCAATAATTCATGAAATCCGCCGCGGACGATGTTAGGTTCTCTACCTTAACCTGAAGTTAAGCACATCGTTGCTGATATTCGCGGAGCCGTCGTCGCAGCAAAATTTCATAAACACATGGCAAATTTGTAACAGACACCATCAAAGACCGGCAATTCCCAGACAATTCCACTTTCCGCAACCCTGTCTGCGGCCTGCTACAGAAGCGCCAGCGCCATCCGCTAGCGCCCCTCTGCGCGCGCCAGGGACATGGCTCAATCACAGACGTTCAGCCGCCAGGTTATCAAGGATGCACGGCCGACGCTGAGCGATCTGAGGAATCCCAAGCCGCCGCCCTAAAAGCAAACAACCGCCCTGACCAGAAGGTTGTTCTTTGCCTAACCCATCGTCACACGCTCATATGCAAGTCAAGCAAGGCATAGGTAAATTGCCATGACAGCCTCAAAATCGCAACCAGATTCTGCGCGTGACAATTCCCTGTATTCCCCCAAATCAGATATACCCAGTCACGACACGGAGCCTTCGCCTTCAAGCCTCATTGTAAGCGGTAACGGCCATACGCCGCAGATTCCTGACGCAGGCGCCAAGCCGAATAACGAACGATACAAAGGAAGACCAAAGCGCAGAATCCAAGGTCAGCCGCGCTGGTCGGCATATCTCTCAAAGCGCCGCATCCTGGAACCGGCCATCGCCGCCTGCTCAAGCGGGTCAAGGTAAGGGGCAAAAAGCAGACCAAAGTCAGATGGCAATACGGCGGAGAGAAGACGGACGAGCCCTTCTACTACGTCGGCACGCTGGAGGACCTCAAGCGCAAGATCGCCCGCGCCGGCGGGGTGGTGTATATCGTCGAGGGCGAATTCGATGTCTGGGCGCTAGAGCGCCTGGGCATCCAAAATGTCATCGGCATCTACGGCATCAGCAATATCCCCAAAGACATCGCAAAGATCTTCGCTGAGGTGGGCGTCGCCAGCTTCATGTACCTGGCGGACAACGATACGGCGGGCGAGAAGGGCGCCTCAAATCTGCGTACGCTCCTGCAGGGATCAGAATGGAAAGGCGAAGGCGAGTATCGCCGGTTCGCCGGAGCGAGCATCCCCGAGAAGGGCGATGGCAATGACTTGCTCTGCCATCACTTCCCTGATTTTCCAGCGGCCCGCGCCGCCCTGGATTCGCTGCCTCGCTTTGTACCGCGCCTGAAGTGCAAGCCGGCAGCCAAGCCGCTCGCTCCGCTAGACAGCAACCAGGCAGGCTGGGACGCCGTCAACGAAGCCATCACCAATAAGCTGGGTCTTATCGCCTCGGATTTCAAGCCCAACGGCTTCACCAAGAAGAATTTTCGCTGTGTTAATCCACAGCACGAGGACAAAGAAGCCAGCGCCGGCTGGAGCAGAAACGGATTCTACAAGTGCTTCTATTGCGGCAAAATCGACAGTTGGCAAATCGCTGAATGGCTGAAGATCGACTGGCGCGCCCTGCTCAGGCCCCGTCCCCAGATCGTCACGTCCACAGCCATCGACCTGAATGCCGCCCCGGGGCAGGCCGCGGCATCCGCGCCGCTCGCCTTTGACATCGCGCCGGACAGCTGGCTGCGGACACTCATCAATTTCTACGAGCCGACCGAGGCGGTCCTCTTCCACTACGCGCTGCGTTTGTGCCGAAGCGGCCCCCTCGCTGAGGGCTTCACCCGAGACGAATTCATAATGGCGGCGCGCCCGCTCGGCTGCAACTTGAAGGAAGACACCATCAAGAAATTCTTCAAAGCAGAGGTCTACGAAGACGACAATCATCCCGTTTTCGCAAAAGTTGACCCTGGGGACGGCGCCACCATCCGAAAGTGCAAATTCCGCCTGCGCGCGCTGCAGGATATCAAGCGCCGGCTCTTACAGGGCATATGCTACCGCGTCTACGAAAACACTTTCCGAGGGCGCCAAGATACCCTGATCGGCTTCAAGGCTTTTGACGAAGCGCTACCAGGGTCAAAATATGCGTAAAAGCTGCAATCGGTCCTGGAACCCTTGTACCAGGAGCAGAAAAAGCGCTTCGAAAGTCTCAAACTTTCCTGCGAACAGACGATCGCCGCCTATCAGGCTGAGCTGGAAGATTTGTCGGCCACGCCGCTGCCCGACTGGACCATCGACCAGCCTTGCGAACTGCCGGCCATGCTGGCGCGCGGCATCTACAATGAAGACCAGGAGAATCGCAGCAAGCGCGAGTGGATGCGCATGCTTGGCATCAGCAAAACCGGTGTGCACACCGTGCTAAAGCGCGCCGGCATCCAGCGCAGGCCCTATACCGTCAAGGAAGAAGTGAATTCCCAGCGTGAGGCCAGGGAGCGGGCGCGCGAATTGAACGCCAAGATCATCGCTGCCGAAGTAGATGGCGCGCATCAGCTGAATGACGCCGCCATGGATCTCCCCCAGAACAGCGCGGTCATCCTCCAGCCGACGGCCGAGCATACGATCGTCTCGGATGACAAGCAGATCGTTAAAGCCCCGCCAGCAAAATCAAGCGCTGAGCCAGCTGGGGCAAGCGCGCCGGAACGCGCTGCCAACATGGAAAAGCCCGGCAATTGGACCAAAGCCAGTTGGGATCCCCAGTTCATCTATTGGGAGCTGGTCAAGGCCTGCTGCCTTTTGCACAGCTATGAGGTCATCGACGATGTCGGCATCTACGACCCGTCAACAGGCGAGGTCTGGACCGACCCGACTGTGGATGAACTGCTCGCTCTTATCACGAGAGAACCGCCCGCTCTTTTGTCGGATCCAGGTTAGCAGCTAGGGCCTCACCGCGGCTAATTTTAGATTTCTTGACCTGGGGGTATGATATCAAGGTCAAGTTTTTCCACTGCGTTCCGAGCGTTGCGATCGCCCTCAAAAATCCACGCGCCTTCAGGCGAGGCGCTGCTCCCTCCAGATACGGGTCAACAATTCGTGTATATCCATGCTCGCTCGTCTGGAGCATCGCCAGCGAGCGGTTTGCCGCCTTTTCGCGATCATGCGAGAATGAGGTCATGGTTGAGAAACAGATCATCCCCGTCGACCAACTGGTACTTAGCGCAGATGCGGCTCTTGACGATGTGGTCCGCCATTGGCAAGGTCTTGAGCCTGAGTCGTTGCTGAATATTGGAGATCGACTAAACGAAATCCATAAGCGGCTGCAGCTGTTGATCGGCGCGTGGCTCTTTGTCTATTCTGACACATTGGGCTACCGCGATATCAAGGCTCTGGCAGAGCGCTGGGATCGGAAAGAAAACACGCTATCACAGTGGAAATCCGTCTATAAGCGGACCCGAAATCTGTATCATGATACAGATTGTCCTCGTCTTGAATTTGGCAAAATGCAGCAAATCGCCCGCATACCGGCCGAGCATCAGGCGGATTGGGTCACGCCTGCGACGGAGATGAAACGTGATGATCTCCGCGCCGCGATCAGCGCGGCAAAGAAGTCGGAGGACTGGACGCCGCCGTTTATCATTGAATCCCCGGCGGCTGACACGGCATCTGAAGTGCCTCCACTGGACGTTGGTACAGTGGACCCTGATAACGACGTACTAGCGGCTGATTCCGCGCAGGATGTGGCGACTGGGCCTGAGAATGGGGCAGTGCCGGTGTCCGGTAACTTGCCAGATGAGATATCTGAACTACCTGTGGCAGATTTGAGCTCGGACGGAGCGCCAACCGATGACGAAACGGACAGTGCCGAATCCGATTCAGAGTTGTCCACACCACAAGAGATACCCGATGTTATCCTGGAAACCGCTCGCGAGGTCATGGTTGGATTCGTCGAGGCACAGCCGGATAAGTATGTCGCCCGGCTTGAGGTGTCGTCCAGCGAGTGGATGACGATAACGGATGATTCCTTATCGAATGAACTGGAACGGGAATTGCTGACATCTGCGGCAGCGATGTGCTTGTGGCATGAGTGGATGTTCTGGTATCAGGGCGGTCGGACCAGCGCCTTCACTGATGCCATTGGAAAGATAGGGCCGGTATTCGTCCGCGGGCACTCCTGAGAGTGGCGGATTGTATCAACTCTTAGATCGATACTGCGACGCCTATGGGAATAGTACGTGAAGAGAAGCACCAGAGGTCGGCTACGAGAATAGCTCGCTGAAGGCAGTACGCCATGTAGCCCTTTCGTCACTGGGATGTATTACGACGATATTCTGGAAATTGCCCCTTTGGCACGCTTCTACGCTCGCTCGTATCATCGCCGTTCGCGGCGGTTGCCGGCGCTAATCGCCTAAACCGCAAATGCGCAAGTCAAGTATTGGAGGAAAACCGTGAGAGCAAAAGTGAATGGAACCGAGCTCTTTTTTGACACCGTAGGATCTGGTCTTCTTCCAGTTGGGGACAGAATGGTTGAGATGCCTGTCTGCTTCGTGCTGCATGGCGGCCCTCTAATTGATTCGAGTTATCTGCGACCGTGGATGGATGACCTGGCTGATGTCATGCAACTGGTGTATGTAGACTATCGGGGAACTGGCCGTTCGCAGCGTATGGCACCCGAAAGCTACACTCTCGAAAACACCATTGATGATCTCGACGCGCTGAGGCTGCACCTGGGTCTTGACCGCATTGCGGTGCTGGGCCATTCGCACGGCGGTATCCTGGCGATGCCTTACGCTCTGAAATACCCTGACAGTGTTTCTCATTTATTGTTAGTGGCCACAACACCATACACCGGTCCCGAGTTGGAGGCAGAAAGCGAGGCGAATCAAGCGTCATTGGCCGCCGAAAAACCCGAGCTCGCCCCGCTTCTCGATGAACTCACGCAGAAGAGTTTCAGGCGACCAAAGACCGAAGAGGAACACAGAGCGCGTTTCCACCAGACCTTTCGCTTGTATTTCCATCGGCACGATCCACAGATAGTGCATGATGTAGCTGAGCGAACGATTTTCGCGCCAGAAAAACTGCGCTATTGGATCGAAAACGAGTCGCATAAATACGACGTGCGTCCCCGGCTGCATGAAATAACAGCCCCGACGTTGATCCTGGCGGCGCGATTTGACTGGAGGACCACAATTAAACATGCCGAGATTATCAGGAACGGGATACGCGGATCAGAACTGGTAATTTTTGAGGAAAGCGGTCACCAGCTCTATATCGAGGAACAAGACAAGTTCTTGTCAACTGTGAGGGGCTTCATAAGGAAGCATTCTTGACATCACGATGAATGGTGAACTGCCTACCTGTCTACACACTTCGCCTGGTAAAGGTCATGATTTACGCGTGACCAGCTCGCCGCTTCCAATCACCGAAATTGGTGATTCGTAACAGATTGCAGTATATTCTGTATGCTCATCGCGTCCATACCACGCGATCTGTTGCTGATTCGCCCGTACAGAGACTGGGGCTCCTATGTAACGATTCAAGCCATTTGTAATTCCTCAAATGGTTCAACGTATTTCTTTTTGGGGAGAAGAAAATGAGACACACTATTAGGTTAACTTTCTTTGTCTTTCTCACTGTGGCTATGCTGTGTATCGCGGTTGCGCCAGGCATAGCGCAGGAGGCATCCGGCGGCACCATAATCTGGGGTGTAAAGACCGAGGCAACCGGCATCGACGTCCAGACCAATGGTCAATCACCATCGAGGCAGCTGTTTAATTTTGTCTATGAACAGTTGGTCGACTTGGATGAAAATCTCAATGTCGTGCCGGGGTTGGCAGAATCCTGGGAACAAGTCGACGACACCACATACCGCTTCCATCTGCGGCAAGGCGTGCACTTTTCCAATGGACGCGAGATGACAGCCGACGATGTCGTCATATCGTTTGAGCGAATCATCGATCCTGAACTTGGCTCCTACATCCTGAACACTGTGCCGCTGCAGAGTGTGACGAAAGTGGATGACTACACGGTCGATATCGGAATCGCATCGCCCTTTGGCGCCTTTATGAGCGCCATCACAACCGAAGCCGCATCGATCATTCCGGGTCAAGAATATCTGGATGGTACGTTCGACCCAACCGTCGAAATGCTCGGCACCGGGCCGTTCGTGCTGGAAGAACACCTGCCGGACGAATCTTGGACCTTTGTGCGCAACCCTCACCACTGGCGTGAAGGTCTACCGAAGGCGGATCGCGTCAAGGTCCTGATCATTCCTGAGGATGCCACCATGTTGGCCGCACTGCGTGATGGAAGGATCAATATCGCGCGGATCGAAAGCTATGACGCGCTGGATGTGTTGGCGGAAATCCCGAATGTCCATGCAGAGGTGCAAGCCATCACACATTACTGGACCCTGCATCTGAATTCGGTTCATCCCGACTCACCCTTTGCCGACGCGCGGATTCGTCAGGCGATCAATCTCGCCATCGACAGGCAACAGATCTCCGACCTTGTCTTTGGCGGGCATGAGGACATTGCTGTGCCGGCGGTTAGCACGGCCGAGCCCTGCGATACGTCGCAGAATCCCCTGGCTCAACAAGATCCTGATCGGGCGCGTGAGTTGATCCAGGAAGCAGGCGCCGAGGGGCTCACCTTCACGCTGGTGGGTCGCGGCCCCAGCACGCCAATTGCAGAGGTGGTTCAAGCACAACTGGCGGCCGTTGGTCTGAATCCACAGATTGAAGTCTGGGACTTCGCGGAAGGCATTCAACGAATCTATGGCGGATTTAAGCCGGAGGAACCGGGCGAGCCGGTGGCGAGCTTCGGCTTCAACTCGAGTAAGTCCGCTCCGATCTTTGGTTATCAGAATTGGGCTGCCAACTGGATGACCGGCGTATCGACGCTGGCAGCGAATGAGGAATATCGTGGGCTGGTCGCACAAGCCAACTCGATGAATTCCGGCCCCGAGCGTACGGCATTGTTCCAGCGCATGTGCGAAATGGTTTACGAGAATGCGAGCCACCTGCCCATCCTCACGAAAGGACACATCATTGCCCATCGTACCGACCTGGTCACAGTCAGGATTCAACCGGTTGAGGCCGGTGGCGGCGACTTCCTCCGCTTTGCAAGTGAGTTCACCGTCCTCGATTCGGAGTAACTTCGCGCAATTGCAGCTTCAATGAGCATTGCCGGAGTGGCAAGGTTTTGACCACCCGTGGCAGGGACGGTCCAGGCATTGGAGTCGTCCCCGTCACTCGACGATGCTCGGCGCGCTGCCAACACTGAGTTGGCTCAAATGGGTTATCTGCGCTTACTACGTTTTGCTATGGAGCGTGTCGCCAGCGCTATATTGACGCTCCTCGGTGTATCGATCCTCGTCTTCACCGCGATTCATCTGATTCCCGGAAGCTATGAAGCGGTCATGCTCGGTCCACAAGCGCCGGAAGCGGCTCGTGAAAGGCTGCGCGAGAAATACGGGCTGGATGATCCATTGCCGCAGCAATATATGCGCTGGCTGCTCGCCTTTCTCGGCGGCGATATGGGCATTGCGCTATGTCGCAGCCAGCAGAGCATCGGGCAGCAGGCCTGTGAGAATGCGGACCAAGCGCCAATCATCGCCGAATTTGCCCGCCGGGCGCCGGCGACGATTCAGTTGGCGTTCATGGCAGCAGGGATCGCAAACCTGGTTGGCATCCCTCTGGGCATCCTGGCCGGGCTCAGCGCCGGTTCACGCGGTGTGCGCGGCACTAGCAGAGCCATCAGCGCGCTCGGCATGGGCATCCCCAGTTTCGTGCTGGGGACCCTGTTCGTCTATGTGTTCTCGGTTCATGACCTGGGACTGACCGTGGGCGGTTACGTGCCCTTATCTGAAGATCCGGAGACGAACTTGCGCGCGATGGTGCTGCCGGCGATTACACTGAGCGTTTTCGGCACAGCCTTATTCGCCCGTACGACGCGCGACGCCGTGCTGACGGTGCTGGCCGAACCCTTCATCATGGCCGCCGTCGCCCGCGGCGAGTCACCGGGGCAGATCGTGCGGCGCCATGTTTTGCGCAACGCGGCCATTCCAGTCGTCACCGTCAGCGCTGTGAATATGGGCTATTTGCTCGGTGGCGCGGCGATTGCCGAGCTGCTGTTCTCCGTACCCGGATTCGGCTGGTATGTTCTGGCTGCGATCCACAAACGCGATTACGCCGTGGTCCAGGCTGGCGTGCTGGTGGCGGCGGTGGCTTTCGTCGCGGTAAATTTGCTGGCAGATCTAGCGTATGCGGTCATTGACCCGCGCACGATTCGGCGCGGCCGCGGGTGAATACGCGATGAAGGTCCCATTTCGCGGTGATTTCCTTTCGCGGCTGGCGGTCGTTCTGCTGATAAGCTTGCTGCTGCTGGGGTTCGTAGGACCCAGCCTGCCAGTCGGCGACCCGGCCGCGATCGCGTTTGGGCCCCGGCTATCGCCACCGGCGCCCGGCTGGCTGATGGGCACCGACAATCTCGGTCGCACGATGCTGCCCCGTGTTTTGCAGGGCATCCGAATTACCTTCGTGCTGGCCACCACCCCGGTTCTCATTACCTCGGTCCTCGCAGTGGTAATCGGGATGCTCGCCGGCTATCTCGGCGGCTGGTTTGATGAGTTGGTTGCCCGTTTGGCTGATGTGTTGTTCGCCTTCCCTTCACTTCTGCTAGGGTTGATCTTGGTTGCCATTATGGGGCCCGGCGTGCGTGGCATAACAGCTGCCATCATCCTGATCACCTTGCCACTGATGGTGCGCGTTGTCCGTGCCACCACACTTTCGATTGCCAGCCGCGATTATGTCGCTGCCTCCCGAGTAAGCGGCTCCTCGCTCCCTCGTTTGCTGTTGGTGCATCTTTTGCCAAACATCGCCGGCGCGGTAGTTGTCCAGGCCACGTTTACAATTTCAGTTTCGATGCTCATAGAGAGCGGTCTAAGTTTTCTTGGTATTGGCGTGCAACCCCCGGTGGCTTCATTGGGATCGCTGGTTCAGAACGGCAGCGTTTATTTGGTACAAGCGCCCTGGTTGGCGCTTGCGCCGGGATTCTTTCTGGCGCTCGCCATCTTCTCGGTCAACTTGCTCGGCGATGGCTTGCGGGATCGGCTGGATCCCCTGGAAGTGCACGGCCTGAAATGAGATCTCTCTTACAAATCGAGCAGATAGCTGTCGAATACGCAACCGAGGGTGGGCCGCTGCGCGCTTTGGACGGCGCTTCGTTGACTATCGCGGCGGGCGAAACCGTCGGAATCGTCGGCGAAAGCGGCTCCGGCAAAAGCACGCTTGCGCTCACAATCGGCAGGATCTTGCCCGCATACGCCAGGCGCGTCGCCGGCGACATTTTGTTCGACGATCAGTCTGTCTTCGCCCACAGCGACAGCGAAATGCGCTCATTTCGCCGCGATGAGCTCGGATTCATTTTTCAGAATCCTGTGTCCGCTCTGGATCCAACCATGCGTGTCAAATATCAGCTGGCCCACATTCTTGATGTGAAGAATTCTGACCCAGCAATAATGACGCACCTGGACCGTGTCGGTCTAAAAGATGTCGAACGTGTTGCCAATCGGTTTCCGCATGAATTGTCGGGCGGGATGGCTCAACGCGTTGTCATTGCCCTGGCAATCGCGCGCGGACCGCGGCTATTGATCGCGGACGAGCCGACATCTTCGCTCGATAGCACCATCCGCGACCAGATTCTGGAGCTGCTTTTTGCTTTGCCTGAGCAAACTGGCGCCACGTTGCTCTTGTTCACGCACGATCTGCGCTCGGTCGCCAAATATTGTGATCGGGTGGCGGTGATGTATGGCGGTGATGTGATAGAGAACGGGATGGCGGACAAGATATTTTCTCGCCCGGTTCATCCCTATACCGACGCGCTGCTCAAAGCTGCGCCCGGCGCGGAAGAAATCGGCGGTAAGATCGAAGCCATTCCCGGTCGTCCGCCCATATTGAGAGAGCGCAGCGAGCGGTGCCCGTTTGCGCCGCGTTGTCACTGGGTCGTGGACGTCTGCCGGAACCAGCGGCCGGAGGCACAAATTGTCGATAGTCGGCTGGTATCTTGTCATCGCGCCGAGGAAACGGCGCACTTGGTATCTGCCCAGCAGATTATGGGAGCAAACAATGCCAGCTGAAGCCGTCATCAGCTTGCGATCGGCTGGTGTCACATTTTCATCGGGACCGCCCTGGGATCGTGAAAGCCTGGACGCAGTACGGACGGTTGATTTGGATATCTACAAGGGTGAAACGGTTGGATTAGTGGGGGAGTCAGGCTCGGGCAAAACGACGCTAGGGCGCGTTTGCCTCGGTATGCAACGGCCGTCTCGCGGCACTGTGCTCATCGACGGCGCCCCCTTTGATGGTCACCGGGGGCGACTGCGCGGGCGTCTCCAAATCGTCGGGCAGCACCCGGAATGGGCGCTTAACCCCCGTCTGCGCGTGGGCACGTCCGTTGCTGAGCCGATGGCAATCATGGGCATTGGAACGCGTGCCGCACACCGGAAACGGGTCGGCGAGATGCTGGAACTGGTGGGCCTGGAAGCTACGCTTGCCGGGCGCTTTCCGCATCAGCTTTCCGGGGGGCAGCGCCAGCGCGTGGCGATTGCGCGCTCGCTGATTACAGAACCCACCTTTATCGTCTTCGATGAGGTCGTGAGCGCGCTCGATATGTCCGTTCAGGCGCAGATTCTCAACTTGATCAAGGATATTCAGGCTGCTCAAGGCTTTGCCGCCCTGTTCATTTCCCACGATTTGGCGGCGGTACGATATGTGGCCCATCGCGTGGCTGTGATGCTAGACGGCGATATTCTCGAAATCGCACCTTCTGAGCGTTTTTACGATCGCCCTGACCATCCTTATTCACGACAGTTGCAGGCGGCTATCACTTAGACGGGTCATCATCGTCTCGATTTCCAGGTCGTCCACTGGCTTCGTCTGTCCCGGATCTTCTTCTACGTCAAATAGCAGGTTGCCGAAGGAATGAGCATCGGCCAGGCGCGCGCTGGTATCTTTATGACGCGCTTCTTTGCTGAAGCTAAAGGGCTCGGCCAACTGAACGTCTTCGCCTGATGAGCGCCGGGTAGATGGCGCTAATCCTCAGTACCAAATTACATCGTGGCAACCGCCCCCGCGGTCATGGGCGCCTTCAGCGAGACGCGTTCCGATTCGCGATCAGATCCAAGGTAAACGACCGTCACCCCTTGATGGCGCCGGCGGTTATCCCCTGGATAAGGTATTTCTGCAGGAAAA
>JAPOYU010000064.1 GCA_026706395.1 Chloroflexota bacterium
GAACCCGTACTGACACCTTGGAAGGGTGGAGTGCTACCATTACACCATACCCGCGCTGTTTCAAGTCGGGGCGCCCGGATTCGAACCGGGGACCTCACGGACCCAAACCGTGCGCGCTACCGGGCTGCGCCACGCCCCGGCTTATACCGCATCTTACTCGCCTCAAGCGGCAAAGTAAAGGAATAATCTGACCAAGACACACACTCGCGAACCACAATTACCGCCTGATTTCACGGGTCTAAGCGCGCATCTCTATCCTCGCTCTCGTGTTCACCGAAGTGCTTCAGCCATAGGGCGGTATCGTCCTCGGAAGGCGACGGTTTTTCTGGTTCAGCGCCCACTGGCTGAGAGCGATCATTAGTCCGAAGCAGTTCGGCGAATTCCGCCGCCGACATATTGCGCATGCCTTTCCAGCGCGCGTGATCACGTAACTCGCGGTCCGATGACACCAGCGTCCAATTGCGCGCGTCGCGTGTATTGTCTATGCGCCCTTTAATCAGAGCGTCCGCGCTGGACCGTTCGGCGGCTGCGAAGACAACTTTCACAGAATGGGATGAAAGTGCCGATGCGCCACCGGGCAATCCGCCATCGAAAATCACGGTCAACCGCGTCTTCTTGCGCGCGCTGAACCCTTTCAGCTTGATAAGCAATTTCGCCTCGTCATTTTCGTCCGCCAGATCAATATCCGGCAGCGCAGCGATCAGATTGTGCCCATCTATCAGGTATGGCATTGGCGTCTCAATATGGGCGGCTATTGCCAGCTACCCAACGCTCATCTGGGTTTCTGGAATTGGCACGGCCATCGTGAATAAACTGCCGACGCCCTCGCGGCTCTCGGCCTGCAGGTAGCCGCCGTGCGCATCGCAGATTGCCTTGGCGACATATAGCCCCTGCCCCAATCCGCCGGGCATGGCCTGTCCCATGCCGGGGCTGGCGCGATAGGACCGCTCGAAGATATGTGGGAGATCGGCCGGGCTTATGCCAATGCCATCATCGCTGACGCTGATCAGGAGCAGGTTCTTGTCATTGCGCAGTTCGGTTCGGGCAGCCAGCGCCACATAACCGCCTTCCTGATTATATTGCGCGCCATTGCGGATCAGATGACCCAAGGCCCACTGCAACCGCGTATCGTCACCCTGCACCAGTACGCCGCTGAGACCACGCGTCATCACCAGCAGGTCAATGCCCCGGCTTTTCACAACCGAGACCGCGCCGTTTACCACTGACCAAAGCATCGCTTCGGCATCAAGCGGCGCGCGCTCTACATCGAAAGTGCCGGCATTCATTCTGGCAATATCGAGCAACTCCAACGTCAACTGATCCAGAATATCAATGTTTTGCAGGAGCTTTTCCAGCAAGCGCTGATTGATCGCACTATCTTCCGGCTCTCCGCTGAGCAGTTCGCTCGCCAGTCTGATGACACTGATCGGGCGCTCCAACCCTTCTGCGATGTGCCGGACGAAACCGTCCTTCAGCCGCTCGGCGAGCGCGTCATAGGTCACGTCCCGCAATATGATTACGGTGCCGATTCGTCGCCTGTTCTCATCGCCTACAGCGACTAGCTGAGCCCGGACAAATCGATTGTTCAACGGCACTTCGTCCGATTCGCCTAAGGGTGTCAACTCGGCGGGAATCTCCTCAACATCGCGGTAGCGCTCGAACAGAGTGCCGAGCTCGCTATCCCAAAAGGCTTTCTTGCCGCCCAACATGGCTTCGGCCGCTCGATTCATCATGGTTACTCTGCCACCTGGATCTTGCGCGATTATGCCTTCTTCGAGGCTGCCAAGCACCGCGTGCAGACGCTCCAACTCACTTCCGCGCCGGCGATGATCGCCCTGTAATTGACCATACCGTCTCTGTAATGCCTCGTGCCTTGTGGCTTCTCGCCCGGCGAAGGCCCGCTGTCGCCGCAGCTCTTCTTCCAGTTGCCGCCGCCGATTCAATCCTCGATAGAGGCGACGAAACATCGACTCGCTCGCGCTGCCGAAGTTATGCACATCGTTCAGTCCAGCGTTTGCCTCGCTGTTGGAGGCGCCCTGCAAATCGTTCATCATCGTCCGGCATGCTCACTGCAGGGCCAGCCGCATCACGTCCGCTGAATTATCTGGCAGGCGCAAGAGTCGAACTGGCCGCTCGCTCTATCACCCAATTATATGCATACTCGCTCCCCCCGCGAACTCCAGCCGACGCAGATTGCACGCCGCGACAGATGGGCTATCATCGTAACTGAGTAACAGTTCGAAACAGGACATTTACGGCCTAGCATGCAGAATGTCGCCCCAACTCGCAGCTTAAATCGGCGCTCGCGCGACCTGCTAATGGCGGCAGCGCTGATATTCTTGCTGGGCGCCGCTCTGGCTGTCCTCGGCATAGCGCTGCACGTTTTCAGCCTAGTAGTCCCATTCCATCAGGGCTACGCCATCTACGATCTGACGAGAAAAACGCTGCTGGGAATTGGCATCGCCGTCGCCTTGCTCGCCATCGCGCTGGCGCTGCGGGCGGTCACCTGGAAAACAGACAACCGAAATGCCTGGCAGCTCGGCGAGATGCTTGCGGCTCATCTGGATCACCGATATGTATTCATCCGCAACATCAGCAAACGTACAACGGGCTACATAGATGCCGCTTTGGTCAGCAGGCATGGTGTCTTGGCGCTGCGCATAAGCAAGCGTAAAGGCGAGTTTTTCAATGAGGGCGGGCAATGGCTGAAGCGTCGACGCAAGGGCAATTGGCGGCCGATGCGTTGGAACCCGACGCGCGAGATTGTCGCCGACGCCATTAAGTTGCGGACGCACTTTAAGGATTGCGACATGACCGAAGTCCCGGTTTATGCCGCGATCGTATTCCTGCGCGATGCCCCCGAAATTTCACTCAAACTGCAACAGCCTGCCGTGCCAGTAGTCCATGCCAGCCAGCTTATCGCCGGCTTGCGTGACGGTTATTTCGCCGAAGACCGGCTGTCTGCGCGCGCAGTGCAGGCCGCTGTTAACGCGCTCTATCATTAGGAGTCAGCTGTGAGCGCGACTTTGCATCTGATGCCTATCGGGCAAGACAAGACTGCATTTTCAATTTCGCTTCTTCACAAGATTATCAATACAAGACAACACGCCTTTCCCACAGTCTGGATCCTGGTCGCAACCCGCCGGCAGGAAATGCACTTTCGGCGGAGGCTGATCGAGGCGCAATACAGTCCATCCGTAATCTTCAATATCGAGTTTTTCAACTTCTATACGCTGAACGCGCGGCTGCTGAAGAGCGTGGGCGCGCCTGTTCGCCGGCTCACAAGCGTTATGCGCCACAAGATCTTGCGGCAGATACTGTCCCAAATGCTGGCAGACGGCCAGTTACGCTATTTTCATCGCATCGCGGAAACCCGCGGTCTCATATCGGTCCTGACGGAATTGATAGACGAACTCAAGCAGAGTCACATCGTTGTCGCGGATTTCGCCAAGGCGGCGCGCAGCTCAAAGGACAGAGAGATCGCCGCGATCTATCAACGTTATCAAGACACGCTGAGACGAAGCGACTTGGCCGACATCGAGGGTGAAGGCTGGCTGGCGCTGGCGAAGTTGCGCGGGCAAAATGCCATCGTGGCCGATGTCGACATGCTGCTTGTAAACGGCTACGACCAATTCACAAGGGTGCAATCCGAACTGCTGGCGGAACTGGCGCGCGCCGTCGGTCAAGTCCATATCACTTTGACAGCATTGCCACAGAAGCACAGCACCCTCGTGTCCAGTCGAAGCCTGCTGGCGCGAGGACGATTACAAAGCGCCTTCGACCAGGCCGGTGTCAGCCTGGATCTGCGCCAGGTCGCGGTCACGCCCGGAAACCGTCGCAAGGCGCTGGATCTCTTAGGGCAGAATATCTTTTCCGACCTTCCGCCTGCAGCTAGCGGCGACACCATAAACTTGATCGAAATGCCGGATCCGGCCGAGGAGGCGCGGGCCGTCCTACGCGAGGTAAAACGCCTGCTTCTGGCCGGCGAACCGGCAGACGGCATCCTGATCGCCCTCCGGGATTGGAAGCGCTACGCCGCCTATTTCGAACAAGGCGGGGGAGACTACACCTTGCCACTCTTGCTGCACTATGATCGCAATCACCGCCGCGTCCCCGTTATCGCCGCTCTAATCAATCTGCTGGAGCTTTCCCCGTGTTTCCGCCGCCGCGACCTTCTTGATGCCTTGAGCTCGCCCTATTTCGATACCGGCCTGGATGACCGACAGGTCGGCCTGCTGGACCGCGTCAGCCTGGAAGGACGATTTCTCGGCGGCGGCGAAGCCGAATGGCGGGAGTTGCTTCTGGGAGCAGAACATTACGTGAGCACAGACAACGGTGAAGAGTCGCTAACCGCGATCGCCACAGATCAAGCGCCGGCGCTTGCATCAACTCTGTCAACGTTTATCTCTGCGATCACACCGCCCGAAAGCGGCGATTTGCCTTTCTTTATAAGCTGGCTACAGGCCTTGCTAAGCTCCGACCTTGCGCTAGAGCTGGACGAAGATTCCGGCGCCTATTCTTTGGAAGTGATAAGAAACGCTATGGCGCACGAAGATGCCAACCCGGCCATAGTCGAACGAGACCTTAGGGCCTTGCAGGGCTTGCAAGCGATATTGAATGAAATGGCGACCGGCGATGATGTCTTGCGAACGGTGATGGATCCCGACCGAAAGATGACCTGGCGAGAATTCTGGTCCGACTTGAAATACGCCCTGGAAACAGGCGCAGACGATACCACCAGTCAGCCGCGGCGCAACCAGGTGCTGGTGACTACTGCGACTGAGGCTCGCGGCCTGCCGCATGAGCACGTTTTCATTCTGGGCTTGTCTGAGGGTGTCTTCCCCGCGGAAGCAGCGGAAAACCCGCTATATCTCGATTCCGAGCGGGAACAGCTTCAAACGCGTGGCATTCCCTTAGCGACCCGCGCCGAGCGCGTTGATGATCGCGGGCTCTTCTACGAACTGATCAGCCTGCCGCGGAAGACGCTCACGCTGTCGCGCCCGGCGTACCAGGCGGGTCGGATTTGGCTCGAGAGTTATCTTTGGCGGGCCGTCAGGGATGTATTCCCCACTACGCCGATCCTGAGCCGACCGGCAGGCCAGGCTATTCATCCATCCGAAGCCGCCAACCGCGCCGAGCTCATGCTGGCGATTGCTGACCAACTCGGGCAGCAGGACGCTGCGCAAATGGAGCTGGCCCTGCGCGCGCGGAACTGGCTGAAATCTCAGCCAGAATATGCCAAGCAATGGCGCCGGCTGGAACGCGGTCGACACATCGAAATACGGCGGCTCTCCCCTGACAACCTCGACGAATACAGTGGAGTCTTGTCGCGTCAAGCCCTGCTCGACGAGGTGGCGCATCTGCTGGGCGATGACCGAATTTGGAGCGCGACGCAGCTGAATGACTTTGGCTTGTGCCCATTCCGCTTTTTTGCCAAGCGACTGCTGGCGCTGACGAGAATGGAGGACCCTCAGTCGGGCGCCGATCCCGCCCAGCTTGGCGGGCTGAATCACAGAATCCTGGAAGAAACCTACCGCAAGATCCGTTATCGCCGGCTCGAAATCGACGAAGAGAATCAAGACGAGGCGCTTGAAATCCTTGCTGCGACGGCGGAAGAGATTCTGCCGCGGGCCCCCCAGCTTGAAAATTTCCCTGAAACTTCTACCTGGAGGGAGGAAGGCGCATTCCTGTTGAAGCGGCTCGAAGCGTTGATCAAGCTTGATTTCTCGCCGAAAAGCCCGCTCAACCTTGGCGCGCCACGATTCATATTCCGCCAGGAAGAGGCCATCGGCGAAGCGAAGATTAGTCTGGGCCAAGGCGCGAAACCGCTGCGCGTGACCGCCTTGATTGACCGCATAGATAACGCGGACGGCAAGCTCGTCATTGCCGACTACAAGACCGGCAGCACAGGTATCGCGCGGAGCGACATGGAAATCGGCCGCGATTTTCAGATGATGATCTACCTGCTTGCCTTGATGAGCGAGTTTGAGGAAATGGGCGCGGACGAAGAAGTGACCGGCGGCATGTTCTGGCATCTGCGCGGTCTCAAGACGAGCGGCCGCCTTTTTACCGACGACGATGAGGATATCGCCATGCTTGACCTGGCCAAAGCTCATATTGCGCGAAACCTGAGGATGGGGCGCGCCGGGCAATTCCCCGTTCATGCGAGCAAACTCGAGAATGGAAAGTGCATACGCCACTGTGAATTCTCCCGTCTCTGCCGGAAGCAAGTGACTGCTCGCCGCGACTTCCAAGTCCATGCTGCGACAAACTAGCGGGCCCTGCCAATGAAACCGACAACGGAACAATACGCTGCCATCCACAATCACGACGAGAATCTGATCGTCGTGGCCGGCGCCGGCTCGGGCAAGACACGCGTCCTGGTTGAGCGCTACATTCAACTCTTGGAGAGCAATCCAGACTGGCCCATCAGCGCGCTTGTAGCCATTACCTTCACGCGCGCTGCCGCCTTCGAAATGAAACATCGCGTACGCCTGGAACTTGAGCGGCGCGCCAAGCGAACTGGCCAGGAACACTGGGCGCGCCGACTTTCACAAATGGATAGCGCCCGCATAGATACGATTCACGGGCTCTGCGCCAATATCCTCCGCGCCAATGCGGCTCATGCGGGCGTCGATCCCAAATTCGAAGTGCTGGATGAAATCGAAGCGGCCATCATGCTGGACGAAGTCGTCGACGATGTGCTGAACGACATCAAGCCGCCACTTACGAAATTGTTCGCCCACTACGATGCCGCGAAGATCGTAAAAGCGCTTAAACAAATATCGCTGGTGAACGCAGATTTCCCGCCGCTCCCCGACGATCCCGCGGTGATGTTTTCGCAGTGGATCGAGCAGTGGTGGGTAGCGCTGTCCTCCGAGCGCCAAGATCTGATCGATTCTGCGGAAGCTACCGCCCTGCTCGCTATTGATTTTCTGCCCGCTGGCGACAAACTCTCCGACCTTGTCCTCCAATACCAGGCGTACATCCGGCAAATCTCGTCGGCGGAAGCCGAAGCTGCACAGGTATTCGAGCTCATGCAAGCCTGCCATTCCAGAGGCGCGGTCGGAAACAAAGGCTCCGCGAAAGCATGGGGCGGCCAAGGGGCCAAAAGCGAAGTCGCGCAACTGCTGAAAGACCTGCGTATTACTGTCAAATCCGCTTTGGACGCGGTCGGCGAGATGCCCGGTGACCTGGCGCGCCTGTCGGCGCAACTCCTGCTCCAATGGCATGGGCTCCTGGAAGAAGTGCGCCTGGCCTACCGAGAGCGCAAAAGCGCGGCGGCCCAAGTCGATTTCGACGATCTGGAGCGGCTGGCCGCTGATCTGCTGCGCCACGAAGACCTGCGCCAACGCTATCGAAATGCCGAATTCAAGCATCTGCTGGTCGACGAATTCCAGGATACAAACGCGGCGCAATGGCAGATCATTCGCTCCCTAGTCGACACGGAGACCGGCGGTTCGCTTTTTGCCGTTGGCGATCCCAAGCAGAGCATTTACCAGTTCCGCGGCGCCGATGTCAGCGTGTTCAACCGCGTTCGCGAGCAATTCTCCCGGGGAACAGCCGGCATTGAACTACCGCTTTCGATTTCTTTCCGAAGTCATGGCAAGTTGGTCGGCCAATTTAACTCGCTCTTTGAAAGCCTCCTAACCCGCGATGGAGACAGCCCGGTAGCTGATTATGAAGTCGCGTTTGACAAGCCGATGAAGGCTTTCCGCAAGGGGTCGCCAGGTATTCCCGCAATTGAGTTGCAGTTGCTGGATAACAAGAAACGCGATGAACCAGGCAACCAAGAAGTTGGCAAGGGACGAAGCAGACAGCGTTATACCGCGGATGAGATGCGCCGCTGGGAGGCATACGAAATCGCCGGCCGCATCAAAGCGATAGTCGAGGGACAGCGCCTCATTTTCGACAAGTCCGAGGGTAAATGGCGCGGCATCGAATTTTCTGACATCGCAATTCTGTTCCAGTCCATGTCACAAGTGACAATTTATGAAGACGCCTTCAAATCCCAAGAGCTGCCCTTCCTCACGATAGCCGGCCGCGGCTACTACGACAGGCAAGAAGTCTGGGATATGTTGGAGCTTCTACGCTGCCTGCATAACCCCGCCGACGACCTCGCGCTGGCTACCGTTCTGCGCTCGCCGATCTTCGCCTTCAGTGATGACCTTCTTTTCGCCTTGCGCTTGCTTCCCGCTAACCAAGAAAATGCAACGCTGCCGCTCCCGCTTTGGCAAGCTCTCCATTCCGCCGCGCAGAATCCCCCTCCCGGCATGCTCGATGCCGACGTGCCTCTGGTGGAGCATGCCTTGGAGACGCTCACGGACCTGCGGCGCATATCCGGACGCGTCACGATCTCTGAGCTGCTGCGGCGCGCCCTGGAGAAGACGAATTACCTTGCCATCTTAACCGGTTTGCCCGATGGCCCCCGTCGGCGCGGCAACATCGAGAAGCTGCTGCATCTGGCGGAAGCGAGCGGCAAAATCACGCTCGGCAAATTCTCGCGATACCTGGCGGATCTGTCCACGCGCGAGCTGCGCGAAGGCGAAGCGCCCCTGGAAGCGGGCAACGCCATCCGGCTGATGACTGTGCATGCCAGTAAAGGGCTTGAATTCCCGCTCGTTATCCTGGCCGACGCCTCCTGGGAACGCCGCTCCGCGGGCCCGCCGACGCTGCTTGTCGATCCCGTCAATGGTATGAGCTGCCAAGTGTACGATGCCGAAAACAGCAAGTATGTAAGCAGTTACGCTCATCGGCGCAACATTGAGCTGCAAGCGCTGAAGGAGGCGGCGGAGCGCAAGAGGCTGCTGTATGTCGCCGCCACCCGCGCGCAAGATTATCTGCTGATCAGCGGCCAGGTTTCGCAAGACAAGGCCGGGCGCTGGACGAGCAACGGTTGGCTGGGGCAGCTTCTTCCCGCGTTGGGGCTTGAAGCCATTGAACCTGAGCGGGCGCAAACACGTGTTTTCGCTGGCGAATCCATTTCGGTCCTGATGCCGCCGGCGGCGCCACCGCCCCGTTCATTTCATCGGTCGGCAAATTCGGCGGATGGCATGTGGGGTTTCGAAGCGAGCGAGAGCGAGTATCCAGCCTATGCGCCGCCGCTGCTTGAGCCGGTTGCCCAAGACGATTCACCGTATCCAAGACATATCACCGCATCACAGCTCGCAGAAATAGGCGCCTACCGGGCAGGCATTGACTCGAGAGAGCGACAATCCGCCGCCGATCAATTTACTCATTACAGCCTTCCCGGCTTGCGAAACGAATCCATCGCATCACCAAGGCATTGGCGGGCGGTCATCGGCGCGATCGTCCACGAAATCCTGTGCTACGATGCTCTCGCTTGTGAAGAGGCGAAGAGCGATACTCAGATAATCGCCATCGCCTGGGAAAAGGGCATTAGGAACCGCGCCGACCTGCGCCCTGCGCTCAGCGAGGTCAAGGAGCTGCTCGATCAGTACAAGTCAAGTGATGTCTATCGCTGGGTGGTGAGCGCGCGCGCGGAATCTCGCCCGCCTTATACCGAACTGCCATTTATGTTCCGCACGGAAAAACGCGTGATCCACAGCAAAATAGATCTCGTCTTGCAGCGGCCCGGTGGCGAGTGGATCATCATCGATCACAAAACGAGCGAGGTCATAGGCGACGACTACGGGCAACACGCTAGGCGCTTTCTGTTGCAGCTTGGCGTTTATGCCGCGGCCCTGCGCGTGAAACTGGATCTCGACCGCTTGCCGCGGACGGTCATTCACTATATTCGCGGGAATCGCACTGTAGAGCTGGCCAGCAAGGACTGCATGGCAGAACTCGCCCGCTTGGAATCTACGATCGGCGAACTGGTGACAAATGCTGACTAAAGTCCTCAATTGGCTTTTGCCTCAATGGGCGCGGAACCCGCTGCTGGAGTATGAATGGTTTCACCCGCGCCTCCACGACTCGCGTCGCGGTTTCATCATGCAGTTGTCCGCGCTGGCTCTCTTGCTTGGAAGCGCAGCGCTGATTTACGCCGCCGTAACAGGAGTTGCGGAAGGCGGCCAAGGCTTTACGCGTCAAATCTGGCAGAGCCTTTATTTTCCAACGCTGGTCCTGCAAAGTCTCGCCTCGATAGCGGCGCTCCTTACAGGCGCAGCCGCATTTGATGTCGAACGCCGAGGCACTACTTGGGACAACCTGCGGATCACCGAGATCGGCGCTGGATTGGCTCTGCGCGCTCGCTGGATGGGCATACTCTATCGCCTTCGCGCGCCTATCGCGGCGCTGCTGCTGGTCCGGCTCATTTTCGCGCTGGGCATGCTCGTCGATCTGACCGCTTTCGGCGGCAACTACGTGAAAATGCTGAGCGCTGACGCCGCAACTGCAAGGGTGGATTGGCAAATCAGCATCGTGCTGATTGCCCTGAGCGCGATCGCTGGCGCCTTGCTGCCCTTGCCGATGATCGCTTCATTCGCCGCGCTTGGCATCCTCCTGGGCCTCACGATTAAGGAAGGGCTTTTCGCGGCGATAATTCAGATCCTGGTGACCGCCCTGGTTGTCGCCTTCATCTGTGCCGGGTCTTATGCGCTATCACAAGTTCTGTCGGAGGATCTCAAGCTGCCGGACCTGGCGGAATCCTTGCTTTTGATCGGCTACAGCGCTTATGGCGACTGGGGACTGCTGCTGATGCAGCTCGGCAGCCTCGGAGCCCTTTGGCACAGCGTATCCTTCGGCGCGTTCACGGGCGTCGGCTTGGCCGGTCTGTTGCTGGCGCAGGGGACGCTTGCCGACGGCATGATATCGCTGGCGGAGCGAATACCTGAAAGACGCGGCTGATGTCGAAAGACCGCCGCTCTCGTCTACCATAGTTTGATCACATCCGCGAACTTAGGCAATTGAACCATGCCCCTTGACAAGCGCGACTACAAGAATATGACCGACTACCTGCAGCACTTGTACCAGTGCGAGCCGTTTTCGCGGCATGGTATCGAACACCCGGTTACAGTCTTCTACCCCGAAGCCCCGCAGGTTCACGATGTCGACAGTCTGCTCGACGCTGCGCCGCCCTCGCCCGAATCCCGCGATTTCGCCTTTTATGACTACAGCCACTTGCATGACCTGCAGAACAGCAAGCCGGGCCTGTACAACGGGCCGACCTTCACAATGAAGTCGATCCGCAAGAAGCCGCTTCGGCTCCGCGGCGCCATCGGCCGCTATTTCGACATGCTGGCGACCTGCGCCGCCCTCGAACGCGAACTGCGTCACGCCGTCGCCGAAGGTTGGATGCGCGCTCCCTCTCGCGCCACCTATCATCGACGCCTGCCACCGGTGGATGCGCTGACTCGAGGTCATGGACGGAGCGCAACCATCGGCATCGGCGCGCTCACCGTCTTCAACGATGGCCAAGCTTACAAAGCCATGCTGGCCCGGCGTTCCGCCGCGACCGCCATCGATAGCGGGATGCTCCACGTGCTGCCGGCGATGATCTTTGGGCCGCCGACCGCGGACTTTGTCGATAAGCGCGAATGGAGCGTCAAGCATCAGATTCTGCGCGAAGTGCTGGAAGAATTGTTCAACTTTCCCGAACAGCTGAATCCGCTGCGCTGGGACTATTTCTATGATCATCCCGCCCTGCTCTATCTTCTGGACCTGCTCGATAATGGCGGGGCGCAGCTTTGCGCCACCGGCATCATTCTGAATTTGCTTACGCTTCGCCCAGAGATTAGCGCGCTGCTCCTGATTCACGACCCAGGATGGTATCGCCGCATCACAGCGCCGGATAGCGATATGCCATTTGCGACCGCGGATGAGACGCTCGGCGGCAGCGTCGTCCTCGCTCCGATCGCTAGTGATGAAGCATTCCTGGCGCATTTTCCGCCCGACCTGCCCCTGATCACACCGGCGCACGCCACTGCCACTATGTGGCTCGGCATTGATCTTGCCCGCCGAGAAATTCAAGACGCGGGCGGTGGCCTCTAGGGCAGTGTATCCATTTCGGTTGGATAAGGTATGGCGTCAAATAAGTTGACGACTGCTCCACCTCAAAGGCGCATTACACCCAGTGTTGTTGCGATTCTTGCCTTCATCCCAAAAAGCTGATCTGAATTTCAGCCGAATTCGATACACCCCCAAGTTTGGTCGCCACAGAGGGACACGCAGGTCGCGTAGGTCCCGTACACACCCGCTAGGCCGCCGAAACTGACCGCCGGGGACAGAGTAGAATGCGGACAGGGAGGGCATTGGCGCGGATTTGCCGGAATCGCGCCAATGGTTTTGGCGTTTGTGCCAAGGCGAAAAGCAAGTGGTGGCGGGGGATTGCGGCGGGAAAGGCGAGTGCTTGGCGTTGGCGGGGGGAAAAGTTCTTTTCGCCAATGCGGGTGGGCAGCGATTCGGTTTTCGCGGGCCGGCATTTTCCAGCGAGGGCACAGTGGGAATCCGGCTGCGTTATTGGAGTTTTGTTGGACTTCCAATTGGAAGGCGAAATATTTTTTGTCCAATAAAGTTCCAATTCCGGTACGGCGGTTGCAAGAGGTATGCGGTTGTTAATGTGCAGACGAGGATATTATAGCGTGGTTTGGCGGGTAATGGTAGACCAAATGTTCGCGGGGTAGCGCCTCATGCCATTTTCTCGCCGACTGCGCTACAATCAACCGAAAACAAGCAAAGGAGTTGATTCATGCCAGCAGTAGGCGAGGCAGCGCCGGACTTTGAATTGCTCAACCAAAACGGCGAGGCTGTCAAACTCAGTGATTACCGCGGCAGGAAGGTTCTGCTCTTCGCCTATCCCAAAGCCGCCACGCCCGGCTGCACGACGCAGGCCTGCGGCTTCCGCGACAACTTCGCGCAAATAGAGACAGTTGACGCTGTCGTCCTCGGGCTCAGCCCGGATGAACCTGCCGCGCTGTCAAAATGGATTAACGATGAATCGCTGCAATATGACCTGCTCTCGGATCCAGACCATCAGGTGCTTGAAGCCTGGGAGGCCTGGGGCGAAAAGTCCATGTACGGCAAGAAATACATGGGCGTGATTCGTTCGCACTGGATCATCGGCGAAGACGGGGTCGTGCTCGACGCGCAAGTCAAAGTCAGCCCCAAAAAGAGCATCGAAAAGGCCTTGAAATTCCTGTCAGAAGCCTGACCATCCCAGCCGTCTAACGTTCTGCGGCCACAGCGTGAACTCTATATCCAGCGTCATGGGCGCTACCATTTGAGTTTGCGGGCAGCGAAAGGGGAAACTTTGGAAGATCTCAAGCAACTCTTTATTGCGCCCGAGCACGACATCGACCGCGACGCCTTCAAACCGGCCAGTTATCTGCGCCGTGTCTTTCAGCTAGACGGTGCAGTCCGCCGCGCCGAACTTCAAATCACCGCTTGCGGGCTCTATAACGCATTCATCAATGGCGCGCCGGTCACAGATGAAGTCTTCTTACCGGGCTACACTTTGTATTCCAAGCGCTTGCAGGTTCAGTCTTTTGACGTCGCCAAGCTGCTGCGGCCCGGAGCCAATGTATTCGGCGTCATTCTGGGCGACGGCTGGTGGCGCGGATCTCTTGGCGCGATGTCGGCCCGCAACGCCTACGGCGATGATCTCCGTTTGGCAGCCCGCCTCCAGATAACCTGCGAAGACAAAAGTGAACATACGATAGCCACGGATGAAAACTGGCGGGCTACCCAAGACGGTCCTATCCGCAAGAGCGATTGGAAAGATGGCGAGCTTTATGACGCGCGCCTTGAACTCGACGGTTGGCGCCAAGCGGAATACGATGTCGCCAGTTGGCACGAAGCCCGCCCCGCCCAATACGACGGCATGCTCGTGCCCGGTGAGGGCGAAGCCATCCGCGAGATGGAGCGCATTCGTCCCGAGATCCTCAAGACTCCCGATGGATCCACCGTGCTCGACTTTCAACAGAATCTTTTCGGCTATGTCGAATTCCAGCTCAATGCGAACGCCGGCCATGAAGTCTTACTCACACACGGCGAAGTCCTGGACGAAAACGGCAATTTCACCCGGAAAAACTTCCAATTCAAAATCCTCGGTCGCAGCATTATGGCGCCGCTTCTGCAAGAAATTTGCTATATCGCCAAGGAAGGCGCGCAGACCTACAAGCCAACCTTCACCGCGCAGGGTTTCCGTTTCGTCAAGCTGGACAACTGGCCTGAGCCGGTCTTGCCAGAGAACTTCATCGCCATTGCTGTCTATTCTGATATGGAAGACATAGGACAGTTTGAATCTTCCCATGCCGGGATCAATAAACTTGTCGAAAATACGAAGTGGAGCTTGAAAGGCAATTTCCTCGATATTCCCACTGACTGCCCTACTCGCGAACGCGCCGGCTGGACCGGTGATATCGCGTCTTTTTGCGAAGCCGGCAGTTATCTGATGAACATTGACAAGTTCCTGACCAAGTGGATGAAAGATGTCGCCTTACAGCAGCACGAAGACGGCCGCATCGCGAATATCGTACCCGGTGGCGGCACGCCGAAGATACTTGATGGCAGCGCCGGCTGGGCAGACGCCGCCATTATCGTCCCGTACACCCTATACCGAATGTACGGAAACAGGCAGACTCTGGACGACCAGTATGAAAGCATGACCCGCTTTATCAGCTTCATGGAACGTCGTGCCAGGCAAACGCACTGGAGCAATCGCTGGCGTCGGAATCCTCATAGAGACTTCGTCATCGACACCGGCTATCACTGGGGCGAATGGCTTGAGCCAGGCCACCATCCCATGCAAGACATGATCAAGAACATGCTGTTCCCCGATGCGGAGGTGGCGACCGCCTACTTCGGCTACTCCGCCGCTCTGATGGCGGAGATTGCCCTGGCGCTAAACAAGACTGCCGATGCCGAGCGCTTTCAGGCCCTGGCCGATAACGTTAAATCGGCGTACCGACGCGCCTTCACCGAGGATGGATTGGTCAAATCACAGCGTCAATGCCGTTATGTTCGCCCCGTTGCCCTTGGGCTTCTGCCTGAGGTGGACAGTCAACGCAATGTTGTGCGGCTAAACGACATGGTAATCTCTAATGATTATCGAATCGGTACCGGCTTCCTCAGTACACCGTTCATCCTCAACGTCTTATGCGACCACGGCTTCGTCGATACGGCATACCAAATGGCGGAGAACGAAAAGAGCCCAAGCTGGCTCTACCAGGTCAGCAAAGGCGCCACAACGATCTGGGAGAAATGGGACGGCATCGACGCCGAAGGCGTACCAAGCTTCTCCTTCAATCATTATGCTTTTGGCGCGGTGGCTGCCTGGTTCTTTTCCTATGTCGCCGGCATCAAGCCCTTGGAGCTGGGCTTCCAGCGGATCCGCATCAAGCCCTATCCGGGCGGTAGCTTAACTCACGCCGATTGCGCTTACCGCAGCGCCGCCGGTCCAATCCGCAGTGCCTGGCAGCGCCACGGTGGGGGCTTCCATTTAACGGTTGATGTGCCGACGGCGACCGAAGTTCATCTGCCTGACGGTTCGAAACACAACTTGCAAAGCGGAAAGCAGACCTATACCTGCCGCCTGCCCTAAGCTCCCCGTGGCTTGCAACATGCACAGTCAAGCCAATCTGGTACAATTGCCGCGCCTGCCTACCTATGCTGTGCCGGACGCCGCGATATGAATGCCAAACTAGTCGCCGCGCTAACCCTGCTGACGCTGTTGAGCGCCTGCCGAACGCAACAGGCGACCACCGGAGGGAATCAACCCGCCGCCCCAGTCGTCGTCTACGTGACGCCGACCCCGATTCCGACCCTCGTTCCGACCGCCGTCCGCTACCAGCCTACTGACAGTCCCGACTCTCCCGAGGACGAGCGATCAAACATCACCGCCGCGAACTGTGAGGCGGCGCTTGCTGCGCACTATGCCGCGGCCAGCGACAGTTGCCTCGCCGGCCCAACCGGCTATTTCTGCAATGGCGGCCTACCGCCTAACGTTGATCCGGCCTCAGATGCGCTCAACGCCTCAGCCGCCCTGGCGGAAGCCGACCAGATTGAACGGCTCGGGAGCCCGCCCCTTTCGGCAGCGAAGGGCGGCGGTCTGATCTGGCTGCGCCTGGAAAAAAACATCCTGATGGATGCGCTGATCGTCGGGGACGTCAGCATCAGCAACCGCGTTTCGGAGGCGACCGGGCTGGCGCGCTGGCGTTCTATCACCATCGAAAGCGGGCCGGCAGCCTCCGACTGCGCGGCTATGCCGTCTGTCGGCGCGCTTGTCGTGCAAGGGCTATACGGCCAGACCGCGAGCGTCTTTATCAATGGCGTCGCCGCAGAAATAAACGGAACGCTTATCGTGCTGACGCAAGCTGATACCACTAAATTCATCGTCATCGAAGGCGATGTCCTGCTGGTCGCCTACGGACAGTCTGTTTCACTGAAAGTCGGTGAACAACTGAACCTGCGTTATGAGCCGGGCAACTGGAACAGACCGGCGCAATTGCCCGGAGGGCCGGGCTTGCTGGAATACGACTTGATCAAGCACATTCCTATTCGGCTCTTCGATCGTCCAGTGCCGATTCCCCAGCCGGGCTACGCGCAGACGCAAGGAGGCGTCAACATGCGCGTCGCGCCCGATATTAAGTCGCGGCTGCTCTTCCAGGTGCCCGCCGGCGAAACAATGGGCATTCTCGGCGTCAGCAGCGATGGCGAATGGCTGCACATCCGCTTCGGCAATGGCGATACCGGCTGGATGAGCGCCGAGCTGCTGGCGGGCCGTCACGGGCAGATCCACAGTATTTACGATATCACGCCGGAGCCGCCCCAGCGCTACGGTGACTATGCCCACCGCGCCAAGGTGGATGTGCCCCGCGGCGGCAACCTGCGCGCCGCCCCAGATACCGCCTTCCGCGTGAAACGCACTCTGCCCTTCGGCACGGTTGTGAAGCTGCTGGCCCGCAGCCCTTACAGCCCATGGGTCAAAATTGAGGTAGAGAACGATACCGGCTGGATGGCGCTATTTACTCTCGAGACCGAAGCGGTAATCAGTTCGCTGCCAATTGATTACGATGTTCCCTTGCCGCCGCGGGCGACGCCAACACCCTCGTTCAGCTTTGGTGGAGGGCACGCCTACCCCGATCCCCAAGGCGGCTACTAATCCGCTTCGACTCGTACTTCAGTCAGCGCGATGCTACCGCCCTTCGCTTGAAAACCTGCGTCAAAATCATCCGCTGCAATTTCATCGCGGCAACCCATTCCTTCGCAGTCGAACAAGCCGATAGCGATTTCGTAGTCTCCAGCCAAGAAATCGGCGGGCAGTTGCAGCGTGAATCTATCGAGGATGTAGCCCGCCGGGCTCCACTGGCTGCTTGGGCGTCCGCCTGGCGCATCCTTGTAGACTTGGGCGACTCGTTCGCCGTCGCGCGACACAGTCAGCAGGCTCGAGTAGTCAACTGTCAACGCTTCGGGCGCATACCAATAGGCGCTCACAAACAGCGTATCGCCCGGTCGAAATACATTGCCGCTGATGTCATAGCCCAGCAACTGGACGCCGCCCTCCAATGTGACGCGGCGCTGGATCTGCGCCGGCAGCGCTGTCCCCGGCGGTGAGTGTATCCAGGCGATCCCTTCGCGAAAAGTAATGAAGAGACACAATAGCGCCAGTACGCCGCCAGTCGTCACACCCAAGACGGTCGTCCGACTTAGCGGCGAAACCATCCAATATGGTCGCGGTGTCAGCCGCGTCTTGCGCATACGCCAGGCGATGCCGCAGACGAATGCAATTGCCAGCGCCGATAGGACAGCCGATAACTCACTCGCGTTCCGTGGCGGAACATTCGCGTCCGCCCGCAGCGCCATATCCGGTGCCGTCGCTTGCCATTCTGGCACATACAGCAGCGGTATGGCAGTTACAATCGGCAGGGCGACGACCAGGGCGATCGCGCTAAGTTGAACACGCCTCTCCAGTTTCGTCAGCCAAATGCCGTTCATGCTCGTGACGATCGACAGGCAGACCGTCAGCAGGCCCATATAGAGCCCTGGATACTGCCAGTCGCTTCCAGGCGGACTAATCGTCAGCGCGATCAGCACAAGCGCCGAAAGCGAAAAATACAGCGCGCCCAGGAATGCTTGAGGGTGACGCGTCCGATAACCTCGGACGTAAAGCATGAGCGCCGAGATCCCGCCAGCGAGCGCAAATAGCCATGACGCAAGGCTCAGGCTGTGCACTTCTCGCAATCCATTGATCGCGCCAGCGTCAGCAAGCGGCGGGGGCGAAAGCAGGGTCTCGAGGCGAACGGACTTTAGCCCGTCTACCGATTGTCCGGCGCCGTTGACAAGCTCCGAGTCCCTCCAGGCGCCAGCGCTGAATTGGCTCCACCACACCGTTGTAGAGGCGAACGCGCCCAGGATTAGCATCAGCAGCGCCAGCACACCGGCGTGAGCCCGCATCTGGCTTGCTTCGCGGTTGAAGGCTTGCGTCAGCGTCTCGAATCCGACCCAGCCAAGCGCCATAAGGGTCAAGTGCAGCGACATGGTGACCTGCGTATTGAACATGGCGATTTGCAATAGAAAAGCGAGCAGAAAGTTGCGGCAGGTCGGCTTATCGCGCAGCGCGTCGACGCGCCACAGCAGAAGCGGGAATAAAGCCAAGGCCAGCATTACCGGATATGCGCCGCGGGCATATGGCAGCGTATGCATCAGCGTCGGGCTGAATGCGTAGACCAGAGCCGCCAACAACGCCCCCAGAGGCCCGCTCCGGCGTCGGCAAAACGCGTACATGCCGCCGCTGCTCGCCAGCAAGCAGAAAACGACCAGCGCGCGCAAGGCATCCAGCGCCCCAAGACCAAAGGCCAGATGGATTCCGCTGGTGAGGATAACCGTCAAGCTCCCATCGAACCCAGACTGTATCGAGTCGCCAGTGTAATTCAGTACATCCACCCAGCTCGACGAGAACAGCTCCACACCCTGCAGCATCTCCGCCCGCCAGATCTGCAGCGAAACTTGATTGCCATTGGGCAAGCCCGGGCTCAGCGCAAGCGGCAGGACCGCGAATAGCGTCAATAGCAGCGTGAGCAATAGCCCGGGGTCACTCGATCTGCGTAGCGCGCGGGCAGCGTCCATTTTCATTCTGCCAGTTTGAACCTCAAGCGGAGAGAGATAGCGCGGTCGCGAACGAGACATGTTCAGGCAAGCGCCGACGCGTCAGTATACACCGCTCCAATACCCCATTCAATTTGATATCGCTCCGGAGGCGGCGCAAATTATGTGCCAGACGAGCGAATTCGATGTATCTTTGTAGCTGAACCGCCGGGGTGAAAGAACGATCGATGACGAATACACGCGCACAAGATGAAGCTACATATAAACGGCGAATCAACGCCTGGGCCATGTACGACTGGGCGAACTCCGCTTTCGCCACCACCATTCTCGCCAGCCTTCTGCCCATCTATTACAGCACGGTGGCCGGCAGCACACTGCCCAGCGAAGCCACCGCCACCGCCTACTGGTCGCTGACCATCAGCTTCTCGCTATTTGTGCTGGCGATCTTGTCGCCCATCCTCGGCACGATTTCCGATGTCATGCGGAGCAAGAAGCGCTTCTTGGCTGTTTTCGTCGGCGCCGGCGTTATCGGGACCGGATTGCTGGTCTTCATCAGCACCGGTGACTGGCTGCTGGCATCGCTTTTCTTCGTCTTGGGACGGATCGGCTTCGGCGGATCTATCATCTTCTACGATGCGCTGCTGCCCCATGTTGCCCGCAAAGAGGATCGAGATTGGGTTTCAACCCGCGGTTATGCTCTCGGCTATCTGGGCGGGGGCATCTTGCTGGCGATCAACGTCGCCATGTTCTTTTTCATACCGGACAGCGTCTTCGAAAACGCCGGGATTCGCCTCTCCTTCCTGAGCGTCGCTGTATGGTGGCTCCTGTTTTCACTACCCATCTTGCGCCAAGTGCCCGAACCACCTTCAGTGACCGCCGTGCTCCAGCGCGGCGAAACCGTGCTCGGCGTCAGCATCAGACGCCTCCGCCAGACCTTTCGCAACATTCAGCGCTACCGTGAATTATTCAAATACCTCATCGCTTTCCTCGTCTACAACGATGCCATCGGCACGATAATCGCGGTGGCGGCAATCTATGGCGCCGAGCTTGGATTTGGGCTGACCGAGCTGGTGCTCGCGATTTTGCTGGTGCAGTTCGCCGGCATTCCATTCAGCATCATCTTTGGCCGATTGCCCGCCCACAATGACAGCCGCGCGCCTTTCTATCTGGCCTTCATCTTGATCAACGCCATCGCCTTGCCAATCTTCGGCATCGCGCTCGTCAATGCCCTGCCCGCTTCGGTGACGGGCGCCGCGCCAATGCCCCACGTCACGCAGAGGGAGCATGTCGGTGAGGGAATCTATCCGCTGACCAGCGCCGCCTTCAGTGGGACGGGACAGTGGCAAGATCTGCTTGTTCCCGGCGACGACCTTATTGGCGATGACTTCCTGGGCCGTCTGACAGCTCTGCTCACCGGCACTCCCGAAGATCTTCACTATGTATTGAGCAGCGATGCCTCAGCCACACAGACATTCGCTTTCAACGGGGGGAACCTCGAATTGACCTATCGTCTCGCGCCGGACGGCGGCGTCATCGGCTTCAGGCTGGACGGCGAAACACTGACCAGCGGCGACCGCGCCGAACCGTTCACGATCAATACCTTCGGCGAGTCCCTTCGCTACGGTGAGACCGCCACGATTGAGATCAGCGCGGCCGGCATGCGCCAATTGGAAATCGTGAATCTCTCTGACGCCTCCGATGCGCCGGGGAAGGCCATCGCCATATCGCAAATCGAAGTCTTGCCAGCCTCGCGTCAAAGCAGCTTGCCGACGATCATGCTTATCATTGTCGCCTTCGAGCTCGCGGCGCTATTGCTCGCCTGGCTGCTGCGTTCTCGCTTCGTCAGCCTCTCCAATTGGCTTGATACCCGGCGCAGCATATTGCTTTCGCTCGTGGTCTATTGCATCGTCGCCTGCTGGGGTTATATCCTGGACGCCACGCTCGAATTTTGGATGCTCGCTCTGATGGTAGCGATGGTTCAAGGCGGCAGCCAGGCGCTTAGCCGCAGCCTGTACGCCAGCCTTTGCCCGACGACGAAGAGCGGCGAGTTCTTCGGCTTCTACAGCATCATGGAGAAATTCGCCTCGATTATCGGTCCGCTCATCTTCGCCTTCGCCGGAATCGTCCTTGGCAGCAGCCGCCCCGCCATTCTCAGCTTGATCCTGCTTTTCTTCCTCGGCGGTTATCTGCTCAGCCGCGTGAACATCAGCGAGGGTCAGCGCATCGCCCGGGAAGAAGACGCCGAGCACGGCATCGTCAGCGACTAACAAAGTATCTGCTCCAGGTGATGAGAGTGCTACAATGATAATAGAGGCTGATCAAAGTTAGGAGCGGAACGCAATGCCAGAGATCGGGCGGGCAGCGCCGGACTTTGAATTGCTGAATCAGGATGGGCAGACCGTGCGCCTCAGCGACTTTCGGGGGGTACGCGTGGTTATCTTCGCTTTCCCCAAAGCCAATACCATGGGCTGCAACAACCAGGCCTGTTCCTTCCGCGATGTCTTCCCGCAGATCACATCGCACAATGCCGTCATCCTCGGCGTCAGCTCCGACAGCGTCGAAGAACTCGCCCGCTGGAAAAAGCTAAAGCAACTGCAATACGACCTTCTCTCCGACCCGGATCACAAGATGCTCGATGCCTGGGACGCCTGGGGCTTCCGACTGTTGATCGTCAAGCTGCCGATATCCGCCACCCGTTCGTACTGGGTCATTGACGAGCATGGCATCCTGGTCGAGCAGCAAATCGGCGTAGGCCCGCAAGAGAGCGTGGACAAAGCGCTGGCGGCCGTGGAACGTCTGGCCGAATCGGCCTAGCCCGGTGTTTATTCTTCGCGAATCACTCTATCGCCCGGTAGGTTTGGGCGAGTACTATTGCGCTCAGCAAATACCAAGTGTATAGCGGACGGCAAGATGAAACTCATTCTGATCGGATTTGGCGTCGTCGGGCAAGGCTTCGCCGAGATTCTTCAAAGCAAGGCGGCGCGGTTGCGGGCGGAATTTGCCTTTGCGCCTTCTATTGTCGGCGTCGTGACGGCGACCAAAGGATCGCTCTTTCTGCCAAGCGGGCTAGACATCGGAGCGCTTCTGACGGCGGCGCAATCGGGAAGCTTCGGCGCCTATCCGGAAGGGGCTGGCTTGCGCCGCGATATGACCGCCAGCGACATGATTGAGGCGGGCTCTGCAGACATTCTCGTCGAGCTAAGCCCCACCAACTTGGAAGACGCTCAGCCCGCGCTCGCTTACTGTCATCAAGCGCTCGACGCCGGTCTGCATCTCGTGCTCGCAAACAAAGGCCCGGTCGCCTTAGACCTTGCAAACCTGCGCGGCAAAGCAGAAAAGAATCGACTCCAACTGCGCTACGAAGCGGCGGTCATGGCGGGCACACCGGTCATGCAACTGGCGGAAGAGGCGCTGGCCGGCTGCGCGATCACGGCCGCGCGCGGCATCCTAAACGGAACGACCAATTTCATCCTTACCCGGATGGAAGCCGGTATGTCCTACACAGAGGCGCTGGCGCAGGCCCAGGCGCTGGGCTACGCCGAGACCGATCCAACCGGAGACGTCGAAGGCTGGGACGCCGCCGGCAAGGTATTGATCCTGGCGAATGCGCTCTTCGGGGGGCGTCTTAAGATGTCCAACCTGGACGTGAGTGGCATCACGCAAATCAGCCTCAGCGATATCAGCGAGGCCAAAGCCGCCGGCCAGCGCTACAAGCTCATCGCAGAGGCGACGCCCGACGGCGGCTCGGTTAGGGCGACTCGCCTTCCGCTAAGCGACCCCCTGGCGAGCGTCGGCGGATCAACCAATGCCATAACCCTCGAGACCGATCTGATGGGCGCCATCACGCTGATAGGCGCTGGCGCTGGCAAGTTGGAAACCGGCAGCGCGATCCTTTCGGACCTGCTGGCGATCCAGCGGACGACTGGCTCGAACCAGGGATGACCGGAAACCTTAATGTAACTTATGCGTAAACTTGTATATCAGAGTCAACGCGGCTTTGATAATCACTTTGCAAAATGCTATACTGGCTACAATCTGCTGCTGGGTGAGGTCAAGCGCTTAAAGGGGTAAATCCGCATATGCCATCTATATTACAGAAGGTTCAAACGCTCTTCAGCGCCAACATGCACGGTATGATTGACCGTGCGCTGGAGACCAATTCGCTCAAAGTCATGGACGAATACATCCGGCAAGTGGAGCGTAACCTGGAAGCTCTCGACGATTCAGCCGCAACCGTTGGCGGGTCCGTCCGCACACTCAAACGCAAATACGATGAGTTTTCCAATCTTTCCGACAAGCTTGACCGCGACATCGATACATTGATTCTTCGCGGCAAAAACGATCTCGCCGCCGCCGCCCAGGCCGAACTGAACACAAAACAAGAGTTGGCGCAAGAATATTACGAGCAATGGCAATCGCAGGAAGAGCAGTATCAGGGCATGCTGAACATGCGCCTGAAACTGGAGAGCCGCCTCACCACTATCAAGCAGGAACGTGAAAAGATGCGCTCCCTGCTGGAACTGGCGGAAACCAAGAAAGTTATGACCAAGACGCTGAAGGTCATGGACAAGTTGGATTCGACCGGCGATCAGGAGATCGATACCCTTCTGGATTCCATCTATTCCAAGATCGACGAAGAAGACGCCCGTGCCGAGCTGGCCAGCCGCAAACTCTCCGACCAGATCGAAGACACCGTCGGCATTGGGCAGGTGGAACTGCAACTGGAAGAGCGCCGCCAGCGTCTCTTGGGAGACAGCTAAACGCCGACCACCCGTTTTCCAAGCGTTGGCAAGCCGCATATTCAGCCGAAGGCCCGCGCTTGAGCCAATTGTGAGGGGCGCCGATTAGGCATGACAGCCACTACTGATGGAAGGCAGAAAGTCCTGGGCGCGTTGCTGACCAATGCTTTGCTGCGCTGGGAGACCTTGGTCACCCTCATGGTCACTGCCATTCTCTTTCTGTTTGTGCAGGATGTCAGCTTGCCCTTTATTGAATGGCAACCCTGGTTCTGGCTGGTGCTGGGCGGCTTGGCGGAAACCGTGCTGGTCGCCTCCACTCTGACCGATCCGGAAGCAACCGAACAAGCCCTCGCCGAAGACTTCGAGCGCGAATACGACCTCCGCAATATCCGCAATCGTGTCTCTCGCGAGCGGCTGCGCGATGCCTTCGAATATCGCCGCAATATGCTCAAGCTGGCGGATGTCGCCCGCGGCGCCATGCGCACCCGGCAGCGAACCCTCATCAGCGGCATCAACGACTGGATCGCCCACATGTATAGCCTGGCGAACCGAATCGACTACTTTGAAAACAACGATCTTGCAGCGCGGGACCTGCAGCAGGTGCCGCGCAAGATCGAGTTGGTAAAGCAGCGCATCGAAACGGAACGAGACCAAGGCACGCGGCATGATCTGCAGCAGCAGCTCAAACTGCTCCAGCGCCAGTTAGTCAGCTTGGAGGCCAGCGCCAGCATCATCAAACGCGCCGAGATTCAGTTGGAGAGTACGCTCTCCGCCCTGGGCACCGTGTACGCGCAAATGTCTTTACTCGGCACCAAAGACACCAAGAGCATTAGAGGGCAGCGCCTGGGCATCGAAATCAAAGAAGAAATCGACAAGCTGCAAGATACGATTGACGCGATGGATGAAGTGCAATTGCACGGGCAAGCTCTGAATTTCGATTTTAATGATGACCTCTTCCGCTCGGAAGCAAGCGCCCTTGAAGAGGCTGAAGACCAGAAGCGGCAGCGACTCAGCACAGCCGATGATGCCGCTTCAGACCTCAAAGACGAACTGGCAGCTTTGGATGCCGCTGAAAGGCAAATGCAGAACGAGAGCTAGCCCAACCCGCGCTATATCGTCTCGCTTTTTCTTCGCCTCATTTCGCATTATGATTTAGGCTCCCTATCAGATAGTGAGGAATACGCTATGTCCGTAATTAACTGGTTTGAGATCCCTGTTGCCGACTTCGAGCGCGCCCGCAAGTTTTATGAGACGGTGCTGGATAAACAGCTCTTCATTAATGATCAGCGCGAGACGATGGGCAGTATGCTCGGCGTTTTCCCGCATGATGGCCGTGTCGGCGGCTGCCTGGTCCATAATCCACAGTACGGCTACGCGCCCTCGATGGAAGGCAGCTTGGTCTATTTCACCGTCTCTGGTGATCTGGATGCTGCTCTGGCTCGTGTGTCTGAGGCCGGTGGCGAGGTGCTGCTGCCCAAGACTGAACTCGGCGAAAACGCAGGCGGCGGCTACGTCGCCTGGGCTCGAGATACAGAAGGTAATAAGGTCGGATTCTACTCGGACGAGTAAACGTTAATCGAAAGATTCAACGATCGGCGCACGTTTCTGCTTGCCCGGAACCAGGCTCTGCAAGCGCTGAACCAAGCGTGGCGTCTCCCGCTCGATATTGATCGTGTCTTCGAGCAGATTCACCAGAGTCGAGGCGATAATCACCAGCGTCAAATAGATGTAAGCCGTCACGGCATATGTCTCGACATAGCGGAAAGACCGCCCCGATGACAGCTTCGCGATCTGGGTTACATCGCGGATGCCGAGGAATGCCAGCAGCGACGAATCCTTGATCATAGCGACAAAGTCATTGCCCAGCGGCGGAAGCACATTGCGAAAGGCCTGCGGCAATATGATCGAGCGCATCGTCTGCCAATACGTCATACCCACCGAATACGCCGCTTCAAACTGACCTTTGTGTATCGACTGTATGCCGGCGCGGATCGTCTCCGACATATAGGCGCCGTAAGTCGCGCCCAAGGCTACAATCGCTGTCATCGGCGAACTGCCTCGCCAAACAATATCCGGTATGTCGGAATTGCCGAGCAGATCGCGCAGGCTCACTAATACGGCGTTATTGAGCACATCGCGCATTGCCGGCACGACAATGAAGGCGGTGACCAGGAGCACGATCAGTATGGGAATACCGCGCATCACATTGACGTAAACAGTGCATAAGTTGTAAATGGCGATGCGCATAACACGAAACAGCGCCCGGCTCAGGGTCTGACGCGATTGCGGCGCCTCCGGCGGATTGGAACGGATGATGCCTACTGCCACCGCCACAATTAGCGCGGTTGCATACGATGTGGCGCTGACGAAGAGCGTCATGACCAAGCCCTCCACCAACTGCCCAAAAATATTCGAATAGACCGAATCCGTCAGGATGCTGAGCGCCAGCAGAACGCCCAGTAGCACCAGAAACAGAAACCAGTACGGAAAGGTATAGAGCCGCGCATAGCGCATCGCCCGCCCGCGCGATTCGGCGACGATCTCGTCCAAGCTGGGTTCAGCGCGCTGCGAAGCCATAATCTATCCTCGGCAATCCGTTCCTATTGGATGCAAAATGGGACAGGGCTTTCCCTGTCCCACTTCATTGGATTCTCAATTATCGTTGCGCTTGGGATTAGGCGTCCGCGCCGAACCACTTGTCGTTGATGCTTTGCAGCGTGCCGTCCGCCATCATGCTTTCCAGCGCCGCGTTGAACGGCTCAACCAGGTCCGAACCCTGTGGGTAGATGAAACCGAGTTGCTCCTTCGTCAGCTCTTCCGGCAGCAGTTTGATCTTGTCGGCATTCAAGCCGGTATAGCCTTGGCCGGCCACATCATCGATAACGACCGCATCGACATCCCCGCTGATCAATGCCTGAACCGCAAAGCCGAATTCGCTATAGGCGACGATGCGATCCTCGGATACCAGACCCGATGCCGCTTCGAAATTGGTGGTCGCCACTTGTACGCCTATGATGAAATCTCCCGCGACAAATTCGTCAACCCCAGCATAGCGATCTTCGCCGACCCGCACCATCATCTTCTGCGACAGATCAATATAGCCGATCGAGTAATCGACGATTTTCGCCCGCTCTTCGGTGATCGTGATGCCGTCCGCCGCCATATCGTATTCGCCGTTCGAAACCGCCACAATCATGCCTTCCCAGCTGGTTTCGATAAACTCCGTCACACAGTTCAGCAGCTCGCAGATGACTCCGAGGGTATCGTAATCCCAGCCGACCGCCTCGCCAGTTTCCTCGTCGATGACGTTGAACGGCATATAAGCGTTCTCCACCGCGACGGTGACCACACGCCCATCCAAATCTGGCAATGCCATGTCCTCTTCTTCATCGCTGCCGAACCACTTGTCGTTGATGGCTTGAAGCCTGCCGTCAGCCATGATGGCTTCCAGCGCTGCGTTGAATGGCTCAACCAGGTCCGAACCCTGCGGATAAATGAAGCCAAGCTGCTCTTTTGTCAGCTCATCAGGCAGCAGCTTAATCTTGTCCGCATTCAAGCCGGTATAGCCCTGGCCGGCTACGTCGTCAATGACAACCGCGTCCACGTCGCCGCTGATCAAAGCTTGAACCGCGAAGCCGAACTCGCTATAGGCGACGATGCGATCCTCGGATACCAGACCCGATGCCGCCTCAAAATTGGTCGTGGCCACTTGAACGCCGATGATGAAGTCGCCGGCGACAAACTCTTCGGCATTGGCAAAGCGATCCTCGCCAACACGCACCATGAACTTTTGCGACAGGTCGATATAGCCCATGGAGTAATCGACGATCTTCGCCCGCTCTTCGGTGATCGTGATGCCATCAGCGGCCATGTCATATTCACCATTTGAAACGGCGACGATCATGCCTTCCCAACTGGTTTCGATGAATTCCGGCACGCAATTCAAAAGCTCACAGATCAACCCAAGCGTGTCGTAATCCCAACCGACCGCCTCGCCAGTTTCCTCGTCGATGACGTTGAACGGCATATAAGCGTTTTCAACCGCCACCGTGACCGCGCGACCGTCGAGATCCGGCAAGTGACTATCCGCCATCACCGCTGTAAACGGTAATGCCGCTAACAATATCGCCAGCATCATAAGCTTCTTTAGTGAAAACATTTGCATCCTCCGTCAACTCTAGGCCACATAGTCGTCTTCCTTAAACTGCGCCCCGAGTTTAACACCGATTCATGTAAACTCCCAGCGATTCATAACCATTTGGAAATCCAATCAATGTCGATTATCATCAAGGCTTGGCGAGAGAAGAGAAAATAATCTGATGATTTAATTCGCCATGTCACCGCGGACCGGGCGAGGCGCCCAAATCCGCCATTGATCTTATTCGCGGGAGAGCGCCGTGACCGTTTCACATTGGCAGCGCGCTGAACAAGCCGAACGCGAGGTTGACTTCCTGGTGGTCGGCGCTGGGCTGGCCGGCTGTACCGCCGCCTACATCGCCAAGCATGTCCACAACCGCGATGTGCTTATCACCGACGCTCGCGATGTCGCCCTCGGCGCCAGCGGTCGCAACGCCGGTTTCATGATCAGCGGCCTTGATACCTACTACCACCGCGCCATCGAATCCTACGGCCACAAGGTCGCCCGCGAAGTATGGGCCATGTCCGAGCGCAGCTTCGGCCTTTGGCGCGCATTCATCAAAGACAGCCCTTTCGAGGTGCCCCTCGATAACTGCGGCTCACTGCTTCTGGCGGAAACGCCTGAGGAAGCGAAAGAACTGGAGCTCGCCGCGCGCGCGCTCGATAACGACAAGATCGCCATTGAATACTGCAGCCGTGACCCTCTCGGACGCGGATACTATGCCGGCATCAAACAGCCGCTGGATGCCGGCGTGCAACCCTACCTCTTGGTCAGGTCAATCATGGCTCAATCCGGCGCCGAATTATTGCCCAATAATGAACTCTATCGCCTGGAGCAAGTCAACGATTATGTGCGTGTCCATACGCGCAAAATGATATTCAAAGCGCGTTATGTCATGCTCTGCACCAACGCGTATTCACCGCGTATCGATGCGTTTTTTGTCGGCAAGGTCCTGCCGACGCGCGCGCAATGCCTAGTCACCGAACCGATCGATCATGTCCCGGTGCCTTACTGTGGCTACAGCGACTACGGCTATATGTATTATCGCAGCACGTTTGACGGACGCTTTCTATTGGGCGGCGGCAGGCAGCATTTTCGCAGCGAAGAAAACGACACCACCGAAGACCGCATTACTTGCAACGTACAAGGCTATCTGGACGATTACTTGAAGAAGTATTTCCCCGATGTAGACGCCCCGGTGGCACAGCGTTGGAGCGGCATCATGGGCTTCAGCTTCGACGGCTTGCCACTCGTGGGCACCTTGCCCGGCCGGTCACGAATCGGTTTCGCGGTCGGCTTTACCGGGCATGGCTTGGCGCTTGCCGGCGCCACTGCGGAGCGCGCAGTCGATAGACTAATCAATGGCATTCCGGCTGGCGCGGTCGATATCGCCCGTCAGGAATAGCTTCAGCCCTTCGCCCGAAGCTAGGCCTATTCTTCACGCAAGACATATCCAACACCGCGCACTGTATAAATCAACCTTCCGCGGCCGCTTATCTCGGTCTTCTGTCTGAGGTAGCGCACATACACTTCGATGATGTTGCTCTCGCCACCGAAATCATAGCCCCACACGCGATCGAAAATGATGTCGCGCGTTAACACTTGCCGCGGATTTCGCATGAACAGTTCCAGCAGTTCGTATTCCTTGGCCGTCAGGTCTATTGGCGTATCCTGACGGTATGCCCGGTGCGTGCCGGTATCCAGAGACAGGTCTGCAAAATGCAAAACCTCGGGCTGAGATACCGGTGTAGCTCGTCTCAGCAGAGCCCGCACCCGCGCGAGCAGTTCGTCAAAGGAGAACGGCTTCACCAGATAGTCGTCCGCGCCGGCATCCAAGCCACTTACGCGATCTTGTATACCGACCCGCGCCGTCAACATCAGTATGGCCACATCCCCGGCTTCCCTCAATCGCCGGCAGATTTCCAAGCCATCGAGACCGCCTGGTAACATCCAGTCCAGGATCACCAGATCCGGCGGATTGTCACGGGCGGCTCTGAGACCGCTCCGGCCATCAGTTGCGACGCTGACTCGAAACCCTTCGTAGATTAGCCCGCGTTCGATGTCACGGGCGATTCGCGCCTCATCTTCGATGATAAGTATCCGTTGGCGTGCCATGCTTCCTCCCATGACATATTGCTACAGCACCATAATAATGGCATTTCATGAGAGAAAGCTTAAGAAAATTAAAGCCGTAATACTGGGAAATCCGGGCGGATCTAGATCATATCGCCGTAGTCGCGTTCGCAGCCGGTCAAGGCATAATGCTCCTGAACAGGAATAACGGCTGAGCCCTAGTCATTAAGCGCAATTACCATTCCGCTACCGAACCATCTTTGCGGCGCCAGCGCGGATTGCGCCAGCGAAATCTATGATCCGATGCGGCGCGCACTTTGCTTTCGTCAATCTCGATGCCAAGGCCCGGCGCCCTGGGCAGATTCACGAAGCCATCTTCGTAGTCGAAGACCGACGGATCGGCCAGATAGTCCAGCAAATCCGCCTGAGTGTTGTAATGGATGCCAAGGCTCTGCTCTTGAATAAGCGCGTTGTATGCGACTGCATCCACCTGCAAACATGATGCCAGCGCGATCGGTCCCAGCGGACAATGAGGCGCCAATGCCACGTCATAGGCCTCCGCCATCGCCGCGATCCGCATAACTTCGGAAATGCCGCCGGCGTGGGAAACATCGGGCTGAATGATGTCGACGCTTCCCTCCGCCAGTATCGTCTTGAAGTCCCAGCGCGAATACATACGCTCGCCCGTGGCGATCGGTATCGACGTCGAACGCTTGAGATCGAGCAGCGACTCGTTGTGCATCGGCAGGATCGGCTCCTCGACGAACATCAAGTGATACGGCTCCAGCTCACGAATCAGCATCTTCGCCATCGGCTTGTGCACCCGCCCGTGGAAATCCACCGCGATGCTGAAGTCCTCGCCAACTTGCTCTCGCACCGATGCCACCCGAGCGACCGCCTCATCAATATGGGCGAATGTATCCATATAGTGGACTTCGTTCACAGCGCCCATCTTGACTGCCGTCAAACCCTCCTCCTGTCGCTTTTTCGCCTGCTCCGCGACGTCAGCCGGCCGATCCCCGCCGATGCCCGCATAGATCTGCGCCTTGTCCCGAACCTTGCCGCCGAGCAAGTCATATATCGGCGCGCCATGATATTTGCCTTTGATATCCCAAAGCGCTTGATTGACGCCGGCGATAGCGCTCATCATAACCGGCCCGCCACGATAGAAGCGCGCCCGGAATAGCGTCTGCCATATATCTTCGATCTCGCGCGGATCCCGCCCCAGCAGGTAATCGGACATGTCCTCAACAGCGCCCCGAACCGTCCCCGCCTGCCCCTCGACGATTGGCTCGCCCCAGCCGCTATATCCATCATCCGTCGACACCTTCAGAAATAACCAGCGCGGTGGAACCGTAAAGAGTTCCAATTCGTTAATCTTCATTAAGCGCAACTCACATTCAATTACCCGAAATAGGCACTTGAATTATAATTAGGCAACAAGAACTATCCAAATGCATGGAGAAAGGCAATCGTCCTTGAAGCACTCTCGCAGACTCTTTCGTCGCCGTCTGCTCATTCCAGTCTTGCTATTCGGCTTGCTTTTCCTGCATAGCGCTGGGTCAGTCTTCGCCGAGACAACCGAAGAGCCTAGCGCCGGAGTCAACTCCTTTATCCCGTTGATGTTCGCTCTGGGCATCATATTGCTGGCGTCGCGAACGGGCGGCGCCATCGCCCGTCACCTCAATCAACCACGCGTCCTCGGGCAACTCATCGTCGGGGTCATCCTGGGACCCACCGTCCTCGACATGTTGCATTGGGGCATCCTTCAGGGCGTCGACCTGCAGCATACGATTAAGGAGTTCGCCGAGCTTGGCGTCCTGTTGCTGATGTTCAATATCGGCCTGGAAGTCCACCTAAGCGAACTGGTCAAAGTGGGCAAAGTGGCAGTCTTTGCTGGCATCTTGGGTGTCGTGGTGCCGGTCGCCTTTACTATCATCGTGCTTATTCCGACCGGGCATGATTGGTTCCCCGCTCTCTTCGCCGGCGTGACGCTTGCCGCGACTTCCGTCAGCATCTCCGCCCAAGTCCTGCTGGAATTGGGTTATCTGCATACAAAAGAGGGAAACGCCCTGTTGGCAACCGCATTGATCGATGATGTGCTGGCGATCCTGGCGGTGTCGCTGACGCTGGTGCTGGCGGGCGCTGGCAGCGCGGGCGAAAGCGCCGACTTCGGCCAATTGCTCCTCATCATCGTGCAGATGGCCGCCTACATCGCCATCGCCTTCCTGCTGGCCTGGTACGTGCTGCCAAAAGCAATGATCTGGATCCAACGGCGACCACAGCTGTCACAAGCCTACGGCATACCGATATTCGCTCTGATATGCGCGCTGCTTTTCGGCTGGTCAGCCGAGTATCTTGGCGGCGTTGCGGCCATAACAGGCGCCTTCATCGCCGGCGTCGGTCTCAGCAAGCTGCCAATGGCCGGCATGAAACATGAAATAGAGCAGACGATGAGCCACCTGGCCTATGTCTTTCTCGTGCCCATCTTCTTCGTTGATGTCGGCCTGGAGACCGATCTCGGCAACTTCCCGTTGGATGCCCTGCCCTTTATGCTCCTGCTCCTGCTGATGGCGGTAGTCAGCAAGGTCTTCGGCGCCGGATTTGGCGCGCGCATGGGCGGGTTCAATATGCGCGAATCTCTCCGAGTAGGCGTCTGCATGGTGTCGCGCGGTGAAGTCGGCCTGATCATCATTTCTATCGGCTTGTCGAGCGGCATACTCGATAGCAGCAGCGAACTCTACGCGTCGCTCTTTATGGTTATCCTATTGACAACCGTCCTGACGCCGCCAATGGTGCGCTGGGTTTTCCAAGGCAAGAACCAGAACGAAATCCCCAATCCTGCGCTTGCAAGCGCAGCGACAGGAGACTGAATATAATGAAACTGATCATCCTCATCACTTCCAATGTAGAAAATGGCCTGGATGTCGCGGTTCGCTGGCAAGAGGCGGGCGCGCCTGGCGTCACCGTCCTCAAGAGCTTCGGACTCTACAGCTTGCAGCGCAAGATGATGGGGGATAGTTTGGAAGTGCCGCTCCACATCGCCAGCTCCATGACCAGCATGATGGCATATGTCCTGCGCGAGATGGAACTCAACAATCATGTCCTGCTGTCGGTCGTGCCCGAAGACCTGGTCGCCACCCTGTTGGAAGAAGCCCGCGCCGTTATGGGGGACTTGCTCGAGCCAAATCACGGCGTGGCCTTCGTCGTGCCTCTCGATCAGGCGATCGGCGTACGCTCGCCTGACAGCGCTAGCGACAATAGCGCCTAGAACATCATCTCCCTCTTGAGCTTGATGCCCGTCATACGTTATGATTGCCCACGCCTAGGGAAGTAGCTCAATCGGCAGAGCAGGTGCCTTTGGAGCACAAGGTTAAAGGTTCGAGTCCTTTCTTCCCTGTCGGCTTAACGCCAAGAGCCCGTTCCCGCGGGCTCTGCGTTTTCCCGAGCTGACTGAGTTTCATGCGGACCTCGAGGGCGGATGGAAGTCGAAGGTCAATATGCTGCGTATCGCCCCATGCCCCGGGGCGATCGGTCGTATCGGCGCGGCCTCATGCCACAGGCGCGCATCATGGAAGAGATAGCTGTCCATCACCTGATTTAGGCGAAACGTGGAGCGCAAGTTTCTGTCATCGTCATAAATCGACACGTCTCCACCCTGCGCATTAACCAGCTCCGCCAAGTGCACTGTGACATATTCCGCCCCATCGCGATGGATTCCCTCGGGACTTGGCTGCCCCATTTCGCTCTCATTCGCAGTGACGCGGATTAAGTGCGCATGCACTTCCCAGTCACCCGCCCTCGTCGATTCGTCCAGGGGAAACTGACGGAAATCAAAGCGAATCAACTCCCGCAGAAACTCGTTTTCAAACGTGCTATCCAACAATGGCGCGAACTTGCGGACGAAGCCCCCCGTTACACGATTGACTTCCGCACTCTGATAGTAGTCTTCATGCGGAAGAGGAGTCAGCGCGTCGCTTTCCGGAAAGAAAGAAAAACGACCATAGCGCCTGAACCGATACCTGCCCCCTCCCGGCAAGTATTCGTCCGGGGGAAGGTCGCTGTAATCGATCGAGAGACTCAACCACTCCTGCCGCATTTCCTCCGAGATTTCCAATTCCTCGGCGCGCAGGAGGCAGTAACCCATTGTGCGCAATTCCGACGCTATATCGCGAAGGCACTCAATGCTTGTCATGATCCGCTACGGCTCATCTCGCTGATGAGTTCGCCCAGAATTGTGATCCCCGCACGCAAATCGTCCAGCGGAACGAAACTAAAAGACAGGCGGAGATGATGCAATCCGTCTTCGGGCTCCACAAAGAATCCAGTACCGGGTGCGAAATACACATTCTCCGCCCGCGCTCTCGTCGCCAGGTCATCGACGCGCGCCGACCGCGGCAATCGCAGCCAAATGAAATAGCCCCCCTTCGGTCGCGTGTACGTCGCTCCGGCAGGCATCGCGGATTCCAAAGCGCGCAAGGCAGTATCGCGCCGTTCTCGATATTGCCCGCGCAGCCAGCGGACATGCGCCTCCCATGCCCCACTGAGGCAGTATTGCGCCACGATTGCGGCGGTGAACGGATTCGCCCCGCCACCCATCGTCAGCACACCGCCCCCGACGAAACCTGCGATCCGCTCTGCCGGACCAATCAACCAGCCTATGCGCAACCCCGGCGCCAGCGTCTTGGAAAACGTACCGATGCGCAGGACATTGTCGCCGCCGCCCATGGCAAAGAAGCTCGGCGGCAGCTCGCCTTCGAAACGGATGTCGCTGTACACATCGTCTTCGACAATAACAAACCCATAGCGCCGGCTAAGGTCGATGACAGCCAGCCGGCGATCCTCCGGCATGGTAATGCCCGATGGATTCTGGAAGTTCGGCACCACATAATAGAACTTAGGCGCGCGCCCAGCGGATTCGAGCTCGGCCAGCGTCCGCTCAAGCTCAGCGATAACGATGCCGCCCTCATCGATCGGCACATCACGCAGGTCCAACCGATGGTCACGGAAAATATGCAGCGCGTCTCGATACGACGGCGCATCCACCAGCACGATATCGCCCGCCTGCGTCAACTGGTCGCAAATCATATCGACGCCCCAGGTCGAGCCGCCGACGATCATCAGATTCTCGCGACTGATGTCTAGCTTTTCTTCCCGCTTTAGACGTTCGACGAGGAAATCGATCAGTTCCCGGTTGCCCTGCTCATCGCCATAGTTGAAGAGCCGCGTAATGCCCTGGCCAGGCCAGACGGACTCGACCGTTTTCCGTATGCCGTCGATAGGCAGCAGGTCAACTGAAGGGTGCCCGGCAAACAGCGGAATGCTGCCGGCGACGACGCCTTGTGGACTTGCTTCCAGGTTCATCTATTTGGGCGTGGCGCCCGGCGGCAGCGGCGTGACGTATGCCCTTCCAGCCCGCGCCCGCTCAAACTCAGCTTTCGCGGCATGCAGTACGTCCGGCTTCGTCAAGAGATCCAGCCCCGCCAACGCCATTGCCTTCGCCGCGAAGATCATTCCCTTCGCGCCGATGCTCGAGCCGGAAGACGCCACCGTCTGCCAACTGTGCCCCGGCGTCCCCAGCGGCCAGCATGTCGTCGTGATCTGTGCTGTCGGCGTGATCCAACTGACATCCGCGACCTCGGTTGAGCCACTTATCAGCGGCGGCGTTGGCGAATGCGGGAAGACGCCCTCCCACAACGGGTCGTCCAGGGCCGCCGGCTCAAGCGGGACGCTCGTCGAAAGCTGTAGCCGGTCGAAGCCCCGCTGCACCGAGCCCTCAGGGAAGCTCGCCTGTAATTCCCGCGCGAACTGACGCTCCTGATCGGTGAATCGCATATCGTCAACTTCCGCCATCTTTGCATGGAGCAAATCGGAAATGATGTCATTCGGAAGCATGTCATAGCAGCCGGTGATGAATTCAATCTCGTGCCGCGTACCGCTCATCAGCGCCGCCCCCTTGGCGATATCCTGCATCCACTGATACATCTCGTCGACTTGCGCCCGTTGCGGCGCCCGCACGAAGTACCAAACCTGCGCGAAAGCCGGCACAACATTCGGCGCTTGCCCGCCGCTGGTCACCACGCTATGAATGCGTGACTCCGGCGGGACGTGTTCGCGCATGTAATTGACGCCGGCGTCCATCAGCATCACGCCGTCCAGCGCGCTTCGGCCCAGCCAGGGCGAGCTGCCCGCATGCGCCGACACGCCATAGAAATTGACCTTGAAGGAATTCATCGCCAACGTCGAGCCATTCCAGGTGATATTGGTATCGCTCGGGTGCCAGGTTATCGCCGCGTCCAAGTCGTCAAAGACGCCGTCGCGCGCCATAAACGTCTTGCCTACCAAGGTCTCCTCCGCCGGGCAGCCATAAAAGCGAATCCTGCCCTCGACCCCACCCCGCTCCATCGCCGCCTTCAAGGCCATCACCGAGCCCATGCAAGCCGTGCCATAAAGATTATGACCGCAGCCATGGCCCGGCCCGCCCGATTCAAGCGGCGATCTCTCGCTCGATAAGTCTTGCGACAAGCCAGGCAAGGCATCGTACTCGCCCAGAAAACCGATAATCGGCGCACCGCTGCCCCACTCCGCGATGAAGGCGGTGGGCATGCCGCCCGCGCCCCAACCGATCGAGAAGCCTTCCGCTTCAAGCTTTTTCGCCAGCAGCTTGGAAGCGAATTCTTCTTGCAAGGCCACCTGCGGACGATCCCAGATTTCCTTGGCAATATACGTCAACTCTTCGTCCTTGTCTCGGATATGCTCAAGGATGATGTCTTTGGCGTCCATCGGCCCTCCTCCGCTTCAGCCACACGATCTCGCTCGAAGCTTAACGCATTCAGGGGCGATTTTGTAGAGAGCGTAGTCCGCGCCGAACAGATGCCTGATACTTACTCAGGCTCAGGAGCAAGCGCCGGGCCCTTTCAGTTGCATAAAACGAAACACCCCGCAGGGCGCGGGGTGTTGGGGGGATGGAATAAATCTGCTTATAATAAATCTAATTTCTATAAAAATCATAACAAATCGCAGTGCCTGCCGTCAACAAATTCAAACCGGATTCATGCCAAACTTTACGCAAATCTCTACTTTGTTCTGTTCCTTCGGCGCTATTTCGGCGTGCCAACCATTTCAGCCGCTTTATCCAAAGCCTCCAGCATCTCGTCGACGGTTGTGAACTTGACGCGGCTGCGTCCAATCGCGGCGCCGCGCTGAAGTTCGATCTCGTCGAGGACTTTCCAGTCGTCAAATGTGATATACGTCGGCTTCCGCGCTTCCAGCATTTCGACAACGGTATCGGCTCGGGTGTCCGATGGCTGCAGCGCCTGCCCGGCCGCCAAGTCCGCCAGAAAACATTCGACCGTCTCTATCGCATCGGGTTTGTTCGTGCCGATGATGCCGGTCGGTCCCCGCTTGATCCAGCCCACGACATAATTGCCTTGCAGGCCTTCCCGGCCCTCATGCCGTATCAGCACGCGACCTCGATCATTCGGGATCGTGCCCCAGCGGTCATAAAACGGCACATCCGGCAGCGGCACGCCTCGATAGCCCACCGAACGGAAGACCATATCGAAAGGCAGAACTTCGTATTGCCCGGTCCCGCGCGGACGCAAGTTGCCGTGCTCATCCAGGTAAAGCTCATTCTTGGCCAATTTGATCGCTTCCACCCTGTCGCTGCCAATAATCTCCGTCGGCGACACAAGAAAGCGCATGATGATACGCCTCGATTTGCCTGTCGGTCCCCGATCGACGTAGGACTGCAGTATTTTCACATTGCGGATGGCGCTGCGGTCGCGCGCCTTCTTCAAATGGGTCGCGCTAAGTTCATCCAGCGAGGCGTCATCGCAATCGACGATGATATCGGTATCCGCCATCTCACCCAGCTCTTTGATCTCGGGATTGCTGAATGCCGCCTGCGCCGGACCGCGCCTCCCCAGCACGTAAATCTCTTCGACCTCGCTCTGCTTGAGCGCCTCCAAGGCGTAGTCGGCGATGTCCGTCCGATACAATTCCTCCGGCGTCCGGCCCAATATCCGCGCCACATCCATCGCCACGTTGCCCACGCCGATGACCGCTACCCGCCTGATTCCGCGCAGGTCGAAGTCATAATCGTGATAATCCGGATGCCCGTTGTACCAACCGACAAACTCCGTCGCGGCGTAACTGTTCGGCAAGTCCTCTCCCGGTATGCCCAGCTTCCGGTCTGTTTGCGCGCCGGTCGCGTAAATGACGCCCTGGTAGTGATCGCTAAGATCCAAGCGCGTCACATCGGTCCCGAATTCGATATTGCCATAAAAGCTGAAACGCTCATGGGCGGCAATGCGGCTGTACAGCTTCGTCACGGATTTGATTTTCTCGTGATCGGGCGCGACGCCGCCGCGCACCAGGCCGAACGGCGTCGGCAAACGCTCGTACATATCTACATAAATCAGCGGCTCAGCCTGTTTCAGCAAATGGTCAGCGGCATAAAAGCCCGACGGCCCGGAGCCGATGATCGCCACTCGATTCTTGGAAGTCTTGCCTGGCGCGTCTGTCATCTGCCCAACTCGTCACCACTCTTCAACGGAATGACCAAGTCCTTGCGGAAGGGCGAAAGCGAGACCAACTGACCGCTCTCATCCACGACAAACATGTCTTCCACCCGGACGCCATAGCCGCGCTCAGGATAATACAAGCCGGGTTCGATGGTCAAGATATTGCCAATCTGAAAGACATCGTCCCGCCGCAAATGGCTGATTGACGGACCTTCATGAATCTCAATGCCGACCCCGTGACCCAGACTATGCAGGTAGCCTTCCATCGTGGCCGGTTCAGAACGCGACGTGGCATGGCCCTCGCTCTCGAAATGATCCAAAACCGCCTCCTGCATCAAATGCGTCGGCTTTCCCATCCCGAAAGTCTCCACCGCGATGTCAAAGGCTTCCATCACCGTGTCATAGTCCGCCCGAACCTCGGACGGCGCATATCCGATGCACCAGGTCCGCGTCATATCGTGGTGATACCCGCCCCCCAACTCGCGCGGGAAAAGATCGAACACGATCGTCTGCCCCAAGCGCAGCGGCATATCAGCCTCGCCTCGGCTATGCGGAAAGCCGCCGTCACGCCCCTGCGCGAATATCATGTTTGTGTCTTCCAGACCGCGCGCCATCAACTCACGCCGCACCAGATCCTTGATATCGCCGATGGTCGCCCGCCGCCCCTCTTCGTCCAGCAAGTAATCGCCATCCGGCCGCAGTCTGGAGATCCTCTCCCATGCCAGTTCCATAACAGCGTTTGTCCGCTCCGCCACCGACCTGATTCGCGCAATTTCGTCGGCGTCCTTAGTCACCATGGCCTCTTCGATAAGAGTCGCCTTTTCCTCGACCACAAAAGTGTACGCCGGCAACTCCGCCTGCAGCATGCGGTAAAGCGCTATCGTCTTGTTGATCTGCCACGTGCCATACAAGCCAACCCGCCCAGCGCTCAAACCGAGGACGCCCAAGACATCTGACCAGTGCAGCCCGGTCGCCTTGATGCTGTCGCCCTCCGCATCCCTGTATCGCTCGTGATAGCCCAGTTCGACATCCGTCTTCACATCCAGGCCGCTTTTCGCCGCCTCTTCCAGTTCCATTCGGCTGCAAACCAGCAGCGCCGGCTTGTCGCGCAATTTGAATATCGTCCCATGCGTGATCTGCGCGCCGTTGCTCAGGTAATAACGCGCCGAGTTGAATTCCTCGCCGCCTGTGACGATAATGGCGTCAAACTCGCGTTCCAGCATCAGCCGATCGATATCTGATTTCATAGGGTAAAGCCCCCAAATAATTCGACGGAATTGAAAATGCCGGAAGGCGACTTACAATGCAGCATTCAGGACGCGCAGCAAATCCTCTTCCTGCTCCGGCAAAACCGTGCGCGGATCGATCAGCACACGGCCATCCGCGATGCGCGCGATCACCGGCGGGCTTCCCTGACGCAACTTCGCCGTCATGTCGTCAGGCGCGTCGCAGTCGATCGCTAACACTGCGGTCGGCAAGATTGCGCCGGGCAAACTGCCGCCCCCTACTGCAGACTCCCCCGGCAGTACCGACCCGCCAATTTGAGCCGCCCATGCCTCCGCCCGCGCTTCGATTTCCCCCAATGTCCGCGCAATCATCCGCCAGACAGGCAGACACTCTAAAGCATCTCCGCGCCGATAATGGGCCAGCGTGGCGAGCAGCGCCGCGTACGTCAGCTTGTCAACGCGTAAGGCCCGCGCCAAGGGATGACGCTTTAGTTTCGCGACCGCCTCAGCTTTGCCGACGATGACGCCCGCCTGCGGTCCACCCAGCAGCTTGTCCCCGCTGAAGCAAACCAGATCAAAGCCAGCCGCCACGCTTTCCTGTATCATCGGCTCATGATCCAGGCCAAACGGCGCCGTATCAATGAGCGTGCCGCTGCCCAAATCGTCCACCGAAAGGATCCCATTTTCCCGCGCCAGCGCAACCAACTCGCCGAGCGGTGGCTGTTCAACAAAGCCGACCTGCTTGAAATTCGAGGCATGCACCCGCAATACCATCGCCGTCAGCTCGTTCAAGGCCCCGGTAAAGTCGGCCAACCGAGTGCGATTGGTCGTCCCCACTTCCACCAAACGCGCGCCGCTCTCTTGCATGATCGCCGGTATGCGGAAGCCGCCGCCGATCTCCACCAATTGCCCGCGCGAGATGACGACTTCTTTGTCCTTCGCCAAGGCGCTTAAAATCAAAATCAACGCGGAAGCATTGTTGTTGACAACCAGGGCATCTTCAGCGCCGGTCAACTCACGCAGCAGCCTCCCTGCATGTGTCAAACGGCTGCCGCGTCTGCCGCCTTCCAGGTCATATTCAAGGTTGTTATAGGCCAGCGCCGCCTGCGCAATTGCAGCCTGCGCATCTGAGGACAACACGGCTCTTCCCAAGTTGGTATGGATGATGACGCCCGTCCCATTTATGACCGGAATCAAGCTTGGCCGCAGCCGTTCTCGCAGGTTAACTTTAACTTGAGCGGCAAGCGCGCCCAAAGTCAAATCGATCGGTTGAGACAGCAAGATAGACTTTCGCGCCGAGTCGATGGTCGAGCGAATGGTATCCGTCACCAGTTCACGGCTGTATGTCTCTAATAGGGACTGTATTGGGCGCTGAGCGAGCAGGGTGTCAATCGCGGGCAAGCTTCGCAGCTGCGCGTCCTTATCTCTCATGCGCTGTCTCGCGGTTTCGCAAGAAGACTTCTACGACTAAAAACAGCAAAACCAGAATGAACACTATCGGCAGCGATAGATAGCGTGGAATCATCAGCCAGGCGCAAGTCACCACAATGATGCCGACCCAAACACTGCGGCGCACCACAACGCCGGTAAGCGGCGTATCTCCCCGCGCCGGCGCCAAACGCTGACTAATCCAGCGCACAAAGGGAATCGCTGTGCCGGTCACCGCAATCTGCAATAAAATGAAAAATAACCATATCTCCCCGCCTATTCTCGGTCTAGTCGTCGACACCAGGTATGCCAGCCCAGCCCAGCCGCCGACAAACATGATCAACGATGCCAGGAGTACCCCGCGCTGCTCTCCCGCGGGGTTCTCGCCCGACCACCGAGATGAGGCGCGGCCGCGCGCCTCGCCAGACCGATTGGCTATCATAAGTTTCACCTCGTAAGCTGCATTGTATTATGATTTCGGCAAATGGGTAAGTCTGGCCGTCGACAACTGCAATAGCGCCCGCCGCTGTCAGCACCGCCTTATGTCAATCCCGCCAGCAAGGCCTGCGTATCACGCGAAGGCTTTACGCCTAGTTTTCGTTTGAGCAGTCGCTCGAGTACGGCATAATGCTCCCGAGCATCGGCGTTTCGACCCAGGTTGATATACATCTGCATCGCCCCTCGGTGTATATCTTCACGCTGAGGCATCTCCCGCAGCGCGCGCGTATAGAAACCCAGCGCTTCGTCCCAAGCCTGCGCTTCCGCCTTCAGCCGCGCCATGCCATTCAAAGCTTCGCCATACATCGCCTGCAACTGCTTGCGCCGCGCCTCTATCCAGGGCAACTTCAGCGGATAAAGGAATGGCGCCTTATAGATGTCGATTGCCTGGCTGTACAGCATTTGCCTCTCGCGCGCGTCGGTCGATAGTAGCGCGCCTTCTATAGCCTGCTCAAAGTCTGCAACATCGTAGTGACGAATGACTTTGTCACTCGGCACGTAGAAGCCGGTCGAATAATTGGTCAACTCATAATTCTCGCCGTCGCCCACGTTCACTGATATGCGCTCGGTTATCTTCCGCTTCGTAACATGAAAGACGTTAGTCGCATCCCTGATCGAAAGCTTCGGCCAAAAGATGGCAAATATCTGATCGCGCGTGACCAAGGGATTGTCCATGAAATAGAAGAACAAGTTGCGCGGCAGAGCGCCGTCCCAACTCCTAATCTCCCGCCCGTTGGATACGGCGTGCCCCCGACCAAAGGCGTAGACCTCGAGCTGCGGCTTCAACGTGACGTCTTTGGTGAACAAGAGATTGTTGCTGCGGTGGGCGGCGCCCATCACCGCTATTTCATCCCGGTTTACCCACTGGACCCAAGGCTCATATGTCAACAGCCGTGAACTCACAACCAATTGCGATCGGTCATCGAAGCGCTCCACCAAAGCAGTGATAAATTGCCGAAATTCCGCGTCTTGATTCACGCGGTCCAATTCATCCAGGTACAAAATGACGCGCTCGCCGCTGAGGCGCGCCATATCCTCCGCCAAGGCAGCGCCCGCTTCCGCAGCATCTCCTTCTTGCAACGCGCTGGAAAGCATCCCGCCAAAATCCGGCTCAACCATACGAATCTCGTCCAGCAGACCGCGGACCCAGGTCGATGTCCCCCCGCGACTCTCCGGAATACGATAATAGAGCAATCCCTCCGACGATCCGTTGATAAAGTAACTCAAAAACACATTGCGATAGTTCGACCACGGGTACAAAAGGACCACCTTCTTCCCGGCTGAACTCGCCAGAAAGGAATCAAACGAAACATTCGTAATTTCTTGCGCTAACATTACATGACCTCTCGAAGTATTCTCGGCATCAAAGTAGTGTAACGACCGTTCGCACCGAACTTCAATACAACGCTAAATTGACATTATCATATTTTATAACGAATTACTTAGTCAAGAACGCCGAATAAAGGGGGTGGCAAAATCGCTGATACCACCCTATGGCGATCTCAAGACAGAGGATTCCCGACTATCTAGCTTTCTTCAATCATGACAGACACAATATGGTCGGCAACAATCTGAGGATCCGGACGCTGCGGATCAATGCGCTGCAGCGAATTCAGCACCGTCATACCGGCAGCATCGGCAACCCGACCAAACACCGCGTGCCGCCCGTCAAGATGAAGCGTCGGCAGGAACGTGATGAAGAACTGCGATCCATTGGTGTTGGGCCCGGCGTTCGCCATGCTCAGCGTCCCCGGCGCCTCATGCCGGATGCGCAGCGCCGCCGGCTCGTCATCCCATTGATACCCGGGCCCGCCCCGTCCACTGCCCGTCGGGTCGCCGCCCTGAGCCATGAACCCCTCCAGCACGCGGTGAAATACCACGCCGTCGTAGAATCCGTCGCGCGCCAGGAAGACAAAATTGTTCACCGTGAGCGGCGCGCGATCGGTGAACAAGTCAATCGTAATCGCGCCCTTGCTCGTGTTCATCACCGCGCGATAGGTCTTCTTCGCGTCGATCTGCATCGCTGGCGGACTGCTGTATTGCTTGGGCATGGAGGGTCTCCTCATTGATCCGGCTGCTACACCGTAGCAGAGTAACAAAGAATGAGAGCTCGGGATAGTGCGTGGTATTCCACTCGATTGAGATGGCTATTGACAATACTGTAAAATTTGAGACAGTATTGTATCATTCAAGACGCTATATTGTACGGATCAATGCAAATCTCTTCAAAGCGAGAATCCATCCTAAAAGCTGCGGCCGACATATTGGCGAGGAATCCGGGAGCGTCATTTACTGAGCTTGCCCCGGCAATAGGGATTAGTCGCGCCACTCTTTACCGTCACTTCGCGCAGCGTGAAGAACTAATTCGAGCGCTTGCCATGTATGCCCTGCACGAGTACGACAAGAAAATGAATCTGATAGACAAGCAGAATCTGCCCCCACTGGAGAAGCTCAAAGCACTACTAGGTGCTTTGCTACCTATGGGAGAACAGTTTCACTTCTTGTCCAAAGAGTGGGAAGCGATAGATGATCCGGAAATCGCGGATATTTACAACCGGCAATCAGACGGGCTTGTACGTTTGATTCAAGCCGCCAAGGATGATGGCTCTATCGCGCAGGATACTCCAACCGCTTGGATCGTCCAAGCGCTCGAAGCATTGATATACGCGGCCTGGGAATCAGTGGAAGCCGGGGATATCGCCCGTAATGATGCCCCATCGCTTGTCTATAGAACACTGATGGAGGGTTTCGGTGTCTGATTTGGCAATGCCCCAAGCAAAAGCGCATCAGACGATCAGCTTGCGGATTTTGTTTTCACGCTTCCGCTGGCGAATCGCGCTGACCGTGGTGTTGGTATTGGCTGAGTCCGGTCTGAATCTGCTGTTTCCCCTGTTGATCGGCTTCGCGATTAACGGCCTGCTCGAGCAGAATACAGATCCTCTGGCGCACCTGGGCCTGCTTGGTGTAATCACTCTCATTGTTGGCAGTGGCAGGCGCTTTTACGACACCCGCGCGTTTGCAGGCATCTACACCGCTGTTTCAACTGAAATGGTCGAACGCGAACAGCAAAAAGGGACGCCGCTATCGGCGATTGCAACCCGTTCCGGTCTACTGACTGAATTTGTAGAGTTTCTCGAAAACTCGATGCCGATGATTCTAGAAAGCTTGATAGGCATCGTGGGTGTACTTTTGATTATCCTCAACTTGAACGCCTCTGTATTCGCTGCCTGTTTGGCGTTGGTAGGGCTGATCGCTTTGGTTTATCTGGCTAGCGGCAAGTGGAATTTCAGTTTCAACCAAGGCTATAACGATGAATTAGAGAAGCGTGTCGAGGTACTGTCAAGTCATCAGTTGCAAAGCATCGCCGCGCACTTCAAGAGGCTTATGATATGGAACATCCGGCTGTCAGATCTGGAAACGCTGAATTACGCCATTGTTTGGCTGGGCATAATCGCTCTGCTGATCTATTCGCCGATAACCGTGATTGAAAGCGGAGTCATCAATTACGGTTTGGTCTTCTCGGTATTGATGTACGTTTTTCAATACATCGAGAGCCTTGTGTCACTGCCACTTTTTATCCAACAGATCATTCGATTGCAAGAGATAACGCAACGCCTTCGAAACTGAGCGCGTCACAACCAATACACTGTGCTCCTTGTCATCGCATAACCTCTATGTTACGGACAACAAAATCAGCGCTTTATGCTAGAATCCTTTCCAAGCTAACCTTTGTATATTGGTCTCCATGCCCCAAATAGCCGAACTCTTCCACACCCTCCCCTACGGACCTGCGCCCGAATCCGCCGCCGCCGCCATCAACTGGCTCGAATCCCACAACCGCCACTTCGACCTCTTCATCAACAACCAGTGGACGCCCCCCGCCGCCGGCAACACCCTGACCGTCTCCAACCCCGCCCGCGGCGAAAGCCTGGCGCAAGTCGCCGATGCGGCAGCTCCAGATATCGATGCCGCCGTATCCGCCGCTCGCAGCGCCTGCGAGTCCTGGTCCGCCCTCAGCCCCCATCAGCGCGCCCGTCATCTCTACGCCATCGCCCGCAACATTCAGAAACATGCCCGCCTGCTCGCCGTCGTGGAAAGCCTCGATAACGGCAAGCCCATCCGCGAATCCCGCGATATCGATGTGCCTCTGGTCGCCCGCCACTTCTACCATCACGCCGGCTGGGCACAGCTTATGGACAGCGAACTACGCGACTATCAGCCGCTCGGCGTGGTCGGGCAGGTGATCCCCTGGAACTTCCCGCTCCTGATGCTGGCCTGGAAGATCGCCCCGGCCCTCGCGGCAGGCAACACGGTCGTCATCAAACCCGCGCCCTACACCCCGCTTTCCGCTCTGCTCTTCGCCCAGATCATCGCCGAAGCCGGCATCCCGCCGGGCGTCGTCAACATCGTCACCGGCGGCGACGAAGCCGGCGCAGCGCTGGTGGCTCATGACGATCTGGACAAAATCGCCTTCACCGGCTCGACCGCCGTCGGCCGCATCATCCGCCGCGCCGCCGCCGGCAAGGGCGTCAAGCTGACGCTGGAGCTGGGCGGCAAGTCGCCCTTCATCGTCTACGCCGACGCCGACCTCGATGGCGCGATCGAAGGCTTGGTCGACGCCATCTTCTTCAATCAGGGCGAGGTCTGCTGCGCCGGTTCGCGCTTGCTGGTGCAAGAGAACATCGCCGATGCCTTCATCCTGAAATTGAAGACGCGCATGTCTCGCCTGCGCCTGGGCGATGCCCTCGACAAGAGCATCGATATCGGCTCCGTCATCGATCCCGTGCAATACGAAGCGATTGACAAGTGGGTGCAAAATGGCATCAGCGAAGGCGCCGATGTTTACCAGCCGGCCGTCGATCTCCCGCCGGAAGGCTGCTTCTATCCGCCCACCCTGCTGACCAATCTGGAAGCATCGGCCGCCGTCGCCCAGCAAGAAATCTTCGGTCCCGTCTTGGTGGCGATGAGCTTCCGCACGCCGAGCGAAGCGATTGAACTGGCGAACAATACGCGCTACGGGTTGGCCGCGTCCGTCTGGAGCGAGAACATCAGTCTGGCGCTGGAGACGGCGCGAAACGTCAAAGCCGGCAGCATCTGGATCAACAGCACCAACCTCTTCGACGCCGCGGCCGGCTTCGGCGGCTATCGCGAATCCGGCTTCGGGCGCGAAGGCGGCAAGGAGGGGCTCTACGCCTACCTGCGCCCGAAATGGCAGGCGCGCGCCAGGCCCGGCCTCGGCGATCCACCGACGGACTGGGGCGCGCAAGTCCCGCCGGCGCCGGTCGCTCTTGGCGGCCAGCGACATCACACGGGCATTGACCGCACAGCCAAGCTCTACATCGGCGGGGCGCAGACCCGCCCCGATGGCAATTACACCATGCCGGTGCTTTCGCCCTCCGGCCTCCTGGTCGGCCAAGCCGGAGACGGCAATCGCAAAGACATCCGCAACGCTGTCGAAGCCGCCCATAGAGCCAAGAACTGGGCATATTATGCGCCCCACAATCGCGCCCAGATACTCTATTACATCGCGGAAAATCTGGCGGCGCGGCAAGCAGAATTCGCCGAGCGCATCGCGGCGATGACCGAAGCGCCTCTTGACGCTGCCCAACGCGAAGTCGCGGTCTCCATCCAGCGCCTCTTCCACTGGGCCGCCTTCGCCGACAAGTCCGGCGGGGCAGTGCAGGAGACGACCCTGCGCGGTCTGGTCGCCGCCATTCACGAACCGGTCGGCGTCATCGGCATCGCCTGCCCGGACGAGCCGCCCTTGCTGCCCTTCATCTCGCTGGTCGCCGCCGCCATCTCCCGCGGCAACACCGTCGTCTGCTTGCCCTCCCCCATATACCCGCTCAGCGCAACCGACCTCTACCAGGTCTTCGATACATCGGATCTGCCCGCCGGCGTGGTCAACATCATCACCGGCGACCGCGATCACCTGGTCAAGACGCTCGTCGAGCATGACGATGTCGACAGCCTCTGGTACTTCGGCGACGCCGAAGGCAGCCGCCAGGTCGAGGCGCGCTCCGCCCACAACCTCAAGCGCACCTGGGTCAGCTATGGCGCCTCGCGCGATTGGCATGATGCCGTGCAAGGCGCCGGCCCCGAGTTCCTCCATGAGTCGATCCAGATCAAGAACATCTGGGTGCCGACAGGCGCTTAAGCCAGCGCTCTCATCAACTCGAGCAAAGTATGCAGCATCAGATTGGCGCCTTTGACGCAATCGGCGTCAGTCGTGTATTCGGCTGGATTATGGCTGATGCCCTTGACCGACGGCACGAAGTACATGGCGGATGGCGCGATATTCGCCATGTTCTGCGTATCGTGGCCGGCGAAGCTGAGCATGCGCTCGTGAGACAGTCCTAATTGGTCGGCGGCCCGTTCTATTGCGTTCATAACCGTCTCGCTCATGGTCGCGGGAATGACAGGCGGCGTCCCCTCATAAGAGACGTCCAAGCCGAATTCCGCCGCGCATTCTTCAAGCAGGCGAATCAAGTCAGCCTGCATCCGATCCATCTCAGCATCGGAGCCATGCCGGAATTCAAGCGCGCAGTATACTTCCGCCGGCACGATATTAAACGCGCCCGGCTCAGCGCTGATCATCCCAACGTTGCAAACGCCGGGACTATAGTTCCGCATCACATGATCCCTGGCGCGCAGTACGAAGGTCGCCGCGCCCCAGAGCGCGTCGCGCCGCAGGTCCATCGGCATCGTGCCGGCATGCGCCGCTTCGCCGCGAAACGACACATGTATGGACCGTATCCCAACGATGGCGTTGACGACGCCAATGTCGACGCCAGAAGACTCCAAGCGCCTGCCCTGCTCGATATGCAACTCCACCCAAGCCAGCACATCATCACGCGTCGCCGCCAGCATCGACTCGCGGGTGATGCCCACAGCCGAAAAGCGGCGCGTCAACTCATTGAGATCCACCCGGCTGCGTTCAAAGTCCGCCATCGTCAATTGACCGACGACCGCCTTGCTGCCCATCAGTCCCATGATGGCGCTCTCTTCATCGGTGAAGTTGACCGCTTCCAACGTGACCGCCGGCGTGATGCCATCGTCTTTCAGCGCGCGCAGCGCCTCAAAAGCGACCAGCACACCCAGCGCGCCATCATAAGTCCCGCCGTTAGGTACGCTGTCCAGGTGCGAGCCGGCGAGGATGCGCTTTTCACTGGGCGGATCGCTATGTAGAATCGCCGACTGATTGCCAGCGCCGTCGATCGCATAATCCAGCCCCGCTTCGGCTATCTTGCGCTGATACCAGTCCCGCGCGGCGATATCGTGCTCGGTCAGCGCCGGGCGATGCAGGCCGCCGTCTCCTGTCGCGCCGATTTGCGACAACTCGTCCATATCGCCGAGCAAGCGCTTTTCGTTGATCCTGAGCATCAAGTTACTCCTCTAAACGGATCCGGGCTTCTAATCCAGCAGGCTGTTCATGTGATCCCATTCTCCAAGAAAACTCCGGAAAACTCATACCGATTCCTAAAGCCTTCCCGAACTTTGAGGGCGAATCCCGGACAAATGAGAGCGTCTAACAGCCAATCTGGCAAGTTTTCGGGGCAATGTCGCCGAAATCAGGGACAATTCGCATGGATTTGCGATTCTTCCCGTAAACGGAATATTTTTTTGTCCAATAAAATCAGGGCGGGCCAGCGAGCCGAAACCCAGCAATGGTGCGGGGTAAAGGGGGCGACCCCGGCGCGGCGGACGCTTATTGATAATTGATTATCGATAGAGCGGAAACTTTTTTCTCTCATAAGATGATAATTCCTGGATGCTTGGTATTGGCGCGCGGGGCGCGGCTTGGAATGTAGAGTGCCATGTGTTGAGCGTAGCAGATTTCAGGAGTCTATGGGCGATCATATGTTCTCGTATTGGTCTCCGTATACTTTCTCTAACCGAGACGGAGAGAGGTTCAGGGAGAGGGATTGACTCGCATTTCCGCCTTAGCACAGCACCGAACAAGCCTTATAATATCGGGCACAGAGTCGCGTCAATTGTAGGGAGATTCAAATGAAACTGTATTCCTGGAATGTCAACGGCATCCGCGCCGCGCAGAGAAAAGGCTTCCTCGATTGGCTGCACGCGGAACAGCCGGAGGTCTTGACCGTGCAGGAAACCAAGTCACAGCCGGAACAGCTGGACGCCAAGCTGCGCCAGCCGGAGGGCTATCATGTCTGGTGGGCCAGCGCCGAGCGCAAAGGCTACAGCGGCGTCGGCTTGTTCAGCAAGACGGAACCGCTGGACGTCAAGCTGGGCCTGGGCATCGAGAAATTCGACAGCGAAGGCCGCACGATCATCGCAGATTATGGCGCTTTCACTTTGATGAGCACCTACCTGCCAAACGGCAAGGGCAGCGAGGAACGCCTGCGCTACAAGATGGAATACAAAGATGTTTTCCTCGATTATGCCAACAAGCTTCGCGCCGACGGCAAGTCGGTGGTGTTTTGCGGCGACATCAACACGGCGCATAACGAAATCGACCTGACCCATCCCAAGCCGAACGCCAAGTATTCGGGCTTCCTGCGCGAAGAACGGGATTGGATCGACAAGGTGGTGGCGCAAGGCTATATCGATAGCTACCGTCATCTGAATCCGGATAAAGAGGGGGCCTATTCCTGGTGGTCACTGCGCAGCGGCGCGCGCGCCAAGAATGTCGGCTGGCGGATTGACTACTTCTTCATCTCGCCCGATCTGCTGGACAAGATGGTCACGGCCGAGATCCATGCCGATGTCATGGGCAGCGATCACTGTCCGATCAGTTTGACGCTGGATGTTTGACCGGGGCAATGTGGGGAAAAGATCCCCTTAAACAGCGGACTCAACGGCCAGCCCTATGGCGAAGCAGATAATAATCACCAGTGTACACAAGGCAATCTTCAGGGCTTTGCCGCGCGGGGTCTGGAAGTACTCGTCGGCGCGCTCCCATAGCTGCCACATCGCTTCAACTGGATCGTCCCAATCTATACGACGCTCGTCGGCGTTGCGCGCGCGGTAGCGCATAAGCGATTCGCGGACGTTGCGTCGATTGTTCGCTGGTCGGGCGTAGGCGCGCCGAAAACCCTCGGCTTCGGCTGATCGGCGATGATGCGAAGCGGCAGGTCGATAGTCTCGTGAAGACGACCCTGTCCCCGCTGCGCCGCCGGATGTGGTTTGCTGATCAGGCGGGATATATTGACTCGCGTAGGCGTCGATTTGCAATGACGATCGCCGCAATCCTCCAATCTGATACGGATCCAGTTCCAGCCAGTCGCTGCTCAGCCTGGCGTGATGCCGCTCGTACAGCGCGGACGCGCTCGATTCCAAGTCCTCGGTCTCCAAAATAGAAACCAGCTCGATGCCAAACCGGCGCTCGGTTTCGCCGAATACCGCCTCGATCGCGCTACTGGGGCTCGCCGCAGCGTCTATTCTGAAGCGGTCCGTATCGATATCCCGTATTACAAGGATGTAGCCAGCTGGCCGATTCAATTCCGGCAGCGATTGAAAGTCCTTCGGCACCAGGCTCTTCAACTTCGTTCGCTCCCCATCCTGTCCCTTGCCATGGATCGCTTCATCTTTCGCGTTCAGGGCGATAAAAGGCTGCTGTGGATGTAGGCGGTCTCGCCCTGAAACTCGAACTCGATCCATATTGCGCTGCTATTGACCGTTTGGCCCTCGACTCGCTCCAGCGGCTGAATCGCGTCTCCCGGTCGCAGCCGGCCCACAATCGCACAATTCGTGCTGGCGCAGGCGCGGACGCGGGCATTCAGATCGTTCACCGTCTCGACAACCAGAACTTCGATTTCAACCTCAGTCGCGGTCGCCGTGAATGTCGACGTTGGGACTTCGGTCGCGGAATTGGTCGCCGTCGGTGTTTCTGTCGCTGTTGCGGTTTCTGTCGCTGTTGCGGTTTCAGTCGCGGTATGCGTCGCTGTAAGCGCCGGCTTCGGCGTCGGCGATTCAGTTGCCGGCATGATCGGCGGTCTGGTCGATAGCAGGCTGCGGTGAACGAACTGCACCACCCCTTTGTGTGAGAAGGCAATCCAGATCTCATCGCCCTTCACCGGCTCGCCCCGCTGATACCGCAGCGATTCCAGCCTGAATCCAACTTCCAATAATGAGTTCGGCGGGCAGGTTGTGCGCGCGCAGCCGCGGACAGGCGCCGGCACGCGGACGTAAAAGATCTCCCCTTGCCCAGGAGCAATAGTAGGCGTCCCCGTTACGCGGACGCTGAACCCCCGCGCGTTGCTAGTGGGCGCGACTTCCTGCTGTTGCGAAACCAGAAGTGCCGAAATCTCTCGGCGAAGCTCGGTTCGTCTTGTCGCCACTAGAGCGAGACAAGCAACAATCAGCAACAGAATGAGCCAGGCTTTCCAGCGGCGCGTGGGGCGCTTCTCAGGACGCTGCAAACGCGCAAAGGGAGACTCCGGCGCCGCGCGAACGATCTCCGCATCCTCCACCAGCGACTTCGCCCCCATCTCGTTGCGGGCGAGCTCCCGCAGCGACATCGTGCGGGGCCGTCCGACCTCGTCGAGCTGCGCGACTTGCGCGTCATCGAGGTCAAACCAGTCGCCCGCGCCCCCGCGCCCGACAAAGCGATCGTGCAAAGCCAGCGCCAAAGCGGCGGCGTTTTCGGCCTCAAGTATGAGCGCCAGTCTGGTCTCGATCGATAACTCGGCGACGCGCCGTAATTGATCGCGGTCAATGCGCTGCAAACTGGCGATCTTGAACCGATTGCCGTAGTCCACATCCTGGATGACCACGACGTAGCCGGCCGGCGTCTTCAAACGGGGCAGATTCGCCGCTTGCCGGGTTGGGATGCGTCTGAACTGTTGACCGGCCTCCAAGGCTCGCTCTTCCCGCTCCAATCGGTCACAGCGGCGATTGTAACACGCTCGTCAGCGGTGGCGCGGTTTACCAGTAATATCTTGACATCGGCCCGAAGTGCAGGAGCAGAATCAGCATAAGGGTCAACAGTACTGCGATGACGATGCCGGGATGATTGACGAATAAATCTTCGAACAATTCGCCGGCTTTCGCACGAATGGAGAGACGCTTTTCGCCGTGATGCCGAGACATATCACGATTGCGCCGCAGCGACCTCGCGCCATAGCGCCTTTCCGGTATCGGCTGGCGAGGTCGGCGATGCTTCCATTGGCTGCGGTTGGGACCAGTAGATGGTCGGGAATAAGCGCGCCGAAAGCCCTCGGCTTCACTCGTCCCGCGATGATAGGAACTTGCCAGCCGCCGGTAGCGCGAGATTGGCTTGGGCCGCGTCGCTTCCCTGGCATAAGGCGCGCGCTGAGGCGTCAAATAATGGCTGGGGTAGGCGTCAATCTGCAAAACCGATCGGCGCAAGACTTCCAGTTGATACGGGTCTAAGTCAAGCCAATCGCTGCTCAGCCGCGCATGGTACAATTCATAAAGTTCAGCTTCGGCGGTCGCCAGGTCCTCCGTCTCCAAAATCGAGAGGAGCTCAATACCGAAGTCGCGCTTCTCCTCGTTGAGCAGCGCCTCGATATACAATCCGGGATGAGCCGCGCCTTCAATGCGATAGTTGTCGCTGTCGATATCGCGAATCACGCAGACATATCCAGCCGGCGGTTCAAGCCCCGGCAGCGATTCATAATCTCTTGGAGCGCTGCTTTTCAAGTTGCTGATTCTCCGGCACCCCCTTTAGGACATCGCCTAGCTGATGGCATCCGTCATACACAGGACCGCTATCAGCAGCAGGAAGAACACGAATTTTAAAGCCTTGCCCGCATCACTATCAAAGAATCTACTGATCCGCGTCGACAGATTCAGTATCTGGACAAAGGGATCGTCAGAATCGACTTGACGCTCTTCGGCGTCGACTTCGCGAAAGCGTCGCAGCGAACTGGCGCCATAGCGCCGATAAGTAGATGGTCCGGAATAAGCGCGCCGAAAGCCCTCGGCTTCACTCGTCCCGCGAAGATAGGAACTGGCCAGCCGCTGGTAGCGCGAGATTGGCTTGGGCCGCATCTCTTGCTTGGCGTAAGGCCCGCGCTGAGGCGTCAAATAATGGCTGGCGTAGGCGTCAATCTGTAAGATAGACCGGCGCAAGGCTTCCAGTTGATAGGGATCGAGCTCCAGCCAGTCGCCGCTCAACCTGGCGTGATACAAGTCATAAAGCTCAGCTTCGGTCGCCTGCAAATCCTCCGTCTCCAAAATCGAGAGCAGCTCAATACCGAAGTCGCGCTCTTCCTCGTTGAGCAGCGCCTCGATATACAATCCGGGATGAGCCGCCCCTTCAATACGATAGGTGTCGCTATCGATATCACGAATCACGCAGACATATCCAGCCGGCGGTTCAAGCCTCGGCAGCGATTCATAATCTTTTGGAGCGATGCTCTTCACTGCGCCCTTTCCCGCCGGGCAGGCTTCCATCACAAGCTGACTTAGCTTCTATTCTAGCATCTATCGCGGCGGCATCGCCTTTTTTCACGTTCGTTGACCTGCGACCGCCGGGCAGAGCCGCGCGTATATGTTGAGGGGAGTATAATGCAGCTATGACTATCCGCCGCATCATTGACGCCAGCTATCGCAGCGCCGTCAAGGCATTGGTCATGGGCACATCGCCGGCGGCTTTGGCCCGGGCCCGTGAACGGGCCTTCGTCAAAAGCCTGGTGCTGGAATTTCAAGCGGCCTACACAGATGACGATATCCGCGTCTTCTCGGCATATGGTCAGCGCAATTTTCGCGACTTCGGATCGGAAAAACTGCTGAGCGACATCGCGGTCGGTCGCATCGAAGAAAGCTGCGCGAGCGGGCGCGACACACAGAACTTTCTTTTCGTCGCCGCGCTATTATGGCAGATCGAGGTCGACTTTTCCCGCGAATGGCGCCATGCCATCCGCGCGGCAAACAGACTGAACTGCGGGTCCGCCGAAAACAAGCTGCTTCTTGGCGCCCGCCTGCCGCGCGGAGATGACGACTATTTGCAGACGCTTCGCGCTCCATTTACCGCCGGCGGGGGCGCTGCCCATGTGGCGCTCATCCCGCATCCAGCCGAGTGGGACGCCAGCGAGGACGCTCCGGCGGTCTGGCGCATGACCGATGGCGAGTGGGTTGAAGCGTCTTGAAGTTGAGGCTGTGAAGAGAATCAGCACAGGAGACAGGATGTCAAAATCAAACGTGCTCTTCGTAACACTCTTGCTCGCTGCGGGCTTGTTCGCCCTATGGCGGAGTCAGACCGAAGCCATTTTGCGCGACCGGCCTGATATCAGCGCTGTTAGGATTGACGCCGAGGGCAGGCTGACGATCAGTGGCGCGCTCGCTCCGGACTGCTTCGCCGGGCCGCAAGCCCATGTCATTACCTTTCCGAACAACCTCGACATCCAACTGTATCGGGATCGTTCGTCATTGGCGGCATGCGGCCTGCGGACGGAACAGTTTTCCCTCGAGCTGGCAAGGGCATCCGACACCGTCCCAGCAGTTCTGATTATCAATGACGGCGCCTGGGCCCGCGCAAGTGACGAGCCTGGCGGCGACGTCTCTTATGAAGCGCAGAGCCTTTTCCCGGCTCACATCGAATCCGCCCGCCTGGCGCTCGACGAGATCGGCGATCTGCATTTGTCATTGCGCGGCGGGCAAGCGCTCGGCTGCGATCTGCCGGAGATTTACACCATGCGCCAAGCGGAGGGACGCATCCTGATCGGCGTCTTCAATGCCATGGGCGCCGATACCGCCTGCCCCGATATGCTGGTTAATATTGACGAGACTATCAGCTTGCCCGCAACCGAATTGTCCGCTGATACGTTATTTGGGGTGAATACCTTTCTCATTGACCGATTGGAGACAATTAACGTGAACGACAGCGACAAAGTCTTGACCAACATCTCAAGCGTGGATGTCAACGTGAATCAGGCGCGGGTCAGCCTGGACATCGCAGGCGAGCACCCAGACGGCTGCGACTTGCCCGTCCAAGTCGAGCAATCGCGCGCGGGCAATACAGTTAATGTCGAAATCTACCGTATAGTGCCCGCCGATATGATCTGCCCGATGATCCTGCGCCCCTATCAAGGCAGGGTCCAACTGGACGGCGAATTCGAAGCGGGCAGCTACACCATCAGGGTAAATTCGCACTCGCAGACGCTTGACATCTAGAGGAGCAGAAATATGCGATTTCGCATCCTGGCAATTCTCGCGGCGCTATTTCTTTTCGGCTTGCCAACCGTTACTGCGCAGGAGAGCGACGATATTGCCGTTACGGTATACAACGCAGGCACGGCGCTCATCCGCGACCGGCGGACCCTGTCTCTGCAGCAGGGAGTCAATACCCTTAACTTTCGCGATGTCGCCGCCACCATCGATGCGACCTCGGTCAACTTTCGGTCGCTGACCGACCCGGACGGCGCCATCGTCCTGGAGCAGAATTACATCTACGACCTGGTCAATCTGGAGGCGCTATTGACGCGCTACCTTGACGAGACGGTCAGCATCACCGCAGCCGACGGCACGCTGTTCACCGGCGAATTGCTCAGCGGACGTCATGGCGAAGCCATCCTCCGCACAGCTGAAGGCGAGCTTCTTGTCCTGCGCCTCTACGACGCTCGCGATATCCGCTTCCCCGCCCTGCCCGACGGCTTGATCACCCGCCCGACGCTGCAATGGCTGCTGCGGAGCGCTTCCGGCGGCGAGCATCAGGTTGAGATCACCTACCTCGCCGGCGGCATGAATTGGACCGCGGACTATAACATCCTTTTAAGCGCCGACGAGACATCGCTGGATCTGCAGGGCTGGGTCACGCTGGACAATCACAGCGGCCGCGCCTACGACAATGCTCGGCTGAAACTTGTCGCGGGCGACATCCACCGGATACAGCCGGAGCCGGTCTTCGCCGAATCCAGAGCGGTCGCCCTGGACATGATGGAAGAGCAAGCGAAAACTGTGGAACAGCGGGAACTCTTCGAGTATCAACTATACGAAGTGGCGCGCCCGGTCTCCATCAAGGACAACGAGACCAAGCAGATCGAATTTGTCAGCGGCAACGATATCGCGGCGGCGACCTTTTACGTCTTCGACGCGTCCCCACAAGTTACCGGCTATTTTTCGCCTGTTGATTATCCCGAAGGCTTCGGCTCGGGGCCCGGCGAGGTGCTGACCCACCTCGAATTCAACACCGGCGAAGAAAGCGGCTTGGGCGCGGATCTGCCGGCCGGGCGCATCCGCGTCTATCAGGCTGATGTGGACGGCGCCGGCTTGCTCATCGGCGAAGACCGCATCGACCACAGTCCCGAAGGCGAGGATGTGACCATCCTGCTGGGTAAAGCTTTCGACCTGGTCGGCGAGCGGAGGCAGACCGACTTCGAGACCGTCTCGCGCGCCGTTGTAAGAGAGAGTTTCGAGATCCGCCTGCGCAACCGCAAGGACGGCGAAGCGGTCGAAATCCGTGTGCCGGAGCGGCTCTATCGCTGGAGCGATTGGCAGATCAGCGAAAGTTCCGCACCATTCGAGAAGCTGGATTCGTCGACGATCGAGTTCCGCGTAACGGTGGCGCCGGGTGCAGAAGAAACGCTGACCTATACAGTGCAGTATACTTTCCCGGAAGAAGAGGACTGAGAAAGACGCCAAGCGGCTTCAAGAACGATAATATGGGCGGCCATGTTGTCGCCCGCCTGTCACTACACTGCACAACATTTAGGATTCGAGACTGTGTATATCCGAAGGACGACAACATGAGAAGGCTGTATCTGATTTTCTTGGTCACGGTTCTTGGAACCGTAACGGCCCTCGCCCAGGATTGGCGTGATGATGCCAGCGGTCAATCGCAGTACGACTGTGGGACGGTGCGCTTGCTGGTTGCGAAGCAGGGCGACGAAGTTTACATCCGCCTCAACGACAAGGCACTAACAGTCGAAGAGTTTCATAGGCGGATAGTGCCTGCCTGCTGGACGACGACTCCTGCAGATGCTGTCGTTAGAGAAACAGTGTTAGCGGAATCAATGTTTGAGATCACCGTGGAGAACGCTGTGAATCTGCGCGAGTGCGCCGGAACCAATTGTGTTCGGATCGGCGTGGCGCAACCGGGTCAGGCATTTGAAGTTATTGGCGAGGACGGTGACTGGTACGAAATACGCCATGAAGGCGCCAGCGCCTTCATCGCCGCATGGCTGACGATGCGAGTGGTGGATGCGCCGAAAGGTCTTCTGGCCGACTTCCAGTTTCACTCGGCGGATGCGAAGTTTCTACTATATGGTCATACTGCGCGAACCGGTACCTGGTGGCTGAATCTAATGCGGCCGGATGGCGCGAATACCGATATTCAAATCGAAACGATCGTTTGGGGCGGGGACCATACGACCGGGTTCTTCGAGCATCCGGTAATCTACGGCTGGGGAGGAAATGACTGGGAGTTGTTGCCTGAGTTGCTGCCGAACGCCTCGTTCTATATCTATCTGCCGGACGATGACGAAATCCATGAGTTTCCCATTTTCGACACACCGTATGCTACCAACTACCAAATCGGTTGGAACATTGCCTCGCGGCCGGCGAACATCAGGTTTGGCACGAGGATTCGCTTGATCGTAGCGGATCGGGGGCAGGCGGATGAGGTCAAGGACTGGGCGGCATCGGTCACGACTTCTGAACACTTAAGGCCGCCAGGGAAACCGCAGGCGCCAACGCTGACTGCCGGGAACGGGCAAGTTGAGGTCAATATCGTCGATCCCAGCTCTGGAGAGGCGCCAATCACGACTTACGAGTTGCGGTATCGTGAGGTCGGTGGAGATGTGACTCAGATAGGCAACGTCGCCATCGGCGAGCCGTACATGATTGAGGGTCTCACGAATGACGAGACGTATGAGGTTTCGATAGCGGCTATCAATCGTGGCGGTAAGGGACCGTATTCCAACTGGGCTAGGGTAACACTGATAGGTTCGTCCGGCTAGTTAAGGGAGAAGTCGATAGGGATGCCTGTCTTCGCGGGGGGAGGCGGGCGCCATTTGTTGCGCATATTCTAATTCTATCGGATTAATCATAAGCTGGCGCGGAGCCCATCATGTTGCCGTGCTGGTTTTAGAACGCGATCCGTTCGCGTCGCGCTTTGGCCGCGGATGATTGAGCCTAGCGGAGGGTGGTGGCTGGATTGGCATGACCGGCCCGCGCTTGTATGTCGCGCAGAGTCTAACGGAATCGACAGCTAATCCGGCGTTTCGCACAGGCCGAAGCTGTCGCGCATGAAGGCCACATGAGAATCAAAGGCCTCCATATCCACCGTATCCCAGCAGCGCTCATAACTGCAGTCATTGCGCAGCACCCAGGAATTCTTAACATCGGACAGGTCGGTCTGCAAGATGCGCAGCACCCGCCACTGAATCCGCGGATCCAGCACGGGAAAGACTACCTCCACCCGGTTTAGCAAATTGCGCCTCATCAAATCGGCGCTGCCCATCAAGACCCGCTGATGCTCGGGCGCATTGCGGAAATAATAAATGCGGCTGTGCTCCAGGTAACGCCCGACGATGCTTTTGACGGCGATATTCTCGCTCAAGCCGGGCAGGCCCGGGCGCAAGCAGCACAAACCACGCACGATGAGATCGATCTTCACGCCGGCTTGCGACGCCTGATACAGCTTTTGAATCAGGTCGTCCTCTTCCAGTTGATTCATCTTGAAGATCAGCCGCGCATCCAAGCCCTTGCGCGCCGCTTCAATCTCGTTATCGATCAAAGCGAGCAGGCTCTCTTTTAGATACTCGGGTGCGACCAGGAGTCGCTTGTAGGCCGTCTCCGGCGCATAACCGGTCAGCCGATTGAACAAACGCGAGGCGTCTTCGGCGATTTGCTCGTCGCTGGTGAACAAGCCGATATCGGCATAAAGCCGCGCCGTGGTGGCATTGTAGTTCCCCGTGCCCAGGTGAACATAGCGCCGCAGCCCGTCCCGCTCGCGCCGGACCACCAGCGACACTTTGGCATGCGTCTTGACCGGCAGCTCCTCAACGCCGTAGATGACATGCACGCCCTTCTCCGCCAGCGCCGTCACCCACTCCAGGTTGTTCTCTTCATCGAAGCGCGCCTTCAGTTCGACCAGAGCCGTGACCTGCTTGCCATTGTCGCGCGCTTCCATCAGGGCATCGACCACCGGCGAATTCTGGCCCACGCGGTACAAGGTCGTCTTGATCGTCAGCACATCGGGGTCGCGCGCCGCCCGCTTGAAGAAATCTTCCACCGGCGCGAATGAGTCGTAAGGATGGTGCACAATGACATCTTGCTGCCGAATGACCTCGAAGTAATCCGTCGATTGGGCAAATGGCTTCGGCGCCCGCGGCGAATAGGCCGGATCCTTCAAGCTCGGGCGGTCCACCCGCAGCAATTCAAACAGGTCGGCCGATCCCAGCTTCCCGTTGATGCGAAACACTTGTCGATTGGAAGGCACTTCCAGCGAATCCGTCAAGCGCGAGAGCATGCGCTCGCTTATCGCCGCCGGCACGCTCAAGCGCACCACGTTGCCAAAACGCCGCTCGCGCACGCCCTGCTCGATGATCGACTTCACATCAATCAAGTCTTCATCCTGCTCATGCTCATAGTCGATGTCGGCATTCCGCAATATTCTAAAGGGGAAGGCTTCGCGGATTTGCATGCCGGGGAAGAGATCCATCAGATAATCCGCGATGATGTCTTCCATCCACAAGAAGTGATAACCGTCCTGCTCATCCCCGGTATAGCTTTCCAGCACATTTTCCAGCCGGACGATGCGCGGCAGCGTATCCACCGGCACCTTGACGCGGGCGAAATCAATCTCGCTCGCCATGTCGCCATTATCCCGCTCGAGGTAAACGCCCAGGTTGAGGCTCAGGTTGGAAATGAAGGGGAAGGGGCGGGCATGATCCACCGCGAGAGGCGTCAACAGCGGGAAGACCTCGGCGCGGAAATACCAACTTATCGCATCGCGCTCGTCAGGGTTGAGGTCGCTGGTCTTGATAAAATACACGCCCTCATTTTCCAGCAGTTCGAAGACTTCCCGCCGAACCCGCCGCTGCCGGGCGATCAGCGCCGAGACCTCGTCATGTATGATCCGCAGCAACTGCGCCGGCGTCGTGCCGTCCGGCCGCGTCCGCGGATTGCTCAGCGCCAGCCGCTGAAAATAAGCGCCGACCCGCACCATATAAAACTCATCGAGATTGTTGCCCACGATAGCGATGAACTTGACCCGCTCCAGCAAAGGCGTCGTCTCGTCTTCCGCCAGCGCCAGCACCCGCTTCTGGAAATCTATCGTGCTCAATTCGCGATTGATGAAATTCTCCGGGCTCAATTCCGGCGCCCGGTCTGCCGCTGCCTCAATCATGTCGCCGCTCTAATTCCTTGCAGAACCAATAATCGTCTTAGCCCAATGATACTGTAAGATAGGCGTAATTGCGATTTTCAGCGCGCATAAGTCACCGACCGCAACCGACGCGGATGATATCGCGTATATTAAAAGAACGCATGAGACGGAGGCGAATCGGTATGAAATTCAAAATCGGCGTTGGCATCGCCCTCGCATTGCTCATCGTGCTGCTGCTCCTGCCCGGCATGCTCGGCCGTCTGATCGGCCTGGTGCTCTCGCTGGCGGTATGGGCCTCCAGCGGCTACCTGGCCGGCAAACTGCTGCAAGGCCGCGGCTACGGACTGGTCGGCAATATCGTGCTCGGCATCGTCGGCGGCTTCGTCGGCTCGCTGCTGGTGACCCTATTCGGCATCACCGGCCTGGTCAAGCTGCCCTTCATCGGCGGCATCCTGGTCGGCGCGCTCGGCTCGGTTGTGGTGGTTGTCGTGGCGGGTCTGCTGGGAGATGAGGGGAGCGGGGAGTAAAACCTTCGCAAAGGGAACTCGCCTAGTAACTCTCATTTCACATTTGATTAACTTTCGATAACATCGCGTATTTTTTTCGCGGCTTGCTGCAAACCATCTGCAAAGCCTCGCTCGTAGGCGCAATAGGCGCATTTATGCCTTCCGCTCTTACCCTCTTCACCGGCTTGACTGAATGGCAGTTGCAACATAATGTGATCAAGCGGTTCCCGGTTTCTTGCTTGTCTGTGTATGTGGCATGAATTGGTCTGTTTTGCCATTTGCTCTCTCCATTAGACAACGCTCGTGCCGCAGTCATAATTTGTGATTAGCAACTCGTTCACCGCTCCTCTTTGGTCGCTCTTGCAATTGACCATTCGCGGCGCTTGTACCTTCTCGTCCCTAAAAATAGAATCCGCATACAGTTCACGGATGAAGTCCGTATCACTGTTGGACAGCATGAACTTGGCGCCTCGCTCGTGAAGTTCACGGCAGAGGTCACGAAGCGATTTCTGCTCAGCTTCCGCAAAACCGCCTACGGCATAACTGGTGAAGGATGAAGTTTCACTTAGCGGGTGATAGGGAGGATCAAAGTAAACAAAATCATTTTCACCTGCCTCGACTTCGGTAAAGTCCATCGCGCGCAGTTCAGCGCCGCGCAAAGCTATATGGCAGGCGCGCAAGATATCCGGTTGACAAATTGCGGGCTTGGAAGAACTCCCTATCGGCACATTGAACTCGCCCCGACTGTTGACCCGCCACAAGCCGTTGTAGCAAGTCTTGTTGAGGTAGATAAAACGCGCGGCTATCTCGATACGGTCATCGAGAAGATGTTGATTGCGGATCTGGTAGTAGTAATCGGAGTTGTGATTCTCGGCGTGTTGTCTCAGCTTGCGGATGAGGGGCTCGGGATCGCGCTGAACAACCTGATAAGTGTTGATCAAGTCAAAATTGATATCGCTTAAGTATGCCCCCCCCCCCCGTTAATTCTTTATTATTGTGCAGCGCGAAAAACAGCGCCCCGCCGCCGACGAAGGGTTCGTAATAGTTGTTGAATTTGGCCGGAATACGCTCCAGCAATTCCGGCAGCAGACTGCGTTTGCCGCCCACCCACTTGACGAAGGGTTTGGCGTTATGAAAATCCGGCAGAGGCGGTTGAGACATTCTTGACTTCCAGCATTGGGAAGCTTCGCACACTTGATCTATATGATCATTTTCCCAGACTGTCAAGCGTGGCGAAACGGAGAGTGATGAATTCTGAAGACTTAATGTTCCGCGCTGTAAAGGAAAATCCTCTGTGCCCTCTGTGCCCTCTGTGTTCTCGGTGTCCTCGGTGGTAAATCCTGCGCAGAACTCGCTATACGTCGTAAGTCCTTGAAATTCATCACGCCACGAAAATCCCAGAATCCAAAACCAGAAACTTCTATGGTATACTCGCCGACTTAACCGAGCCGGCAATACTCAACTACCGACGAAGGGAAAGCATGGCTTCACCAAGCAAAAAGATGCTCCTCGACTGGTATCGGCAGATGGTGCTCATCCGCCAATTCGAAGAGACCTGCCATCAGCTCTACGAGGAAAAGCGCATCACCGGCGTCTACCTGCACCTCTACAGCGGCCACGAAGCCAGCGGCGTCGGCTCTATGGCCGCCCTGCGAAAGACCGACCACGTCATCACCGCCTACCGCGACCACGGCATCGCCCTCATCCTGGGCATGGACCCCAAAGCCGTCATGGCCGAGATGATGGGCAAGAAAACCGGCAGCAGCGGCGGCAAAGGCGGCTCCATGCACCTGGCGTCGAAGGACCATAATTTCTGGGGCGGCTATGCCATCGTCGGCGGCCACCTGCCCCTGGCGGCCGGCATCGCCCTCGAAGCGCGCTATAACGGCAAAGACGATGTCACCATGACCTACGTCGGCGATGGCGCCACCAACAACGGCTATTTCCACGAATCGCTCAATATGAGCGCCATCTGGGACCTGCCCGTCATCTGGATCATCGAGAACAACGGCTACGGCATGGGCACCGAGGTCGAGCGCGCCAGCGGCCAGACCGAGTTGCATCGCAAAGCGGAAGCCTACGGCATCAAGAGCTTTGGGCGGGTCGATGCCCAGAACGCGCTCGATGTCTACGCCGTCGCCTCGAAGGCGGTCGAATACGCGCGCAGCAACGGGCCCGCCGTCATCGAGCACGTCACTTATCGCTATCGCGGCCATGGCGTCTCCGATAAGCAGTACGACGCCCGCGAGGATATGTCGGCCGAGCTGAAAGAGTGGATGGCGACCCGCGAGCCGATTAAGATTCTGCGCGACTGCATCGAGTCGAAGTATGGCGAAGTCGGCGAGGTTCTCGCGCAGCACGAAGCCGACGCCGAGCGCATCGTGGCGGGAGCGGTCGCCTTCGCCGAAGCCAGCGAATTGCCGCGCAGCCGCCAGGAACTCCTGCAGAATACCTATGTGCCCTCGGACATGGTGCACAAAACCGCCCAGAGCATCGGCGCCGGCATCGATTGACCGAAGCAAGGACAGATCATGGCAGCTAGAAATGTCGCCATGCGGGAAGCGATCCGCCGGGCGCTGAGAGAAGAAATGCACCGCGACGAGAACGTCTTCGTCATGGGCGAAGAAGTCGCCTACTGGCAAGGCACGCACCGCGTCACGCGCGGCTTCCTGGAAGAATTCGGCGAGCGCCGCGTCCGCGATACGCCCATCAGCGAGATGGCCATCGGCGGAGTCGCCGTCGGCGCGGCCATGGCCGGCTTGCGCCCGGTCGCCGAGTTCATGACCATCAACTTCGCCTTCCTGGCTCTGGACGCCATCGCCAATCACGCCGCCAAAGTGCGCTACTTCTTCGACGGCATGTTCAAAGTGCCGCTGGTCTATCGCGCCGCCAGCGGCTGGGGCAATCAAGCCACCGCCTCCCACTCCCACGCGCCCGAGCCGATCTTCGCCCACTTCCCCGGCCTCTACGTCGGCTGCCCTTCCAACTCACTCGACGCCTACGGCATGCTCAAAGCGTCGATCCGCGATGACAATCCCGTCCTCTTCACCGAGAGCATCGCGCTCTACCCCAAGCCCAGCCCTATGCCGGAGGACCTCGATGAGGACTACCTGATTCCCATCGGCCAGGGCGATATCAAGCGCGAGGGGGGCGATGTCACGATCGTGGCCTACGCCCGCGGCGTCGACTGGGCGCTGGGGGCGGCGCGAGCCCTGGCGCGGGATGGCGTCGAAGCCGAAGTGGTCGACCTGCGCTGGCTGCGCCCCCTCGATATGGCGCTGGTCTACGAGAGCTTCAAGAAGACCAACCGCTGCGTCATCGTCGAAGAATCGCTGCCCATGTACAGCTTCGGGGGGGAAATCGCCGCGCTGCTGCAAGAGAACATGTTCGATTACATGGACGCGCCCATCAAGCGAGTCGCCGCCGAAGACGTGCCCCTGCCCTACTCGAAAGAGATCGAACTGCTGGCCCTGCCGGACGCGCAGAAGGTTGTGGATGCGGTCAAGGAGATCCTATAAATGGCGCACGAAGTCAAGCTCACAATGGACGGCTTGCTGATCAACTGGCTGAAGGACATCGGCGACGAGGTGGACGCGAGCGATATCATCGCCGAGTTCGAAGCCGACAAAGCGACCGTCGAGATCGAAGCGGGCAGCGCGGGGCAACTCCTGGAACTGCGCGCCGAACCGGGCGATGAACTCGGCGAAGGCAGCATAATAGCCGTCATCGGCGGGGCGGATGAAAGCACTGTTCCAGCCGCGTCCGAGGCGCCGGGGGAGACTGCGGAAAAACACGAAAAACTGAGGGTAAAAGACGGACCCGGGCCATCTAATGGCCAAAAAGTTGAGGCTGACGGACGAATAAAAGCATCGCCCCTGGCGCGCCGCATCGCCGCCGACAAAGGCATCGACCTGGGCCGCGTGCCTGGCTCCGGGCCCGGCGGCCGCATCGTCAAAGCCGATGTCGAGAACTTCAAGGCGCAGCCGCAACTGCCGCCGCTGCCCGCCGCGCCGCCCGTCGCTGCCGTCGGCCAAGCCACCTGGGGCAGCATCCCCGACGCCGATGTCGAAGTCACCCCGCTTTCGCGCATGCGCCGGGCTATCGCCGATGGCACCGTGCGCAGCAAGAGCAATACGCCCCACTTCTACATCACCGTCGCTGCCGATGTCGAGCCGCTGCTGGCGCTGCGAGCCGAGATCAACAGCGCGCTGGCGGAGCGCGGCATCAAGGTCAGCGTCAACGATATGCTGATCAAGGCGCTTGCCCTGACCCTGCGGGCCTTCCCCAACCTGAACACGCATTACTACGGCGACCGCTTCGTGCGGCATGAGCGCGTCAACATCGGCATCGCCGTCGCCCTGCCGGAGAACGGCTTGGTCAACGTCGTCTGCCACGATGCCGACACCGCCCCGCTGAGCGAGATGGCGGCGAGCAACAAGGCGATGTACGAGCGAGCGCGAGCCGGCCGCATCAAGCCGGACGACATCCGCGGCGCCACCTTCACCATCAGCAACATGGGTCCTTTCAATGTTGTGGAGTTCTCGGCGATCATCAGTTCGCCGGAAGCCGGCATCCTGGCCGTGTCTTCGGCGCAGCGCCTGCCCGTTGTGCTGGAAGACGGCTCGCTGGGCGTGGGAACGCGCATGAACATGACGCTCAGCGTCGACCATCGCGTCAGCAACGGGGCTGAGGGCGCGCAATTCCTGAACCACCTGCGCCTGCTCATCGAGAATCCACTGCGCCTGCTGGATTTATCATCGGTCTAGATAAGCGCTCATTTGTGCCGGAAGCAAACGAGCAAGACAAAGAGATGAGGAGGACGGAGCAGCGATCTGCGCAAGACCGCCCTGAAAGCCGCCGCCTTCTCTTCGTTGCCTCGCTGCACCATCCCAAAGAGCTCACGGACGAGATACGAGCTACTGACAGGGAAGACGCGCCTCTCTTCCCCCGCAGCATGGAGCTATTCACCTGGGAGCGCGCCTTCCGCAAAGCCGGTTACGAAGCCGATGTCTTCTGGCGGAACCTGCCCGGATTCGGCGCGCGGGACATCGCCCGCCTGAGCAATGAAACTTTTCGCACGGCGCTGACGCCGGGCAAGCTCATCACCGGATTGCTGCAGCGAATCCCGCCGCAATTCCAGCCCGATCTGCGCCGCCGCAATCAACTCTTGCTCGAGCAGGCGCGGCGCTACAAACCCGATCTCATCTGGCTGGCCGGCGCCAATCGAGAGATCCTGCCCGACACGCTGGAGCGCCTCAAGCGCGAGCACAATTGCAAGCTGCTCTTCATCCACGGCGACTCGCCCATCGTCTTTTCCCATCCCAATGAGCGGGCGGCAGCGCCCCTCTATGATCTGGTGCTGGTCAATGACGTGTATCACGGCGCGCAATGGCGGGAGCTGGGCGCGAAGCAGGTGGCTTGCCTGCCCTATGTCGCGATCGACCCCGAATACCACGCGCCGCAGCCCATCACGGATGTGCCGAATGAATACCTCTGCGATCTGGGCTTCGTAGGCACGCTGGTGCCGCAGAACCTGTACAGCGAGCGCGTGGCGGTGCTGGAGAGCCTGCGCGACTTCGATCTGGGCATCTGGAGCGTTCATGATGTGCCGCCGTCGCTGAAGCCCTTCTATCGGGGTTACGCCTTGGGCGACTCCAATCTGCAAGTGCTGTCGTCGGTCAAGATCTGCATCAATACGCATGGCGATACGATGCGTTACGGCGTCAATCTGCGCCTGTTTGAATGCGCCGCGCTGGGCAGTTTCCAGATCGTCGATGACCGGCCGGGGGTCGCGGAGCACTTCACCGTTGGCGAGCATCTGGTCACGTTCGGCGACCTCGCGGACTTGCGGGAGAAAGCGCGCTACTACCTGGCGCATGATGAAGAGCGCGGGCGTATGGCGGCGGCGGCGCGGGAGCACGTCCTGGCGCATCATCGCTACGATCAGCGCGTCGCGCGGGTGCTTGAGTTGTTGGGGGGGTGTTAGGGGCCCCTAATTGTTGGGGGAACATTATCGCAACTTGTCCGAGTACAATGATTTCATCGCAAAACTAATCGAGGATTTCTTGAAATGATATCCATTCCAGCAATCATCGCGGGATTAGCAGCAGCAGCAAAGCCGGTGCTGGTCGCAGTTGGCGTTGGGGCCGCGGTTGGCGGGGTCACCGGCGCGGGGGCGTGTGCTGTCACCGGAACTGTCAGAGGCTATCATGTTCAAGGCGAAATCAATCGTGAGGTTGTGGTTGAAGCGGTTCAGAATGTGCCGAAGTGCGCTGCGGAAGGCGCTCTTGTCGGCGGCGCATTTGGAGGCGCCGGATTCGTGTTTGCCCCTGCGGTGACTTCAGCCATTGCGCCAGTCACGCAGTTTGTCGACGATGCGGCGCGCCCTATAATCCAAGTCGCAGATGATGCGGCGGCTGTGGCAGGAAGCGCGGCGATCGTAGACGATGCAGCCAGCCCAGTTCTGAGCAGAATCAGGAACGCAGCGAAGTCGGCAGCAGAAAAAGTAGGCAAAGCTGTCACCGCTCCATGGCGCAAATGGCGGGAAAGTCAGAATATCAAGAACGCTCTCAATTATAGGGAACTGCCTAAGGCATACAGCAAAGGCAACGAGGGATACGTCTACGTCATGAAAGATGTCTCTAAAGCCGGGCGCTACAAAATTGGGAAGACCACCCAACCTATAGAGCGCATTAGTGACGTGAAATCGAAAACTGGCCTCAAGCTAGACTACACTTGTATTATAAAGACAGACGATATGAAATCACTGGAGAAGACGCTGTTCGAGGAATTCGACCGTCAGAGGCGCAGGAACCTTGTTCCAGGTACTACTGAGATATTCATATTGAATGCCGCACAAGTCGCATCGGCTTGCAGCAGGTAGGCATAATATCGAGGGCTTCATGCAAGCCCCACTTTTATCTCCCAGCAGGAGGACTCCAAATGCCCAACATCACCACCACCCTCAGCAAGCACATCCTCCGCATCCAACTCAACCGGCCGGAGAAGAAAAACGCCCTGACCCCGGCCATGTACAATACCCTGCGCGAAGCCATCGAGCGGGCCAACGACGATACCAGTATCCGCGTCATCACCCTCACCGGCAGCGGCGACAGCTTCTGCGCCGGCAACGACCTGAACAGCTTCCTCAGCGACCCGGGCTCGGATTCGGCGGCGCGCTTCATCAAGGCGATCGCGAGCGCCGAAGCGCCGATCGTAGCGGCGGTCAATGGCGTGGCAGTCGGCGTCGGCGTGACCATGCTGCTGCATTGCGACCTGGTCTATGCGTCGGCGGACGCCAAGTTCAACTTCGCCTTCATCGACCTCGGCTTGCTGCCGGAAGCGGGCTCGACCTATCTGCTGCCGCGCATGATGGGCTACAGCCGGGCGGCGGAACTGCTGATGTTGGGCGGGGCCTTCACCGCGGCGAAAGCGCTGGAGTGCGGCATCGTCAACCAGGTGGTCGCGGCGGCGGAATTGGAGGCGTTGGCGCAATCGACGGCGGAGGGCTTGGCGGCCAAGCCACCGGAGGCGCTGCGGCGGACGAAGATGCTCCTGCGGCGCGGAAGCGAGCGAGCGCTGAAAGAGACGATGGCGCTTGAGTTGAGCATGATCGGCGAGCGGCTGGTTTCGGATGAGGTACGCGGGATCATGCAGGCCTTCTTCGCCCGACGGTCTTAGAGCCGATATACCGCGTGTATTGTGGCAAGATTCCGCAAGAATTAGCTCCCCTTCCTTGATTTATCGGATGCCCGCCATAGAGATGGCGGGAAGGGGCCGGGGGATGGGGTAGTAAAGGCGGCATTTTCATTAGAGTACCGGACAAGCCCCGGCGCGACGCCGGACCCGGCGATAGCGTATACCTGTATGAGGAGCATTGCAAATGAAGCCAACTGTTGCAGTCAGCGCCGTGGCAGTTTTCGGAGTTTTGCTTGGCGTTGGAATCGGCGTCGGCACAGTCATCGCAATTGTGCTGGGCGCCGTTTGCGGTCTGGGGATTTCAGCGCTGCTCGGCAAGAGCAGATTAGCCGGAGCCTTGGCCGGGCTTGGCTTGGGCCTAGTGCTTGCTTTAGCGATCATGTGGCTCGGCATCGGTCGGAGCGTCCGCTGTGAATTTGGGGACCCGGTTGATCTGCCGGCGCTGCCGCATCCGGCCGGCTACGTCTATGTCATTCAAGATGTTGAATTCAGCGGATTTTACAAGATCGGCAGAACAAGCAGCCCGGCGAGACGGTTGAACGAGATTCGCAACATTCTGCCGGGCGAGTCCGACGTTGTCGCTATAATCGACGCAGAGGACGCCCCCGCCCTCGAATGGCAATTGCATCAGCGCTATGCCGAGAATCGAAAACGCGGCGAATGGTTTGAACTCAGCGGGGCGCAAATCCGCGAAATCTGCGACATATAAAGCGGGGGCGTCGTGCGGCCGCTTCTGATTCACCTCTTCAAGTTCATGCTCATCGGCGCGATCATCGGCGCTATTCTAGGTGCCGCCCTGGCTGAAGGGCTGCCCGAGGGGCTGCCGGCCGGCGCTTTCATCGGCGCGATGGGCGGCTTAAGCATCGTGGCGCTACGTTGGGATAACTACCGTCTTCAGAGCAGGCGCTACATGAAGGCCAAATCATCGGGGCATGAAGCGGCGGGCCGGTTCATAAATGAAAGTGCCGACTCGAATAGATAAGAGCCGCTTTCGCCGATGGGATTGGCTTCTTAACTGGGACAGCAATGGAGTAAATGGGACATGTCAGGGCTGCTGCGCCATACCGTCGTCTCCGCCCTGCTCGGCGCTGTCATCGGCGCGCTTGCCGGATTGGTCACGTCCGAGTTCAGCCTCGAAGTGGCGGTGGCCGGCGGAATCATTGGCGCTCTCATCGGCGCCGGCATCGCTGCGCGGATTGACTCACATCGAGAGACGGCGAACCGCGCCATCAGGGGTCAGATTGAAGGGACACGCTTCGGCGATGCCATAGAAAAAGAAAATATGTTAGGACCCAAGGGCCAAGACCTTCATGGTCCCTACAGATGACCAATGGCGCCTGTGGCTCGGAGTCGGTAGCGGGATTAGCCTAACATGATCCGGTTAGCCCTTTACGCGCTCGCTGCCGGAGTTCTTAGTGCCATCATCGGCGCAATCGGCTTATTCATCCTCACCGAAGGTCTGCCCGAAGGCGTGATCATGGGTGGCATTCTAGGCGGCAGCATCGGCATCCTTATCGCCGCGCGAATAGACGCGCGCCAATCGGCTAAGGTCTTTGAAGAGGCAGATCCGGAAGCGGCGAAACGCAGCGCCGCGCTCTTATCGGCCCGCGAAAGGCAAATCCGCCACTTCCACCGTGGTTCAACCCCCGACGAGCCCGGAATGAACCTCTTGAGGAAATTAGAGGATTCGGCATCCAGCGCTGCACAAACCGATGAGGAGACAAAACGTTGATCCGACTGGTTTCTTATGCTTTCCTCGCCGCCGTGTTAGGCGCGGTCATCGCTTACTTGCTGGCGGAGGGCTTGCCCGAGGGCGCTTTTGTTGGCGGGCTGCTCGGGGCGAGCATCGGCATCATCATCGCCATGCGCCGGGCGAGCGGCGGCGCGGGACCGGCCTTCGAATACGAAGCGGCCGGCATCCATGACGACAACCTGATCACGACGGCGCGGCGCAACCTGGTCCGCGAGGCTTATCGGGAAACTTATGACAGGTCCACACGCGCTGATTTGGAGCGTCGGCTGGGTAGCGCTCGCGGGCGTATGCTGGCCGACGCCAACTCACAGTCGGAGCTCAGCGAGCAATTTCACCGGCTGGAATACGGACCCAAAGCGAGCGACGATCGCAGTTGGCTGCCGCCCCAAGACAAGGCGCAAGCCTACGACCTGCAGATGCCGCGCGGCCTGCGCAAGCGCAAGCGGAAACCCAAGCGCAGGCCTTAGGGCGCAGCCTCGCCGTATACCAGCGTATCCGGATAGAAGCCGAACCAGCCGAACCAGAAAGCAAGGTGGCCGCCGATGCGTTCGAGCCGCGCGCCGTCTTCGGCGATCAGCGCCGCTTCAGTAATCCGCCAGGTTTCGCCGTCAGCGCCGGTCAATGAGCTGTCGTCCGGCCCCGCGCTGAATGTCATGCCCCCCCTGTCGTAGGCGCGAACCGCTGCGCCGCCCGGCTCGAAGAACTCGCGCTCGGGACTGGCTTCAGCGATGATGACGACATCGGTCGCGCCGACGCGGTCGTTAACGATGCGCTCGGGGATGATCGTCGCCAGCGGGTAAGCCTTGGCTTGGCCTTGCAGGCGCAGCGCGAAGACCATCTCTTTGTTCTGGATAACCGCCGTATCTTGCTGCCAGGACGGGAACATCAACTCGGTGCTGTTGAAGTAGTCACTGTAGGCGGCGCCGTTGGTGTAATTGCGCAGGAAGCCGGTATCGAGGCTGAGCACGCTGGTATCAGGATGCGCCTCCAGCCAGCTGGCCCAATCTGTGACGACAACAGGCAGGATATCAAGCGCGATGTCAGTCGCAGCCAGCGGACCAAAGGCCGGTTCGCCGGTGATGGCGTTCCAGACGGTATCGGTGTTGCGGTCGTACATCAGCTTGTTTGAGCGCATCAGCATGCCGGTCGAGCCGAACTCCAGCACGGTATCGCCCAGCTCAACGATTTCGCCATTCGGGTCGGCGTATGTAAGGTCGGGGATACTGACATCGTAGAGTACGCCAGCGCCGCAGAGCGTGCAGTAGGCGAGCATGACGGGTACGCCGGATACCCGGCCTCGCATGCCAACGCTGAGAGCCTCGGCGCCGACGGCGAGATCCGGCAATTCGGTCGGAGGAGCCGCGCCGTCGTCCGCGATCCAGGAGACATCGGCGGCGCGCAGCCAGCCGGAACGCGGACAATCGGCCGAACGTCCGAAGATCAAAAGCCAGTCATCGCCCGAGCGTCCGCGAACCTCAAATGACGTCGGCGCGCGGAAGTTGCAGACCCTCTCCCCGTCGGGCTGGTCGTATAGCGGCGCATGGCCGATGACATCGTTGAACATCTCATGCCAATTCAGAAGGCGCAAGGGATAGGCGCGGCTGTCGCCATTGAAGCTCAGGCCGAAGACCAGTTCATCCGCGGCCGGGTAGCTGCAATCGCCGTCGCGGCAGAACTCTTCATGCCGATGACCTTCATCTCTAGCCGCCTCGGGGCTTATCTGCCGAGCATTAACCAGGGACGGGATGCCATCGACGGTGACGCCGCCCCAGACTGGTTCGACCAGGTTTATCTTCGCCGTATCCGCCACGCCGCGCGCGAAGAATCGCGTGAATTCCGGATCGACAAAGGCCGCCAGCATCTGTCCCTTGAAGTCTTCGTATTGTGGCGGCAGCGGGATATCATTGGCGCCGGCCCATTCAAAGTACCCCTTCCAGCCCAGGTTTTGGCCGGTGAGAGAGTTGAGCGTGCCAAAGACGCTGCGGCTTAGCTCGGCGCTGCGGGCGAAGTAAGCGATATCGATCAGCGGCGCGATATATAGCGGGTCGCCCGAAGCGGCGACGGCATCAAACACCGCAAGGTCGATTATGCGCCCGCGAGTCGCGTCAAACGCGGAACCCAGCATTTGAATCATCGTCTTGCGATAGTTGTCTGTGTCGTAGTCAAGCGCGTTGACCGACGGCGCAAGCAACAGTACGAGCGCGAGGATGAATCCAGCAAAGCTCTTCATAAGACGGCCTCCATTTTCCTTGCGGCTGCGCATATAGACTAGCTCACAAATCTTGCGGAAGTATTGTCTTGGGAGCGCGTTTCGCGCATCGCGGCGGGCACAAGGCGTCAATGGCGAACGCGAATAGCGCCGAGCACTATGGTATCGTTCTGCGCGCCTTCCACATTGGTCAGGACATCGTAACGGATCGCGAAGGGCAACTCGTACCAGCCGGTCAATACAAGATACTCGCCGTCGGACAACTTGCTTGTATCCAGTTTCAGGGTCTCCGTCATTTCGCTGCCAGCGGCGATCTCGCCAAATGAGTGGTCATCGGGACGGTCAGTCACCGGCAACCCACTCTCATCGAGGACGTGCACAAAGCGGACGTCGTCGTTGCTTCGATCGGCTTCAAAGCGCCACCACAGACGAATGGCGACCTCATCCCCAAACTGTTTGGGCAGGTAATAACCCGCAAGCTCTATGCCATCGGCGAGGCGAACGGGATCGTAGATAGCGCCATTTGTCAAGATTTGCGTGTCGACGCTTTCGACAGTCACGCCTTGGCAAAGCAGGAGCTCGGTATCGATGCGTTCCGGGCATGGCGGGTCGAGGGCGATGCGGAAGGTATGGTAGCCATCACGGGCGATTGGAAGAGGAATCGAGACCGGAATCCGGCCGTTTACTTGCAAAGTTTGCAGCGGCGCGCCATTTAGCGAAAAGTGTACGCGCCGGTTGACCGCCTCCAATACTGCGCTGAGTTCCATCCAACCCGGCTGTTCCTTGTAAATGTAAGTCACATGAGACTGTCCATCCCACATTGTGGAATGCAGTTTTGGCACGCGGTCCGGGATGAAGGGGGTCTCGAACAGGGCGTAGCGCTGATCTTCGTAGAATGGTTCGCCCAGCCACTGTCGCGCTCGCGGCAAAAGCCCGGGCTGCCCGCTTTCCAATGCGCGAACCTTGTTGACGATAACCACATCGGCATGCGCGCCATTTAACAGCGGAGGGCGAAAACTGGCCAGCAGTCCGAGCTTGGCCGGATCAACCGGTGTGATGCGGGTATCCTGCCCCGCGATCAAAGGTTTATTATGGGCGGTCTGCAGATACATAGACTCTTTCGCCGCCAGCAAATTGTCATAGGGCGCATTGTAAATGGCGCGTATATCTCGCCGTCCTCGCAAGTGATGGATGGCGTGGGGAATCTCTGCCGGCACGGTAGGGAACTGGGCAAACAGCTTATAGTCTTCGACCAGCAGGACGACGCAGAGGATAGCGAATGCCATACGAGCGTAAGGGTGTCGCCTGGCTAACAATCGGCTGGACCAGACCTCCGACGCGCCATAGCCGGTCAAGAGCGCGAACATCGCCGTGAAGAGGAACATAAACCGGCCCGGCGCGCGCGCCAGTTCAAATATCGGCAGGTCCATGATAAGGGCGAAAGGCAGCGGCAGGACCGCGTCATAGCCCGCAATTTTCGCCGTAAATGCTTGGTCATAGACCTTGAGAACTGGACCCAAAGCCAGCAGCCAGGCTGCAAAGGCGACAAATAGCCACCAGCGCGCGGCGCGCCGACGCATGATGCCGACAATCGCCAAAACACCGCCAACAACCCCGATGTAGCTGGAGCCTTCGCCCAGATTGGTACCCAAAACCTGTGCCGAATGCCGGGCGATATCGGCCCAGAAGGGATTGGCAAAGGAGGGCGAAACGAGGCCAAGCAGGTCAATGCTGTAGCGCAGGTAGCCCCCGGCCGAGGTGATGCGCGACGCGCTCAGCGTTGAAGCAAGTATTGGCGAGAGAAATAGCAGCAACAGCAAGCAGCCGACGGCAACCATGCCGGCGCAGCGAGCCAGGCCGACATAGTCGCGGCGATAGATGCGCGCGATCATGAAGAGCGCGGTGAATGGCGCCAGCGCGTAAATGAGCTGCATGGTGTGGCCCATGGCGGCAAACAGGAAGAATAGCAGCGCAATTAGATAGCGGCGCGCGCCGCCATAATCAGCGTAGTCAAAGAGGAAGATGATGAACAGCGGCAGTGGCCACTGCACCAGCAAGCCGAGGTGCCCGTCAAAGAGGTGCCCCTGCATCATCGGGAAGACCATGTAGACCAGACCGGCGAGAAACGGCGGGAAACTGTCCTCAGTGGGCAGCCAGCGCCGAGCCAGCAGAAACAGCGACAGGCCGTTCATGCAAAACGTAAGAATGACGCCAAGGTTGTAGGCTGCGGCGAGCGGCATCACATAGGCGAATAGCCAAAAGGGAAAGAACTGCAGAGGATAAGCCCAAAGTTGAACCGCGGCGAAGCCTTCCGGATAGCCCAGCAGGGACTGCCTAAGAATGTCTTCGCCATTTTGCGCCACTGTCTTGTACCACCAGATGTGACGCGCCATCTCATAGACATCACCGGTTTCGCCGCCAAGGAAGCGGGTCGAAATCGAGCCGAGGACAGGCGATGCCAAATAGACTGCAACCAGCAGGTATGCCAGGGCAGGCAACGCAAGTCGGTGGTCAAGACGTCTCAACAATAGTCACCTTCAGCGGGGGCATTGGACGCAGGCTAATACACAATTTCGACCTCGCCTTTGCTTTGGACAAATTCATGAGCGCTCAGTCGATGGCTTCGGCCGATAACAGCAGGCGGGCATGAGCGCTGCGATAGATCCGATAAGACGCCTCATGCCGGAAGCTCAGAAAAACTTCGCGAGTCACATGGAGGCTGCTGCCGCCGATGCGGATGAGATAATTGTCGCCTTGCCGCCCCCGGCGCAAGACACGCTCTACATCCCCGGCCAGCACCTCAATACTTCCAGCGCGCAGATCACTGCCCAGGCGCATGAATGCCCGCCCCATGACGCCGAGCAGGATTGAATTGACCACGATCAATGCAAGACCCGCCAAATCAAGAATCTGATTCTGATTACGCTGGCCGGCGTAGATCAGGCCGGTGGCCAGAATAACAAGAGTGAAGAAGAGCATCGCCGCGATTGCGCACTGCCGCCGCTGCGACCGTTTCATGCGCTCCACCTGTGCCCGGCTAAGCTCGCCCAAGCGGTTCGCCTGCAGATCGGCTTCATTAAAGCGCATCGCTCGCATCAAGGCGCTGGTCATCGTCCGGCCGATCCTTGCGCCTCATCCGGTTCCGCCTCTGTCTGCGCTTGCGCCACTTCCATCCGCCCCTCAAGTGACTGCGGTGACGAATTAGTCTCAGGAGTCGATTCGATATAGACCGATTGGCTGGGGAAGGCGAATTCGATGCCGAGCCGCTCGACTATTCCCATGATCTCGAGGAATACGGCTTCCTTCCGCGCGGTGAACTCTTTCCAGTCAGTGAGCAGCACCTGGGCGATCACGCGCACGTTAAGCGAGCTGGAATCGAAGTCGACAAAGTGGGCGATTACCGACTCCGGGTCGACATCGTCAGTGTTCTGCAGCAATTCGCGGATCTCGATCAGAGCCTGGCGCATTTGCTCGGCTGTGGTGCTGTAGGTGAAGGTCAAGGTTACATCGAGCCGGCGCTTTTCCATGCGTGACCAATTCAGGACCACGGCGTCTGTCAATTGATTGTTGGGCACGGTAAGCAAAGCTTGATCGAGCTGACGTACACGCGTAGAGCGGACGCCAACGGACTCGACTACGCCGGACAGAGCAGGTGTGCGGATAAAGTCTCCAACTTTGAACGGATTATCCGAGACAATCGCCGCGAAGCCGAACATATTGCTGACCGTATTCTGCGAAGCGAGCGAGATGCCAATGCCAACCACGCCGAATGAGGCGATCAAGGCAGCGACATCGAAGTTCAGCTCTTGCAGGACGAAGATGGCGCCCAGGGCGATGATGAAGAATTTGACCAGGGTATTGAGAAAGGGCAGCAGGCGTTCAGGTATCGCCCAGCCGGTGACGCGGGCAAAGGCGGCCGGACGCAGCGTGACAACCTCAAACCAGCGGACAATGGCGAAGAACATGGCGCTGATCAGCAGGGCGCGGCCGATCGTCAAGGCAATCTGCTTGACTTCGATATCGAAGGCGAAAAGAAATGTGACCAGGATGAGGGAGAAACCGACCACCGCGAGCCGCAAGGGAGAGACGCTGGCTTCCAACAGGCGGTCATCAATGTCGCTGTCAGAGCGGCGGACGAGCAGGCGCAAGGGACCCCGCAGAATAGCTGTGAGCATCACTCGCAGCAGGAGTATCAGTATTAGTGCGACCACAAAGGGC
>JAPOYU010000134.1 GCA_026706395.1 Chloroflexota bacterium
AGCGCAGATGGTACTGCATTGGAGACGATGTGGGAGAGTATGCCGCCGCCAACACCTCTCTACCCCGCTACACCCTCTTTTTTGTTTCCCAAGACGCTTAACCGCGGATAAATTCTTCAGCTTTTCCCAATCGCCTAAAACCCAGAAATGATACGGATGTAATGCGCAACGCCTGATATTACGTGAAGGCCGAAAACCAGCATTGCCGCACTGAAACGGAAAGATAAACGCGAGTGCGGCAAAGTGTTTTCGTCACTCCCGGTTTCTCGTCCAACAGCAAACAATTCATATGAAGTTAGGAGAGTCTGTCGTCGGCAACACTTCTCTCCTCCGCATAACCCTCTTTCGCTATAATCGGATGTCATAAGCGGTATCAAGACAGCGAACACGGAGTGCCTAGATCTCTTGCTATGAGCCATCACAATATTGCGGTACTCCTATGCCTTCTGTTTGTCTTCACGATCAATGTCACTAATCTGAATAGCAGGCCCGCAACCCTCGACGACCTCGACTCCATAAAGCACATATACGGTCGATCGTACAACGAATCGTTCAGCTTGCGCCAGACTCTTGAAAGCGTATCCGAACTTAGTCCGGAACATGCCCCGGCATACTATCTAATCTTGAACGTCTGGCGCAGGCTCGTGGGCGATGACTTGTTCTTGGCACGCCTTCTTTCCGTGTATTTTAGCCTGGTCACAGTAGCCATTGTTAATCGGCTTGCTCTTCTGACGGGGGATCGGCTCCTTGCCGTCGCCGCTCCCTGGATCTTGGCGCTTCTGGCATATCCCCAATACTATTCGCAGATCGCACGAGTTTACGCGCTATTGCCGCTAATCTGTGGCTGGGTGCTTTTGTCATATTGGCAATTGCTAAGAACGACCCCAGCACCACGCTGGAAATGGCTGTCTTTCTCCGCATCCGTTGCGACTATCCTGTACGTTCACTACGTCGGAATCTTACTGCTGGCGGCTCTCGCAGTCTACCACACGCTGTTTGTGCCAAAAGTCCGCCGCTGGTTGTATGTGGTCTGTGTCATGGCTGCCTCCAGCCTGCCTTTCATACTCTGGTTGCCAGTCGCTATGCGAGGCTTTACGCGCAGCCAATCTTCTCTGACAAAAGCTGTGTTGTCCTTGCCAGAAGCATTTTTGGCTCTTCTCCGAATATATTCCAACGGATTATGGTTCATTCCACTTGTCGCGGTTGCACTACTTATTCTTCACCGCAGGCGCCTCAAAGACGCCAAAAGATACCTGGCAGTGATTGCCGTCGCTCTTTTATCTGTTCTATTGATTGTCAATGAAGTCTCGCCAATTCTTATTGCGCGGCGAATGCGGTACACAGTGGTATTGGCTGTGCCTCTGAGTTGTGCTTTGGCTATCGCCTTCGGTCAGTTGCCCTTCCGCCGAATCCTCTGCCTTCCTCTAATCGCTCTTTGGATGGCCTCTTCAGTTTTTTTCCTTGGATCGCAAGATCTGCAAATTTACACAAATCGGCGCTCACTGGACCTAAACATGGTTCCACACTATCAGGACTTCATCTACGAAGCCAACAGTTTACCTGGCTATAACGAACCCATTCTGAGTTTCCATCCTCGGCATTCAGGGGCGGTGCTCATGATGCTGCATTATTATCGACGGCAGCTCTCGGATTGGAAACATGTGGTTCATATGTCTCGCGACGCTCAGGGCGAACTGATCTTGGAAAGTTCTTTGTCTACGTACGCCTCCCCCGAATCAATCGCAGACAACAGCCATGGTATCTGGGTGCTGCATAATCCGACTCAGACAAGCGAATCTGCACTCGACGGGGATTTCGGCTGGTTCACTCATCAATTCAATTTCTGCAAACGTTATGTTGAAAAGCCGGAGAGCATTATCGACTTTTACTTGAAATCACCCATTCCTTGCGCGCTCGTCACTGATGTGCAGCCCGTTGCAATCCGCTACGATAACGGTACTGAGCTTGGCAACTTGGCATACGAACTGAACTCCGATTCACTTACGGTATATCTAAGATGGTCGCATGCCGTTGACAGGGTCTATTCTTTTACCTTGCAGGTTTTTGGCGAACGAGAGAACAAGGTGGGGCAAATCGACAGAGTTATCAGTGGCGACCCCATCGACATCGCCAATCTGGATTTGGCAGATCTTTCGGCGGGAGAATATGTCGTCAAGCTCATTGTGTACGATCGCGAATCGAAGGCGAGCCAACCCGGCCTACTCCTAAGTAGCCAGCAGCCATTTGAACGCGCGGTGAATGTCCTCCAATTTCACATCCCTGAGTGATTTTTGACTGCAAATATGCCTTCGCCAACGCTTCTCTACTCTGGCCCACCCTCTTTTGCTACAATAACTTAGGTGACTTTCAAACTATCGAAACTGCGTAACGGTGGTCTAATAAAACTTGAGGTTATGAGCTATCACAAGGCCATTATCCTCATGTGTTTACTCTTGTTCTTTACGGTCAATGTCACAAGCCTGAACAGTAGACCGGCGACAGTTGACGACCTTGACTCAGTGCGGCACGTTTCCGGTCAGTTCTTTGACCAGTCTTATAGCCTCCTGCAGACCGTAGAAAGCGTAGCTGTATTTAGCCCCGAACACTCGCCAGCCTACTACGTGATCTTGAATGTCTGGCAAAGGCTAACAGGCGAAGACCTGTTCGTGGCGCGCCTGCTCTCTGTGTATTTCGGCACGGTCGCCCTCGCCTTGGTCCATCGCCTTGCACTCCTCACAAACAATCGACAGATTGCTCTGGCCGCTACCTTGGTAATGGCTCTGTTTGCATACGTCCACTACTACGCTCAGGTCGCAAGAGTTTACTCGCTAATGCTTCTTATCTGCGCCTACCTTCTCTGGTCCTACTGGCAAATAATCAAGTCGACAACAGTTTCTCGCTCGAAATGGCTGTCATTCTTCGCCGCTGCCGCGTCTATACTGTATGTTCACTACTTCGGCGTCATCATCCTGGCGGCGATATTGATTTACCATCTCTTGTTTGTGCCAAAAGATAAGCGTTGGTTCAAAGTTGTATTTCACCTCGCCGCTGCCGCTCTGACTTTTACTGCTTGGCTGCCGGTTGTGGTACGCGGTTTCGCGCAGAACCAAGGTAAATTTACTGATTCCGCCCTGTCATTCCCTGAGGTAATCGCGGCAATTCTGGTCATATACTCCAACGGCCTATGGATTCTTCCCTTAGTAGCCGTGATGATCCTCATGCTCCATCGCAGGCGCCTCAACGCAGCGGAAATCTATCTGCTGGCGGTGACCGTTGCGATCTTATTCATTCTTTTTCTGGCCAACGAATTCTCACCATTCCTTGTTGAACGGCGGATGCGGTATTCTCTGGTAGCAGTTGTACCCCTCAGCTGTGCCCTCGCCATTGCGGTTTGTCGGCTACCCGCCAAGCGATTGCTATTTCTCCCATTGCTTGCCCTCTGGATCGCTTCTTCTTATGTTTTCGCCGGCTCGCAAGAATTCGCGGTCTATACAAACGGGCGCCAGCTAGAACACCACCTTGTGCCTCACTACCAGGACTTCATTTATGAGGCCGGCAGACTGCCGGGGCACAACGAGCCGATCTTGAGTTTTATTCCAGGAACTGCAACTATGCGGATCCCCCTGCTCCGCTATTACAGACTTCGGCTTTCACGCTGGGCGCATCTGATGCACATGCATCACAATTCTGAAGGAGAACCGGTCATCCAGAGTGGGCTGTCTACATATTCGACCCCAGACGCGATATCTGACAACAGCCAGGGTATTTGGCTGATACATAATCCGACACAGGCCAACCTTGCCGAATTGCAGACACATTTCGGATGGTTTACCGAGCGATTCACTTTCTGCAAACGCTTTCTAGATGAACCTGAGAGCGTTATCGACTATTATCTCAAGATGCCGATTCCGTGTGAACTTGTCAGCGAGGACCAGCCTCTTGCCGTCCGTTACGACAATGGCGCCGAACTCGCTAACCTGGCACATGATTTCTCATCCGATTCACTTACGGTCTACCTACGGTGGTTGCAAACAATCGACAGAGTCTATTCATTCACCTTGCAGATTTTCGACGAGCAAGACAACAAAGTTCACCAATTCGACAAAGTTATAAGCGGCGATCCGATCGACATCGCTGTATTCGATTTAGCAGGTCTTTCGGCGGGTGAGTATGTCGTTAAGCTCATTGTGTACGATCGCGAATCGAAGGCGAGCCAACCCGGTATTCTCGTCGAAGATATCCAGCGATTTGAACGCTCGATAAATGCCCTCCAGTTTTCCATCCCCCAATGATTCCTGCTCCCGGATCAATGCCGTCATCAATACTTCACTTTTCTGGATCACTTACTTTTTATTGTCGTAATGCCGTCAATATATCCGCCTGCCGTCTGAGTGCCATCGGATGAGATACGTCGCCAATCAAAATCTCACGCTCCCCATCACGGTCATCTGTCTGCTTCTATTCTTCGCCCTGGGCAGCGCCCATCTCAAAGTCCTCCCCATAGGCAATGATGAATACAATTCCCTCAGCCACATCCAGCATCCGGAAAAAGGCGCCGTCTATAATCTCGTTGAAACCGTTCAAAGCGTCACCGAGCGGAGCCAACAGCACAGCCCGCTCTATTTCCTGCTGCTCAATATGTGGCGGACTCTGGTCGGCGCCGATCTTTTTGTCCTTCGCCTGCTATCCCTTTACTTCGGGCTGCTGACCATCGCCGTTGCTTATCACCTCGCTGCCTCATTTCGTGATCGTCAACTGGGTTTCACGACGCTGCTGATCACAACCTTCCTCGCCTATCATCTCTTCTACAGCCACACCGCAAGGATGTATACCCTCCTGCCGCTGGTAGCGAGCTGGCTAATTTGGTCCTATTGGAAAGCCGTCATTGAAGCCAAGAACGCCCCTCGCTGGCTCCGGGTATCGCTGCTTGCGTCAGCTGTGTCTATACTCTACCTGCATTACTTCGGCATCATGATCTTGGCAGCGCTTGGGCTGTACCACCTTTTCTTCGTCGGGAAAAACAGGCGCTGGTGGCGGATAACGCTCCTGCTGTCACTCGCCGGGCTCTGCTTTCTGCCCTGGCTCCCGGTCGCCTCCCACGGGTTCTCAAATCGCATCAGTCTTATCGATACGCGCTTGCCTTTGCTCGATTCTCTGCTTACGTATTTCCTTGTTTTTTCAAATGGGCTGTTCTTCTTGCCATTGGCGGCGGCGGCGCTCGCCGCTCGCTATCATAGCCGCCTCAACAAAGCGGAGAAATTCATCCTTCTCATCACCGCCTTTACCCTCCTGCTGACAGTCCTTGCTAACGAATTTACGCCCATCCTCGTGGCGCGGCGCATGCGCTACATGACCCTTCTAGCCGTGCCCTTTAGCTGCAGCGTCGCTGTCGGCCTACGCCTGATGCCCCGCTGGAACATCATGCGCGTCCCCTTGTTCTTACTCTGGATCGCGGCCTTCATCGTCTATTCCCGCTCGGATGATTTGCTGTTCTACGCCAACAAAATTGATCAGAATCTCCACAAAACCGCGCATTACCAGGACTTCGTCTATGAGTCCGAGAACTTGCCGGGACACAATGAACTAATCCTTAGCTTCCATCCAGATACGCCAATCACCATAAGGAAGACTCTAACCTACTATCGAGCGACACTGTCGAAGTATGCCCATCTGGTCCACATTTCCTATGACGATAATAATGAATTGCTCATCCAGAGCGGACTGACAACCTATGCCACCCTAGATGCGATCGCCGAAAACGCTATAGGCGTCTGGGTGACGTTTGATCCACGACAAACAGATCTGCAGACTATGGAGGTCTATTCCAATTGGTTCAGCCAAAAATATCAAGCGTGCCGGCGTTACGTCGACAAACCTGATAACATCATTGACTATTACCTTCGCGTCGATGTCCCCTGTGAACTCGTCAATGCCGCAGAACCGTTCTCAATCCGCTACGATAACGGCACCATACTCGACCATTTGCTCGTACGTCGGTCGTCCGATACGCTCTCCATTTACTTGCGCTGGCTGCAAACCATCGGTGAAGAGTATTCATTTACGCTGCAGGTCTTTGACAGCCAGTCGAACAAAGTCCGGCAAGTTGATCGCGTAATCAGCGGTGAACCGGTCGATATCGTCTATTTGGACATCTCGTCGCTGCCCGCCGGCGAATATAGCGCCAAGCTAATTGTCTACGACTTCGAAACCGGCGTCAGCCAGCCCGGCTTGCTCATTGACGGAGCAGAACGCTTCGAGCGTGACATTGAGTTTTATCGTCTGTCGGTTCCCGCGTGAAAAGCTCGGTCAAGAATCGTAGCTGCACTGTCTGCATTGCCCCTCGCCCCGAACTCCGACAGCGGCATATCAGACCTTAATTTTAGCCACTTCCAATTCGCGGTCGAAACGCTCCATAGTCCTCAGTGCCGTGCCGCCTTCGCTCTTTCCCGTATCATAGTCATACACGATCAGAATGACTGTTAGCTCGCTCCCGCTTGGCAAGGCATGGTCTACTTGGTGCATTGATAAGGGCTGGCGAGCAATTGTATCGTCATACTGCAGGACTCTTTCACCCTCAGCATCAAGTATCTGGACCGAGAAACTATATGTTTGGTCCAACTTAGTTATCCAGGATAAGAAAAATGTGAGTTGCTCGGAGTCAACATCAACAGCGAAGTTGATCAATCGGATGCCGTTGTCATACAATATTTCCTCTCGACTGTGCATTCCCGCCGCACAGGGAATCTCTGGCCTGACGTAAAGATCGATCGTCCCGCTTTCATCGTCGAGGTAGCGCTGGCAAAATCTGTATTCTGTTGTGAACCAGTTGACATATATGTCTAGCTGCTGCAAGTCAGTCTGCAGCGGATTGTTGACCAACCATATCGCGTCATTGACTGCGCTTATGGCATCCAGTTCGCGGAATAGCTCCATCGAACTTAGTACCGCTATTTCATCATTCTCGTCGACCGAAATGCTGATCACGCTTTTCCTGTCGAATGTCGCCTGGGAGATATATCGCAGATACAGTTCATCCGCTGGCAAGTCCCGCTGGAATCCCAAAATAGCCCCGTGCCGCTCATGGATTACCGACGGAAGAAGCAGCGCCTTGGCAGCGTGCGCTTCCGACATTTTCAGCCGTATGAATTCCCGGGGGCAAGAGCCTTTGAAGGCGCCGATCCGATAAATGCTTACGTACTCATCGCTATAGGACGGATCAGCTACGGAGAAGCTTTCCGCTATCATATTCGCGTCTCGCAGCCGCCGATGAAACACAACATGCGTGAATCCATCGTCTTCCAATTGACCAAGCGCCGTCAGATATTCGTCCTGACTGTTGAAACCACAGATCGTCGGTCGATCATCGCGCCAAGCGCCGAGTATCGGGTTTGCATAGATGTAAGCAAAGGCGGCTTCAGGCGTTCGGCTAATCGCGCCTTCCGCGCTTGGGTAACCGCTCAGGGCCTGGTACAAGTTGTTGCGCTTGGCATCATGCCGCCCCAAAGGCGCGTTGATGAGTCGGATGTCCTGATCCTCTTCGCGCGCCAGCCATTCGAGAAAAGCAAACTGGTCTTGTCCAATCAGATTCCCCTCAACCGGGACATAATACTCAAATGCTACAACCGCAATGAACAGCAGCACAAGTACGGGACGTTTTACTGCGGGGCAAATTTTTTGTAAAGCTTTGAAACCCCAAGTCGCCGAAACCGCAAGCGGCAATACCATTCCCATGATGAAATGTTCGGTCTCATTAAATGCAAGAAAGATTGTCGGGAACAATCGGTTCAGATAGGGCTTCGGCAGCGGGAAGCCCGGATATCCGCTGCCGTTTACGATCAAAGTCGAACCCAGGCTCAAAAGGAAAAACAGCAGCAAGAGAAATAACCAGGGCTGGATTCTTCGCCGAGAATCCTTGCGAGAAAGCGCCAGGCCGATAAGGAACAGCGGCAGGATACCTAAATATGCTGCTGCACTGATGTTTGTGTACTCAGGCGGTTTGATAATGGACTCGAATATCGGCCTCGCAAAGCTGTTGCTGTAGTTGACAAAATACGAAATGAGGTCGTGATTTCGTTCTGACTCGCCATGCCATGTCATCGCCTCGCTTAGAGACTGCGAATTGCTGATTAGGGGATACAATCGCCACAAACTCCAAACCCCAATTGTCAGTATAAGCACGGCAACTAGGCGCCAATAGACCCCATCGCGCCATCTTCCCACAGCGAATGCCAGTATTCCCAAGCCAAGCGTGATCATGATGCATACGTATAGATATAGATTTGTATCGCTAGTCAAGCCGACACACAGTCCCGAGACAATCAAGAATGTCCATTGCTTCTCATTCACGCCACGATGAAAGAAATACAAGCACAAAGGCAGCGGCGCCATGAACATGAAGGATGGATGATTATAGTGACTTAGCGCCTGTGGACTGAAGCCAAGTAACACTGCCCCGAAGAGAGCCAACCATTTCTCTTTGAACAGATACAACGTATAGACATACGTGGAAAGGGTCGTGATCCAAATCATCAGCAGGATTGATAGATTAAACGCGTTCGAGAGAGGCAAGAATGCCATTAGCGCGTTTACGATCATGACCTGCGGAAAAAAAATTGGATGAGAGACCAGCGATACGCCCTCGGGGTAGAAGATCAAATCCGTAAAATACCGATCGGCTTGCCCGGTTAGCACCAAGTTTCCGTACCACATATCCCAAATCTGGATGTAGATATCACGACTGTCGCCCGTAGGCAGCCAAAACACATCAGTCATGAATACATATATGATCGTTGGAAAAGTAAGGACCAGCGTCAGGACCGTAACGACCGCGACGACATGCCAATGCTCAAGGTACTTGCGAGCCAACTGCTTCACATTTGACTTCCCACTATTGAGCCTTGCTGCGCTAACTCTAGCAGATTCTGTTCAGCGGGCAACTTGGCGCCATCTTCGATACCGCAAAGCAGCTTGCCCAAGCATCACTCCTCACTTATTCTATGGTTCAGCTAAACATCACAGTCTCTATCTCAATCCTGGAGAATCCTGCATGTCCAGCAACCGCTTACTGCGCATTTTCTTCATCAGTCTGTTATTGCTGTCCACCTTCGGGGCGCTGGCCATCGGCGAAAAAGAAGAAGACGATGCGCCCGCCGCTTTCAACGCCAACCCGGGTTCAGCGCCCATCATCAATAACGAAGGCGGTCCGGCCGTCATTACCGGCGAGCTTAACTACACCAATGCCCTCTTCACCAGTGGCGTTGACGAACCGCTGGTCATCCTGGAAGATCAAGCCGGCTTTATCGATCGAAATGAGTACTTCATCTTCCCCCTGGATTCCCAAGTTCTCGGCCAGATTACTTCGGACTTCTTCACATCGCCCTTTTCGTACAGCCTTGCTCTGCCGCTTGAACCGGCTGGAAGCCTGCGCGATGTTGACAACGACGGTGAAGAAGACAGTGGGCTAATGGTCTTCGCTATTGCCTACTGGACGAACCTGTTCGGTGACTTGCGGCTGCAAAAATGCGATATGTACGGTGGCGGCTGGTCAACCAGCTACGCCTCCACCCGCGCCAGCAGCGACCCGGCAACCCGCCTCGAAATCATCGGCGGCAAGTTCATCATTTACGCGCCAGAGGCCGGGCAGGGCTTCCCCAATGGCTTCGGCGAAGATGGCCTCCTCTTTACTGCGGATGACCCCATCGTCACTGTGCCCCAGGGCTATTCCGTAGTCGATATGGACAGCGAGCCCTTCGCCTTCGATCGCTCCGCCCGCCCGGTCATTGATCTCAACGAGCCCGCAGAAGCCGCTCTTAACGACTTCTCCGCCTTTAGCTACAGTGAAGCCTTCAGGGCCATGGTTGATCTTTTCCGCCGAGAATACGCCTACACAGAACTCTATGAACTTGATTGGGATGCGCTGGAAGCGACCTACGCGTCCCGTTTTACCGAGGCGGAAGACGCCGAAGACGCAGAGGCCTATGCCCTCGCCATGCGCGACTTCATTTGGGAAATCCCCGACGGCCATGTCGGCATGCCCCTTTCACATCTCAGTGAGCTCTTCCGCGAAGAGACCGACGGCGGCTTGGGCATTTCGCTTTCCGAGCTTGAGGACGGGCGCATCGTCGTCAGTTACCTGATCGATGGCAGCCCGGCCGCGAACGCCGGCATGCAGCTCGGCGCGGAAATCCTGGCCTGGGATGGCGGCAGCGTCCAGGAAGCCATGGACCGCGAATTCGTCTGGGCGCACCAGGCGCTCAGCACCGAACACACCTTGCGCTTGCAGCAGCTTCGCTACATCACCCGCTTCGCTCTCGGCGCCGATGTCGAGATCACTTTCCGCAATCCAGAGGGCGACGAAGACCAGTCGGTCACACTTACAACGATCGGCGAACGCGCCAGCTTCAACCATTCGTCCTTCTTCGCCGGCATTGAAGGCTGGGAATTGCCGCTCGAGTACGAGATTCTGCCCAGCGGCTACGGCTACGTCACTATCTATTCTTTCAGCGATAATGAACGTCTCACCATCGAGCTTTGGGAGCGCATGATCGAAACGTTCAATGACGAAGGCGTCCCCGGCATCATCATCGATATGCGCCAAAACGGCGGCGGCAGCGGCTACCTTGCCGATCAACTCGGCGCCTACTTCTTCAACGAAGAGCATATCCTCGGTTACTCCAGTTCCTACAACGAAGCCGCGGGCGAGTTCTACCTCGATCCACGTTCCGAAGACCGCTTTTGCTTGCCCGACGACGTGGAGCATCCGCGTTACGCGGGAGAAATCGCGGTCATCATTGCGCCGGGCTGTTTCAGCGCCTGTGAGTTCTTCTCCTACAATCTCGCCATTGATGACCGCGCCGCCATCGTCGGCCACTATCCCACCGGCGGCTTGGGCGGCGCCGTCGATGACTTCCTCATGCCGGAAGATATGTCCATCCGCTTCACCGTCACCCGGGCGCTGGACGCCGACTATAATATCCACATCGAAGCCCAAGGCGTCGCGCCGACCCTGCGTGTGCCCGTCACCATGGAAAGCCTGACGAGCGAAGGCGACCCGCTGCTGGAAGCGGCTGAGGAACACCTGACCGGTGTCATCCTCGGCGAGCTCATCGACGGCGGCGAATTGTCGCTCGGCATCGGCAGCACCGAAATCCAAGCTAATGGAACAGTCGGGCCCGATCAGCGCATCCGCTATCGCGTCACCCTGCCCGCCAACCGAACCGTCAGCGTATACCTTAGCGGCTCGGACGAGACTGTAGATACCGTGCTCGGCATATACGATCGGGAAGGCAAGCAGCTCCTGGCCGAAAACGACGATGCCGATGAGGACAGCCGCAGCTCCGCCTTGACAGACCTGGCAATCGGCGCAAACGCCGGCGTCTTTGTTTTCGAGGTACGCATCAAAGACATCAGCGAAGTTCAGTCCTTCACCATCGAGGTTGTCGGCGTCGATCCTGAAGACGACGCTGATTCAGAAGAGGAAGCGTCGGCCTCCGCTGAAGACGCGGATGAAGCAGACGAAGAAGATGCCGCAGCAGGGGAGGACTCTGAAGACGAGTAAACGCATTCGCCATGTTCCGGGGCGATGCCTGTGTCGCTCTCTCGCGCCATCTCCAAATATCTAGTCCCACTCTCGTTCGTCGACGATCTTCCGCGCATTCGGGTCGATGCTGCTGGCGGGCACGATATTCACCGTGTCGATGCGCAAGCGCACCGCCTGCTGCGCCAAGGCGCTCAGCTTCTCGCCGATGCCCTCAGCCGACTCGCCTTCGTTCAGCGCCACATTCACCGTCACCACATCGCGATTTTCGGGCCGTGTGATGACCACCTGAATGTCTTTGATCTCCGGGAACTGCATGACCGCATAAGCCAGCTGATTGGGATGCAGGAACATCCCCCGCACCTTGATCGCATCGCCGCTGCGCCCGAAAAGCCCGAGCAATTGCTGGCCTTCACATGGGGGAGCCGGCTGGGGCGCCAATGCGCCCAGGTCGCCCGTGCCGAAGCGAATCAGCGGGTAGGCTTTGTTTAGCGTCGTCGCTACGATTTCGCCTGTTTCGCCGTCCGGCAAAGGCACGCCCGTCTCCGGGTCGCAGATCTGCAAATACACGCTCGGCATGATGCAAAAGCTCTGGACGCCATCACGCGTATAACCGATGAATCCCAAATCGGCCGTGCCATAGGCCGAAGTCGTCTTCATGCCATATTCGCCTTCGAAGCGCTCGCGCTGGCTCGGCGTATAGGGCTCGGCCGAAAACAGCGCCTTCTTCAGCGGTACGCCGCCGGCGCCCATGCCCATCTCCGCCGCCTTGTCCAAAAGCGTCATCAGGTAGCTGGGCTGGCCGACGAAGCCGGTCGCCCCCAAGGCCATCATCATCATGATCTGCAGTTCGGTATTGCCGGGACCGGTCGGGATCACCGTGGCGCCACAAGCGCGGATCGCCTCGTCCAGCAAGATCCCGGCCGGCGTCAAGTGGTACATGAAAGTATTGAGGACGCGGTCGCCCCGTCCAATGCCGATATAGTGGAAAGGCGCCAGTTGCGCTTCCGGGTCTGCGGGCGGCGGCTGCGGATCATAAATCGGGCCGGGCGAAATATATATCCGCGGCAAATCGGCCGGATCAATCGTCAGGAAACCGCCAAATGGCGGATTCTCCCGATGGATCTCCACCAGCGCGTCCTTGCTCAACACGGGTATCCTGGCGAGATCTCCCGCGCCTTGTATCGCCTCCGGCGCGACCCCCGCCTCATCCAGCAGTCGGCGTATCGCCGGCGCGTTCTCGTAGGCATAGGCCACCAAGTCTCGAATCCGCCTGTCTGTATCAGCCATGCTTCGTCTCCATGTGATAATTCTTATGATAGGACGGCGCAATTTTTCGCCTCCCAAGGTTTTCCCTTGGTGAGCCCCGAAGGCTGAAGCGCAGTGTTGGCGCGGCGTAGAGAGCGGATTGGTCAAACGGACGGGTTATCGATAAATGACTATCGATAGCGGGAAACTTTTTTTCTATCACAAAAGCGGGGTTTATTGATAATTCTTGGCAGCGCGTTGTCGCCAGCCCGCAGGCGCCGATATGATGGCCAGGGAAAAAACTTTTTTTGGCCATCTGGCCATCTGGCCATCTGACGGATGCAGACGGTGGGGCGGAGGGCCGATCTTGGTCGGAATGTAATGTAGTCATGGTATCAGGATAGCAGGTTTCGACGATGAATAGGCGAACAAATGTTTAGGAATAGGTTTACTTTTACCAACAAAGGCGCTGAGGGCAGCGAGTAAGGGGTTTGAGGACGACCCACCAGCTCACCCCTACGAATTCCATTTTGGATGGAGAAGAAACGGGTGATGCGACGCTAGCCCAGCCAGCGCTTGCGCCGTTTGTAGTGCTTCACCTCGCGATAATTCTTGCGTCCGCCGGCCTGGTTCAAGCCCAGATAAAACTCTTTGATATCTTCATTCTGCCGCATCTGTTCGGCGGGCCCGTCCAGCACGATCCGCCCGTTCTCCATCACGTAGGCGTAGTCCGCCAGTTCCAACGCGGCGCGGGCATTCTGCTCCACAATCAAGACGGACACGCCCTCCTGACGATTGATCTCGTGGATGATCTCGAAAATCTGATGAACCAGAAGCGGCGCCAAACCCAGCGATGGCTCGTCGAGCATCAGCAGCTGCGGATGCGCCATCATCGCCCGGCCGATGACTAACATCTGGCCTTCGCCGCCCGACAAGTATCCGCTGACCCGTTTCGACAGTTTGGCCAGTGCCGGAAAATAATGATACACGCGCTCCAGGTCGTCGCGGATATGCCGGCCGCCTTGATAGACCATGCCGCCGACGCGCAGGTTCTCTTCCACGGTCAAATGGCGGAAGAGCAGCCGCCCCTCAATCACCTGCACCAGCCCCGTGCGCACGACGTCCTCGGCGCTCAAGCCATCCAGCCGCTCCTCGCCCCAAACGATCTGGCCGCGCGTCACCTCGCCCAATTCCGCCTTGAGCAAGCCGCTTATGGCCTTGAGCGTGGTGGACTTGCCCGCGCCGTTCGGTCCCAGCAGCGAAACCACTTTTCCCGGCGCCACCTCCAGAGTGATGCCGCGCAGCACCAAAATGACGCTGTTATAGACCACCTCGACATTGTTGACTGACAATGTCTTGGTGGTGGTCAGTTCTTGATGTCTTTCCGCGACAGTCATGGCATATTTTCGGGCGACCCGGTGGGTCGCCCCTACACAATTTTGCGTTTATGCGGGCAGCTTACCCCATCCCCGGCCCCTCCCCGACGAGTCAGGGAGGGGAGTAAAACGCTCGCCGAGGCAGCATTCAGTCAACTTCCAGCCCTTTGCAATCGGCAAGGTATTTTGCGTGGGCGGCGGCTTTGCCGCGCGTGTGTCTACATTTTCTCCAACCGAGAGATACCTGTAGGGGCCAGCCAGCGGCTGACCCGTTATCAAAGTATCCTGATATCCCAAGAAGATTCGCTTCCCAGACTTTGTGTAGAGGGCAGCTAGCCGGACTGACCCCTTAGCTGCGGCACCGGCATGAAGTCGGTCAAGGGCACCACAATCGGCACAAACATCTTGCCGGCCGGTCCATCCACCAGCAGGGCGTCGGCTGGGCCAGTAGCCGCGCCGGACATGTCAGCGTTTGCGTACTTCATCACAGCGATACGATTCATAGTGCCGTCGCGCATGCCTTCGGCAAACACTTGCTGGTATAGTCCGCCCAGAATCGCATAGTCCATACTTTCCGCCGTCTCGCGGATGTCGCGGCCGGTGACCGCGCTCAGGCTGCCGACCCGGTTGATCGTCCGGATGTAGGTCTCAATGATGGAATCAACCACGCCCCAGGACAGCAAATAGGCGATGTTCTGTTCGGTGGGACCGCGTTCGTTTATTGTGAACTGCTGATAAACGAACTGTACCGCCGGGTGACCCAGTTCCGTCCACCAAAGGAAGGGCATCGAGCCAAACATGCCATCCACCGACGGCAGGCCGTTGGGCTTCAATACGCGCTGCCCGAGCAAGCCGACAGTGGTATCCATCACCCAGTTGACGCCGGCCAGCTTGATGTCTTCTTCCATGCCCAGGTCCACCAGCGTACCGGCGATCAGCGCCGGACCTGTCGCCAGCGAATTCGTATACAAAATGTTGGCGCCGCCATCGATGGCGTTTTGCACCTGCGTCAGAATATCGGTATCGGTCGGCAGGAAGAATTGCGGTTCCGCCAGCACCTCAACGCCGAGACCGCCGCAGTATTCCCGCGCGGCCGGCTCCGTGCCCGCCCGTCCAAAGGCGTTCGGCCAGGTGACGAAGGCGATAACCGGATCGGGGAAGAGCGCCGGGCTGGCGGCGACAAACTGACAGAAGAAGCCGAACTGATTGATGTAGAGCGGATTGCCGGCGTAGAGCCAACCGGGCGTCATGCCGTCTTCGCCGTAGAGGCTCTCGATCGAGCCGGCCGAAATGTACGAGACGATCTCGTCTTCCGCCAATTGTTCGCGCAGCAATTCGCCATCATCGGAACTATAGAGCAGCAGGAGATCGAGCTCGTCGCGGTAAGCGCTGGTGAAGCGGTCGTATGCGCTCTGCGCCGCTTCTCGGCTGCCGCCGGTATCTTCATAGATCTGCCCCAACTCCGCGCCACAGACGCCACCGCGGCCGTTCCAGTAATTCACCGCGTCGGTCACCGCGGAGACCACGGGTTGAGTGATGAAGGCATAGGGTCCGCTCAGGTCGCCGAAATGAAAGATGTTGATGGTCTCGCCGGTCAGATCCACTTCGCACTCCGTCAACTCCGCGGGATAGTCCATCATCTCCTGCGCCAGGCTCGGCAAGGCAGCGCCAGCCACCAGCAGAAGAATTAGCAGGATACAAAGCCTTTTCATGATATTACGCTCCTTTGTCCAATCACCGCCGCTCGTGTCGAGAAACGAGTCAGTTTTGCTTAACCTAGCTTAAGACAAAGCACATTATTAAGCAACTAGTAGGAATAGGGACGCAGCTTCCAGGCGGCCTTGAATACCTCCCAGCGGTGGGCGATGCCGCGCGGCTCCAGCACTAGGAACACGATCAGCGCGCCGCCAAATACGATCGGATTGATTGCGCTGGTTATGTTGATCGCATCAACAAATGGGAAGAGCTGCGGCAAGATATCGGATAACCAGGGCCTCAACGTCGGGATTAGAGCCTCTTGCAAGGCGCGAATGAATGTCACGCCGAACATCGCTCCCAGCGGGAAGCCGGCGCCGCCGATGATCAGCATCGCCAGCATCTCTATCGATGTGTCCAGTTCAAAAGCGTTCAGCGACAAGCTGTTGCGCTCATAAGCCAGCAGGCAGCCGGCGATACCGGCATAGACCGCGCTCAAAAAGAAGGCGCGTAGCTTATAGCCGAAGACATTGATGCCGAGCAGTTCAGCCGCCAGGTCGTTATCGCGCACCGAGATAAAGGCGCGGCCGGTTCGCGTGCGGATGATATTCCGCGCCAGGAACATCAATAGCACCGCCAGCGGCACGATGATGTAATACATCGCGGTATCGGTGGCGAAGCTCAATGCTTTGCTGCGCCGGACCACCGCCCTAAACGTTCCAGTATTGTCATCCGTGTCGATCTCGACTCGATATTCACCGGCCTTGGTGGCAATGTAGGAATACCCTGTGATGCGGTCTTCCGCATCTCTCATGAAAGTCATATTGATATCGCCCGCCGGTACCGAGTCACCTGCTGGATTCCGCAACGCGATATAAGGACTATTGCCGGTGCGATCCCGTATTTCGACCGTGATCACATCGACAAAGTAGGCATCGCCTGCCTGATATCTGATAAAACCGGCGATGTCCTGCTCTTCTTCGGCATAGGGCGCAAAGGGACCGATCATGGGCGCTGGCACGTTCAAGGGGCGGGTGCCGCCGGTCAAGTCTTCCATGGGATAACGCAGGACCCAGGGGATGATGAACTGCGCCGCCAGGGTCGCCATGGCCAGATAGAAGCCCTTGACGCGCAATGACGGCAAGCCGAAGAGCAAGCCTACCAATCCCGTCAGCAAAGCGCTGGCCGGCAGCGCCGTCCAAAAGCTGAAGCCCAGCTCCCGCGCCAATATCGCCGAGCCATAAGCGCCGATCGCCATGAAGGCGGCGTGGCCCAGCGAAATCTGCCCGGTATAGCCGACGAGAATATTCAAGCCTTGCACCGCGATTACGAAGATCGAAATCCGCGCGATCAAGCCGATGTACTGATCGCTGATCCAGCCCAGGCCGAGCGGACCTGATACCGATAGCAGCGGCGCCAGCAGCAAGGCAAGAAAAGCCAGATTCTTCCAGAGCTTGTCGCGCCCGGTGCGGTCGATGGACATATCCTCTTCGTATGTCGTATCGAAGACGCCCGCCGGATGTATATTCGCCATCGCCTCTCCTGTTTCCCCGCTTCCGCTAGATGCGCTCGATCCGCTTCTCGCCGAACAAGCCGTCGGGCCGAATCACCAGCACCAGCATCAACACCAGATAGGGCGCCAGGTTCGTCCCCACCTGCTCCGATGAATTGATCAGGGTGCCGAATTGCTCGACGATGCCGATGATGATCCCGCCGATCAGCGCGCCGGTGATGGATTCCAAGCCGCCCAGCAATACCGCCGGAAAGACCCGCAGCGCCACAAAGCTGATATTCAGCGACAAGCCAACCGCGCCCCCTTGCAAGACGCCGGCGATGCTGGCCAGAAAGGCCGCGACCGCCCATGTGATCGCCAAGATCACCCGCACGCGCAAGCCTACTGACTGCGCCAACTGCTGATCTTCCGATGTCGCCCGCATTGCCAAACCCACGCTCGTGTAACGGAAGAACAAGATGAAGCCGATGAAAGCCATGATCGCCAGCACAAAAGCGATGACCAGCTCCACCCGCACAATCGCCAGGCCGTCCAAGATCTCGCGGAAGGCGTCCAGGCGGATCGGCCGGAAGCGACTGTTCGTCTGCGGATCGACGAAGACCGGCAAGTTCAATTCGACCGTGCCCCAGGCGATCTGCGTCACGCCATGCAGCACTTCCGCCACCGCCAGCGTCATCAAGACCGCCGTAAACAGCGGCTGCCCGATCAGCGGACGTATCGCGAAGCGCTCGACCGCCAGGCCGGTCAGGATCGCGCCGGCGAATGTCCCGACCAGCGCATGCAGCCACTGCCATTCGATGCCGCCGACCGTCATCAGCGCGGTCATTACGATTATGCCTCCGACTGTGATCAGCGGATTGCGTCCCTCGCGCAGGTTCCGCCAGCTCACCGTCGACATGACCATCAGCATGGTCGCCGTCGATAGCAGAAGCGCGCCAAGCAGGGAAATCTCGCTGACGGTGAAGAAGCTCCAGAATATCATCCCGCCGACGACCATCATCCAGCCATGCGCGAAGTTGAAGACGCCCGAGGCCTTGTTGATCACGACGATGCCCAAGGCGACCAGGCCATATACGCCGCCGACCAGCACGCCGGAGATCAAGGTCTGCACGATCCGCGCCGCCTTCTTCCCCGCCAGTTGATCGCCAATGAAGAGCAGGATCAGGACCGCCGCCACAGCGTAGAGCGCCCAGGTTAACGGCTTCTTGTTTCTGTTGATGAATTCTGTCACAAGCGGCATCCCTTTCGCGTTATCCGCTGTTTGTGCGGGCGACTCACAGAATCGCCCCTACATCTTTCTCTGCGGTGAGACTAGACATCCGCCACCCGCAGCTCGGTCTCCACCGTACCCGTTCGACCATCGCGATAGCGCACTTCCGCGCTGACGTGCACCTGTCGCCGCCTGCCGTATATGGCTTCCAGCAAGGCCTGATACTTCTCGTGCAAGGCGCCGCGCCGCAGCTTGCGCGTCCGCGTTAACTCCGCTTCATCGGCGTCAAACTCCTTGTGCAAGATCACAAAGCGTTTGACCTGGGAATACCCCGGCAGCGATTCATTCACCGCCCGCAGCTCGCGCCGAATAATCTCATAAACCTCTTCCCGCTGCGACAAATCGACATAGGTGGTGAAGGCGATGCCGCTCTTCTCCGCCCAGCGCGAGACATTTTGAAAATCGATGACGATGATCGCAGAGACAAAGTCCATCTCCGCCCCGCCAACCGTCATCATATCCTGCACATAGGGGCTGAATTTGACCCGGCCCTCGATGTACTGTGGGCTGAAGCGCTCGCCGGTCGCCAGCTCGATCAGGTCGTTGACGCGCTCTAGGTAAATGAGGTGCCCGGTCTTCTCATCCATGTGTCCGGCATCGCCGGTGTAATACCAGCCCTCGATGTCGAGGGCCTCGCCGGTTTTTTCCGGCTGTTTGTAATAGCCTTTGAAGCGCGCTTTCGTGCGAATCAGAATCTCCTGATTCTCCGCGATCTTGATCTCTACGCCCGGCACGATCACGCCGACGGTCTCGAAGCGCACATCGCCGCGCAGATGCACCGTGCCGAAGGTCTCGGTTGAGCCATAAAACTGCCGCAGCTCAATGCCGATGGCGCGGAAAAACCGGATGATATCCGAGCTCAACATTGCGCCGGCCGTCAAGACATTCCGCGCTCGCGTCAAGCCCAGCTTGTCCCGCAGGGGCTCGAATATGGCATATTCGCCGAGCCAGCGCGCCAATCGGAGCGGCGGCGGTATCGCCTTATGTTCGTCTTCCAGGTCGATCGCCCGATAGGCAACCGGCATGAAGAGGCGATACATCAGCCGGTTCAGCAAGCTGCTGTCGTTTATCCGAAACTGCACCAGGCGCGCCAGGTTCTCCCATACGCGACTCGGGAAAAGCAGGCCGGCCGGCGCAATCTCGCGCATATCCGTGGGCACCGTCTCCGGACCCTCCGGGAAGTTCACCTGCACTCCATTCAAGAGATGCGTCGCGAAACCGAATGCCTGCTCGGCCAACCAGGCCATCGGACTGAAGGACAGCCAATTATCCGACCGCCGCGAATCGACATAGCGGTCGTTCAAGGCGTGCCCGTAGACCAGTTGGAAATGCGTCACCTCGGCGAATTTCGGCAGGCTCGTCGTGCCCGATGTCATGCTGAGGATGATCGTGTCCGTCGCCTCCGTGCTGCGCGCCAACGCATCGAATTTGTCGGGATGCCCCTGCCGGTGCGCCGCGCCGATCGCCTGCAGCGCCTTTAGGCTCAGCAGCCACTCATCGTCATAAGCCCACATTCCGCGCTCTTCCCAATAGATGACTTTGAGTATCTGCGGGTTCGCCGCCTTGAGCTCAAGCAGCTTGTCCACTTGCTCTTGGTCATGCGCGCAGACGAAGGTCGCGTCGGTCGAGTTGATCACATAATGGATATCTTGCGGGCTGGCATCGCTGAAGACGCAGCAGGTTTGGCAGTGCAGGGCGTGCGCGGCAATCTGCGCCCAATACATCTCCGGATCGTTCTCGCCGATGATGACCAGCGTATCGCCGGCTTCCAGTCCCAGCTTGTCCAGGCCCATGCCGAAATTGACGACGTGTTCATAGACCTCGTTCCAGTTGTATTCCTGCCAGATGCCATAGCGCTTCTTCCGCTGCGCCACTTGCCCGCCCAACTGTTCCACACGCCGCAGAAAGCCTTTTGACAAGGTGTCTTCTTCGGGGGGCGCCGTCTTGATCGGATGCGTCAAGCTCGATGTGAATACCCGCCCCGGCGTCGCCGAGCGATACGGGATCGTTTGCTCCGCCAGCGCCATCTCAAATTTCCTCTTCGCCCAGGTAGGCGCTGATGACCGCTTCGTCCCGGCTGATCTCGTCGGGCGCGCCTTCGCCGATCTTGACGCCGAAGTCGATCACGGCGATGCGATGCGAGATGTCCATCACCAGGCCGATATCGTGCTCGATCAGCATGATCGTTGTGCCCTGCAGCTCATGAATATCGAGGATGAAGCGCGCCATGTCCTCCTTCTCTTCGACATTCATGCCCGCCATCGGCTCGTCCAGCAGCAGCAGCGTCGGCTCCAAAGCCAGCGCCCGCCCCAGCTCGACCCGCTTGCGCAAGCCATAACTCAGCGTGCCGACGATCGACTTGCGAATATGCTCCATCTCCAGGAAGTCGATAATCTCCTCGACCCGCCGCCGATGCGCGATCTCCTCCCGCTGCGCCGCGCCCCAAAACAGCGCCCCGCTCAACATACCCGTCTTCATGTGGATATGCCGCGCCGCCATCAGATTGTCGAGCACGGTCGCGTTGGTATACAGCGCGATATTCTGAAAGGTGCGGGAAATGCCCAGCGTCGCCCGCTTGTATGGCGGCAGATGGGTAATATCCTCCCCTTCAAAGATGATCGCTCCGTTTTGCGGGGTGTAGAAACCGTTGATGCTGTTGATCAAGCTCGTCTTGCCGGCGCCGTTCGGTCCAATCACGGCGAATATCTCGCCGGCATTGACCTTGAACTCTACTTCGCTCAAGGCCTTGATGCCGCCGAAACTTAGCGAGACCCTATTTACATGCAGCTTCACCGGCATGTGGAACCCCAAGCTTGTCAGTCGATTCTGACGTCTGCTGCGGTGAGATGTACAATGTGGCCGGCCCGGCAAAGGAGCCGCTATGATGCAATACTAAGATAACAGACCGTGCCATAGCGGGCAAACGGACACGGTCGCCATTATACGCGTTCCAGCAGCCAGTCTCTTATGGCGCGGATGATTTCGTCTCGCTCGGTTTCGTTGACCAGTTCATGCCGCAGCCCGTCGTAGACTTTCAGCGTCACATCGGCCGAAGCGACGTTCTCCGCCAGAAAACGTGAACCGGAGTCCGGCACAAGATGATCAGCGCTGCCATGCAGCAAAAGCAGCGGCGCTTTGATTTTGCCCGCTCTCTGGCAGATCTCCCGCCCCAGTCGCACCAGGGCCGCCGATGTCCCCACGCGCCACATGCCCTTGTCCACCAGCGGATCGTTCAACCATTCCTTAAGCACTTCTGCGTCAGCGGTCAATACGGCCGGCGAGCCGGGCGGCGACAACCGAACTTTCGGTATATGCTGCGCCGCCCATAAACATAACGATACCAGCCAGGCCGGCTTCGCGTATTCGCCATGCACCGGCGAACCCGTAATGGCAATGCCCCGCAGCCGCCCCGGATAGCGCAGTTCGAAGCCCAACCCGATCAGCGAGCCCATGCTGTGAGCGAAAAGCAGGGCGGGCAGGTCGGGAAACTCGGCGCGGACAATATGATAAAGCTGATCCAGATCGCGGACAGGCAACTGGCCATCCGGCACATAGGCGCGCGCGCCGCCGCTCAAGCCATGTCCCAGGTGGTCGATCCCGTAACAGACGAAACCGACTTCGGTCAGTGCCTCGGCTACATGCCGGTAGCGTCCGCTATGTTCTCCCAAGCCATGCGAGATGAAAACGATGCCGCGCCGCCCCCGCGCCTCGGGCAGCCAGACGCGATAAGCGATCGTGACGCCGTCCGCATTTATGAAACTGTTTTCGCGTTCGATCATAGATGTCTGCCACGCCAAACGATCAAGTCGTCTTCTCAATTATTTTAGCGTATCAAGGTAGGCTTTTAGGCCTCTCGCCAATTGGTTGAGTTCCTCTTCGCCGCAGCGCTGCGCCAGGGGTACGCCAAGATGTCGGAAAATACGATACGCCCGGTCCTCAGGCGCTTGCTCCGGCATCCGCGCTACAACATGGAAATGGACATGCGGATGTTCGGCTGATTCCGCGAATTGCATGACATAGGTCTTGCTGCAGCCCAGCTGCTGCTTCAGCGCCAACGAAACCCGCCGCAGCAAGTTGCCCAGCTCACCCGCCTCATCGGCCGTCAGCTCGTCAATCGCTTCGGCATGACGCCGCAGCACCAGCACGAGCCAGCCCAGATAGGATGAATTGTAGGCATGCACGACATCCCAGTATGCGCTGCGATAGATATTGTCCCAAAGCGCGGCTTCGCCCCGGTCGCGGTTGGCAAGGCGTTCACAACTTTTGCAAGCTGACATGATGTCATTCCCTAGCTGGCATTTATCGCTCATACACGCGTTCGGATCTAGAACCGCTATCTTTCCCTAAGTATGCGCTAGACTTATCCTGCGCTATCTGTATCGCCCCAGTCGAATTATAATCCGCTCGTTCATTGACCGATTCAACTGGCGACGGAGATCAATGCCGCTCGACTCGCCTCAACCGCGTGCCCTCGCCTTGGTCGGCATGCCCGGCGCCGGCAAAACGCTCTGTGCCGAGCACCTCGCCGGGCGTGGCTTCTTCACGCTTCGTTTTGGCGCGCTCGTCATCGGGGAAGTCCAGCGCCGGGGTTGGGATGTCAGCCCGGCCAACGAACGCATCGTGCGCGAAGAGCTGCGCCGGAAGCATGGCATGGCGGCGATGGCCGTCCTCTCGCTGCCGGCCCTTCAAGACGCCCTGATCACACACAGTCACATCGTCATCGACGGCCTCTACAGCTTCAGCGAATACAAGCTGCTCTCGACCGAGCTCGGCGCGCCGCTCCTGCTCCTGGCCATAGTCGCCTCCCGAGAGCTGCGCTACCGGCGGCTTGCCGAACGCGCCGTCCGCCCCATGACCCCGGCCGAATCTCGCGAGCGCGACTTCCGCGAGATCGAAAAGCTCGAAAAAGGCGGTCCCATCGCCATCGCCGATTACACCCTTATCAACGACGGGGCGCCCGCCGATTTGCTGCGCCGGCTGGATTCTCTGCTGAAAAACCTTGAATTCTTCCCATGACGCTTGCCAAATGTTACAGTCCTCGCGTATAGTATAGGGCGTTGCCGTTGCGGTGAATTGGGGAGGTTATGACCGCGACCGACTCGATGCAAGAATACTTGGCTGAGGCCTACCGCATCGCCTACTACCAGCCGGATGATCTTTACGTTTCCACCTCGTCATTAGCGGACGAGATGCATGTTTCAGCGCCCGCCGTAACGCGCATGGTGCAGCGCCTGAAGCACGCCGGCTTCCTCGAGCACGAACCTTATCGCGGCATACGCCTGACCGAAGCGGGTGAGCGCGAAGCCCTCGCCAACATTCGCCGCCATCGACTGGTCGAATGCTTCCTGGTCGATGTGATGGGCTTCGGCTGGCACGAAGTTCATGACGATGCCGACGATCTCGGCATGGTCGTCAGCGATCTGCTGGTCGACAAGATCGACGAGATGAGCGGTTATCCCAAACGCTGCCCCCACGGCGAGCCGATCCCCAGCTCCGATGGCATGATGCCGCGCGTCGTCGACTACCCGCTCTCCGAGGTCGAGGTCGGCCGCGATTATGTCATCAGCCGCGTCCACACCCACGATGAACATCGCCTCCGCTACTTCAGCGAGCTCCGCCTCGAACCCGGCAAGCGCTTCCGCCTGGTTATGCGCGCGCCTTTCAAAGGTCCGCTTCAACTCCAGGTCGATGGGCAAACCCACTTCCTCGGCCATGAACTGGCCGGCACGCTGCGCGTCTGCAGCGAAGCGGAGTACCTGCTCGTTTAAGATTCAAAATCTCACGTTTCTTCGAATATCATCATCAGCGCGGCGCAATTGTCTCCGGGCTTTTGCCTGTTTTCGCCCAGCACCGCGCCATGCTCATGCAGGCCTGGGATGTGCAAGAGGGCGGCTGCTGGAGTGGTGTGCTGGAGTGGGTGCATAACAGGGTGGGGTGGTAGCGGATCTAAGGCCGTCCGCTTACCGAGCCCCGTTTTTCACCTCTGTGACCTCAATCAACTCGGTGTACTCGGTGGTGAATAACCTGCGGCAAACTCGCTGAGAAGACATCTCGTATATAAGCTGTTTACTGCGTAATTCAGGCTCACCCCCGCCCATACATCCGCCCGCCAAACTCCCCCGCCAGCGCGTCGTCCAGTTCATCGGCATATTGCGCCAGGCGCCGAATGATCGCGTCCGCCTCGGTCGCGTCCAGGCCCGCCAGCAGACGCTCATGGTAGAGATACACCACATCTTCGTGCAAGCCCAGCGCGGCGTTCGTCAGTTGCAAATTCAACTCCAGCAAGCGCCGATACAGCGCCAGCAAGTTGCCCGCCGGCAGGTGCATAATCGGCGACAATACCTGCAGATAGCCTTGCTCCTCGGGCGTCAGATAGACCTCGATCAGAGCTGAGCCGCGCTGGAAGTTCCAGCCATAGCCCCGCTCGACCTCCATCCGCGCCGCCGCCGGATCCACGCCGATCGCCGCCAGGATGCTCTCCACCGCCCGCAGCGACAGATCAAACTGATCCGGGGGCTCTTCCGCCCGCGCCTCGCCTCGCCCGAAGAAACGTCCCATTTACCCGGCTCCCGTCAGCGCTACTCCATATCCACAGCGCAAACAGCGCCCGCCATATTGACCCAGGCGCGCCCCGCATCGTCGACAGGGCGGTCCAGCGTTCTCGCCATATAGCTGCATCAATTCATCGCTCTGCGCTTTCCGCGACGGGCTCGCCGTCAGCCGCGCGCCACAGGTCTCGCAGGTTCGCCCGCCGAAGAGCAGCGCCCGCGCCAGCGCGCCGCAGCTCGCGCAGTAGCCCGCGTCCGGCATCAACTGACGCTCCCGCCGCAGTTGCTCCGCCAGCGCCAGCACATGCGACATCTTCAAGGCGCAGGCATGGCCGCCCCGTCCCAGGTTCCGCGTCATTATCCCCAGCGTATGACCCCGCTCATCAAGCAGTGGGTTGCCGCCCGCGTCAGGCAGTTGTACCGGCGCTATATTCGTATTCAGCCAGGGCTCGCGCGCGCCGCTCGAGTTGGCGACCAGCATTCCTCGCAGCCGCGCGCCTCCGTAGCTCAGCGCCACAAAGGCCGCGTTTTCCGCCATCATCGCCGGCGGCGCCACGGAGGGCTTTCGCGCCAATTCCACGCCCGCTGCCAGAAATGCGAGATCAAAGCCCGGATGACGCCGCAGCACCGGCGCCATGACTTCGCGGTCGTTACCAAGCTGAACCCTGACCTCTACGGCGCTGCCGACCGCGTAACTCGTCGTCGCCAATAGTCCGTCCCCGCTGACGAACAGGCCGCTGGCCAAGCCGTTGCGCCCGCCGCGAACACCAACTACCGGCGGCGCTTGCTCCAGCTTGATCGGGCGGTCCGCTCGCCCGCGCATCAATGGCAGATGTTCCGGTTGGGCCGGCCGCGCCAGCAGTTGCTCCAGCCCCTGCTTTATCTGACCGTTAGCCGGATCAAGCTCCAACGCTCGCTCCAGGCAGCGCCGCTTAAGCTCGATATCTTTGTGCGCCTCCGCCAGCCAGACGAATGCCGCCGCCCGCCCTTTGGCATCCAGCGCCGGCTCGTCGGCAAGACCACGCAGCCGGCCGGCCGCTTCCTCGACCCGACCATCCTGCATAAGCTCTATCGCCCGCCGCAGTTCGTCCTGCGCCATCCAGAACCCCGCCATCAATCAGCAATATCAATTCTAGCCCGATTCCGCCTCGCCCGTGCGCGCGCATTAGGCGTCGATTCCGACGAAAAAACTCTCTGCCCTCTGTACCCTCGGTGTATTCGGTGGTTAAAATCATGTGATGACTGCCAGTGAAGGAGAAAGCAAACCATGGAAATCGAAGGCAAACTGACCGAAAAGGGCTTGACGCTGCCGCCGCCGATCAAGGTACCGCCCGGCCTCGTCTTGCCCTTTTCCTTCGTGCGCTTGCACGGCAACATCGCCTACATCTCCGGCCACGGGCCGCAAAGGGCCGATGGCTCGGTCGCCGGGCCTTTCGGCAAAGTCGGCATTGATGTCACTGTCGAGCAGGGCTACGACGCCGCTAAAGCGGTGGCGCTATCCATGCTCGCCAGCCTCAAACGCGAGCTCGGCGATCTCGACCGCGTCAGCGCCTGGCTGCGGCTGCATGGCATGGTCAACTGCGGGCCCGATTTCGCGGGGCAGCCCGCTGTCATCAACGGCTGCTCTGACCTGATCCTGGCGCTCTACGGGCCGGAACGTGGCGCCCACGCCCGCTCCGCCGTCGGCATGGCCTCCCTGCCCTTTAACATGTGCGTCGAGATCGAAGCGATGGCCGCGATAGATTAGCGGTCAGACCCGCTCCAGCATCAGATTCATGTAGCCGTCCACCCCCCCGCGCCAGCCGGGCGGCAGGTATGTCGTGCTGTCCATCTGAAAGACTAAAGCCTCGCCCTCAAACATCGCGCCGGCGCCCAGTTCAGCGCGCTCAAACAGTTTGATCAGGCCAGCTTCCGGCGACATCTTCTCACCTGCGGTCTTGGCATCATGCGGCTCCACTGGCGCGGTTTCCATGTTCGGTTTGTCGATGCCGCCGATGCCGCTGACGCGGATGTTGATGATCTCTGCATTCCGCCAGCGCATCGCGTGGCCATAGCTGCGCTCGTGCGCCGCGTGGAAGGCCTCGAGGGCCTCGCCGCTGAAGGGGATATTCAACTCGTAGGCTTGCCCCTCGTAGCGCATGTCGAGGCTGACGCTGAAACGCATCTGATCTTCCGCGATGCCTTCCCGCTCAAGTTCGCCCCGCGCCGCCGATAGCAGCTCGCGCCGATCTTCACTCAGCCGCCCCAGGGCATCCTCATCCGCCCGGCACATCACCGAACGGCTGTACTCCACCACGACATCGGCCAAGAGCAAACCCAGCGCGCAGAGCACACCCGGCGCCGGTGGAACCAAAACACGCGGAATCTCCAGCCGGTCCGCCGCCGCGCAGGCATGCAGCGGTCCCGCGCCGCCAAAGGCCACCAGCGTAAAGTCTCGCGGATCATAGCCCCGCGCGATCGATACATGCCGTATCGCCCGGTCGATGTTGACGGTCGCGATATCCACCACGCCCCTTGCCGCCTCCGTCACGCTCAGCCCGGTCCGCCGCGCCAATCGCTCCAGCGCCCGCTCCCCAGCTTCCAAATCCAGCGCCATCGTACCGCCGAGGAAGCGCTCGCTGTCCAAGCGTCCCAAAACCGCGTTGGCGTCGCTGAGCGTGACCTGCCCCCCGCCCAGCCCATAGACCACCGGTCCCGGATTCGCCCCGGCCGATTCTGGACCGACGCGCAAGGCGCCGCCGGCATCGACCCGCGCGATCGACCCGCCGCCCGCGCCGATCGTCTCGATATCGAGCATCCGCACCCGCAGCGGCAGTCCGTCGATGGAGGATTCCGGTCGCGGCTGTGGCTCGCCCGCCACCAGCGCCACATCGGTCGATGTCCCGCCCATGTCCAGCGTGATGATCGATTCATAACCCGCCAGTTGCGCCAGATGAAAGGCGCCCATCAAGCCCGCCGCCGGGCCGCTCAGCGCAGTATGAATCGCACCCTGCCGCACGCGCCCCGCGCGCATCACGCCGCCGTCCGACTTCATGATCCGCAAGGATGTCGCCGCCGGCAGCGCCTCTTCCAGCCGCCCGATATAGCGCGACATCACCGGCCGCACGTAGGCTTCCAGCGCTACCGTGCTCGCCCGCTCATATTCGCGGAACTCCGGCAGCACTTCCGCCGACAGCGCCACCTGCCAGCCCTCTTCCACGATGCCCCGCTCAAGTATCCGCCGCTTGATCGCCCGCTCATGCGCCGCGTCCACATAACTGAACAGCAGACAAACCGCAATCGCATCGACCTGGTCCCGTTCCACCTGGTCCAGCACTTCATCCAGCCCCGCCATGTCCAGTGGCGTCAGCGCCTCGCCGCGGAAGTCCAGCCGCTCCTCCACCTCATAGCAGCGCTCGCGCGGGATCAGCGGCGGCGGAATCCGCGGATGAATATCGTAGAGCGCCGGCCGGTCCTGCCGCCCGATGAAGAGCAGGTCGCGGAAACCGGCGGTGGTGATCAGCGCCGCTCGCGCCCCTTTGCGCTCGAGAATCGCGTTAGTCGCCACAGTCGATCCATGCGCCACCTGCTCCAGCGCCGCCAAGCCGCCCGGACTGATCGCTTCCAAGCCGGCCAGCATCGAAAGCTCCGGCTGCCCCGGATTGCTCAGCAGCTTGTGAATCGTCAGCCGCCCGCCTTCGCTCAACACCAGATCGGTAAAGGTTCCGCCGATATCTACGCCCGCTCGCATCAAGCCCGCCTCGTACTCTTAGCGTCCACAATCAATCATCCCATCATATCATTTGCCCGCCTCAAATGCGTCCCCGCCACTCCTGACTTCCGCACGGTGGCCACACCCTCGATGCCGCGCCAACACATCGCTTACGCGGCTCATTGATATTTCTTATACCGCGCTTCCATTCCTCATACATCGCTATCATATCCTGTAATCGTATCAAGACTGTATGCAAAGGAGACAGAGAAATGATGATTCGCACCCGCAGCCCCTACTTCCGTCTGGTTGACGATCTGCTGAACGAAGGCTTTCCCTGGCTGGGCAGCGGCCACTCCGAAGCGCGCGGTTACGGCCTCGCCCTCGATGTCGAGGAAACGCCGAACGCCTACACCGTCCGCGCCAACCTGCCCGGCATCAAGCAAGAGGACATCAGCGTCAACATCCACGAAGATGTCCTGACGATCACCGGTGAAACCGCCGCGGACAATCGCGCCGAAGACAGCAAGGCGCTCATTCGCGAACGGCGCTTCGGCAAGTTCAGCCGCAGCCTGCGCTTCCCGGCCGCTGTCAATGGCGACGCCGTCGAAGCCAGCTTCGAAAACGGTGTCCTCAGCATCACCCTGCCCAAGGCCGATCATGTCCAGCCGCGGCAGATCCCGGTCAACATCGCCAGCAAGGATAACTAAGCCAAGAGCTTTGCCATACCAGAGCGGTAGACCTAAGCCTCTATCGCTCTTTTCATTCCACCAGGCGGTCAATCGCATTGTAGAAGAGAGGCCGGGGATTGAGGATAACAACTAAATACTAATAAATTTCATACTAAATTGCTACAATAAAGCCGAACCTAACCTGCAAGTTATCCGCCAATATATGTCCCGGATATGTCCAAACAATGTCCAATACTTTCAATAAATCATCAGTTTTTCGCGCGACCTCGCATACGCCGAATCGCCATTTCCCCGCTCAGGCGCGTACTTCGCCCCAGCCGCCGCCGCCGGGCGTCTCGATCACCACGCGATCGCTCGCAGACAGCGCTCCGCTGTACTTTCCGCCGACCGTCTCGGCCTGTCCCGCTCGTATCACCGTATTCAGACCGCGCTTTCCGGGCTGCCCGCCATTCACGCCGTAGGGCGCGCGCAGCCGCCGCTCGGCATTTATGGTGACCGTGGCCGGGACCAGCAGCTCATACTCGCGCAGGATGCCATCACCGCCGCGATGCCGCCCGGCGCCGCCACTGCCATCGCGCAGCTGATAGCGCAGGACGCGCAGCGGCAGGCTGTACTCCAAGGCTTCCACGGGCGTATTCAGCGTATTGGTCATGTGGCAGTGCCGCCCGGACAAGCCATTCCCCCGGCCCGAGGCGCCATGCCCGCCGCCCAGCGTCTCGTAGTAGACGAATTGCTCATCGCCGATTGCGCCACCGACGGCGAAGTTGTTCATCGTCCCCTGCGATGCCGCCGGCAGAAGCTCCGGCATGGCCTTCGCCAGCGCGCCCAGCACGGTATCGACGATGCGCTGGCTCGTCTCGGTGTTGCCCACCACCACCGCCGCCGGGAAGCGCGGATTCAAGACGCTGCCTTCGGGTGTGATCACCTCGACCGGCTGAAAGCAGCCGTGGTTCACCGGGATGTCCTCATCCGCCAGCAGCCGCACGCAATACCAGGTGGCCGAGCGTACTATCGCCGGGACGGCGTTGACATTGCCCAGGACCTGCGGCGCGCTGCCGGCGAAGTCGACGCGCATGGCCTCGCCCTCGACATCAATGCGCACTTGTATTGGAATCTCGAATTCCGCTTGTCCATCGCCTTCCATGGCGTCGCGGAAGCGGTAGACGCCGTCGGGAATGCGGGCGATGACCGCCTCAGTCATTTGCCGGGAATAGGTCAGCAGAGCGGCCGCATGCTCCGCCGTCGCCTCGACGCCATGCTCGATCATCATGTCGGCGATGCGGCTCTCGCCGATGCGATGGGCCGCCAGCTGGGCCTCCAAATCGCCGATACGCTCTTCGGGGTCCCGGCTGTTCGCCACGATCAGCACCAGCGCGCCCTCGTTCATCCAGCCGCTCAGCTTCAGCTTCAGCGGGGGAATGATGATGCCCTCTTGATAGAGTTCCGTGCTCAGCGGGGCCGAGCCCGGCGTCATGCCTCCGACATCGGCATGGTGCGCCCGGCTGGCGACGAAATAGGACAGCTCGCCACCGGCGAATACCGGCGATATCATCGTGATATCGGGCAGATGCGTCCCGCCGTGATAGGGGTCGTTCAGCACGACGACATCGCCCGGGAAAAACTCCTCGAACTCGGCGACGGCGGCCGCCACTGATGCCGGCATGCTGCCCAGATGCACCGGGATATGCGCCGCCTGGGCGATCATGCGCGCCTCGGCGTCGAAGACCGCGCAGCTGAAATCGAGCCGCTCGCGGATATTCGGGCTGAAGCTCGACCGCCGCAGGGTCGCGCCCATTTCTTCGGCGACGGCCGCGAAGAGATTCTTGAAGACTTCCAGGCTTATGGCGTCAACCGGCATTGTATCTCGCTTTCTATTGTTGTCGTATTGTGTCCGAAACTAGCACAGATCGCGCTGGCTGCAAAGCTGGCGAACCTATTCGGCGATGAACCGACCTGTTTTCATCCGCTGCCGCGCAGAAGCAAATCCAAGTTCATCATGCGAAAAGGCGATCGGTAGTAGATGGCGCAGGCGGTCCAATGGCTCGCCCCTACAAGGCTTGTCCAGTGATGGTAAGATGCAGCCTGTGCAATCCAGCAACACTGTCAACTGGGGAACTTGTCGGTGAAAGTACTGCTTTTCGCCAATGGCGCCATCAGCCAAGGGGCCGCGCTTCGGCGCGCGCTGGCGGAGGCAGACGGCACTCGCATCATCTGCGCTGACGGCGGCGCGCTGCACGCCCGGGCGCTTGGCCTACAGCCACATACCATCATCGGAGATCTCGACTCGCTGACGGCGGCAGAAGTCGCTAACTTCAGAGCGGCCGGCAGCCAGGTTCTTTCCTTCCCAGCGGAGAAAGACGAGACCGATCTTGAGCTGGCGCTGCTGCATTGCCGCGAGATCGGCGCGAAATCCGTGACGATCATTGGCGCGCTTGGGGGCCGCTTCGACCAGACCGTCGCCAATCTCTATCTGCTGACGCTGCCAGCAATAAGTGGCATGAGGATCATCCTCGTCGATGGCGATCAGACCGTTCGCGTATTGTCTCCCGGCATACATTCGCTGGAAGGCGAGGCGGGTGATACCATCTCGCTCATTCCTCTCAGCGCCAGCGCCGACGGCATCAGGACGCATAATCTGAAATATCCGCTTAATGACGAATCCTTGCTGCAGGGACCAGCGCGCGGCATCAGCAATGTCATGCTGGCGGAACGCGCCGAGGTCAGCTTCCGCCAGGGCAGGCTGCTGCTTGTGCATAGCGCAGGGCGAGCCTGATGGGCGATTTCACCATTATCAAGCGCGATGCTTTCGGGAAAGAGGAGCTTTCGTACAAAGGCGTCCTGGTCTCTCGAAGCGAAACCTGCGTCTGCATCGACGCCCGCTTCGCCTTGCCCGATCGCGATTTGGGTTTTCTTCACTTGCGGCGCGGCGACTTGTTCCGCGAATGGTTCTACAGCGACCGCTGGTACAACATCTTCCTGGTGCAGGATGTCGATACGCACGCCGTCAAGGGCTGGTACTGCAACATCACGCGGCCTGCGGTAATCGCGGCGGAGCAGGCGTCGGCGGAAGATCTGGCGCTGGATGTCTTTGTCACTCCCGATGGACGGACGCTCCTGCTCGATGAAGCCGAATTCGCCGAGTTGAACTTGCCGGCCGAAGAGCAGCGGAAAGCATGGCAGGCGGTCGAGTCAATCAAGACACTGGTTGCCGAACGCCTGCCGCCGTTTGATGCGATACCGATACTGTGATGCTCGTGAAACGAAGCGGAGCCGGGCTTACTCCAGGTCCGGGCGAATCACCAGGACGGGCGCGTTGATATCGTGCATGACCTTGTTGGCGACGCTGCCGAATACGAGCCGCGCCAAGCCGGAGTGACCGTGCGTGGTCATCACGACCAGGTCGGCTTCTTCCCCTTCGACATATTCGATAATATGCTGCGCCACACCGACCGCGTCAATGATGTGCAAGCGACAGCCGACGCCCTCCGCCCGCACTTCGTTGCGCAAGGCAAGCAAATGCTGCTTGATCTCCTCCCGAATCCGGTTCGCCAATTCATATTCGCCGGCGATCGCCAGGGAATCGACGAATTCGTGCATCGGCGGCGTGAATATATGCAGCAGTATCACTTCGCCCTCGCTGATGCGCGCGAAATCTACGGCATAGGGAATCGCGCGCTCGCTCCAGGCAGAACCATCGGTCGGTACCACAATCTTGTTGAACGGACGGTGTTGAAACATCAGAACCTCACTCCCAGGGTCAGTCAAACTTGATTTCAGTATAGCATAGTTTCTTATCGATCTTGTATGTATTGTATTGACCGCTGCGGCAAAACCTGTATAATCCCTCGCGGAAATCTGCATAATTCTAAGTAATCATGTATGGAAAATAGCAAGAACACTGAACTTTCGGTCGCGCGGAATCTCAAGATAGCCCTGTTTCATCTGGGTTCGGGCATGGCGGATGTGCTGACGACGGGCGTCTGGAACCGGATCATGGTGGCGGACCTGGGCTTCGGCGCGACGTTCGTCGGCTTGCTCACCGGCTTGCGTTATTTTCTGGCGCCACTTGGGGTGATCGCGGGCCGATATTCCGATACGCACACCATCGGCGGCTTCCGACGCCTGTTTTGGGTTTGGCTGGGCCGGGCCATGATGGCGCTCAGTACGGTGACACTCGGCTTCGCGACCGCGGACTTGGTTCAGCGCGCCCAAACAGGTTCGTCCGATGAGACGCCGTTCATACTCTGGCTGGCGCTGGTCTTGTCCTTTCTGCTGTTCAGCCTGGGCAGCGCCATATCGGGCAGCACTTTCCTCGCGCTGATTTATGATCGCGCGGCGGAGGGCCAACGGGGGCGCGCGGTCGGTTTGGTCTGGACCTTTCTATTGATTGGCTTCGCGGCGGGCGGCGTCTTCTTCAGTCTTATGCTGCCGCCGGAGGATGATGCGGGCCAGCTCGGCTTCTCAGCGGATTCGGTGCTGACACTTTTCCTGGTCACCGCCGGTGTTTTCACCGCGCTCTGGTTCTTCTCGCTTTTAGGGGAGGAGAAGCGCAACAAACCTATTGATGAGCCGAGGGAAGACCAGCATACCAGCCTGCGCCACGACCTGTCGCTGGTATGGCGGAGCCGCGTAATGACCTTCTTTTTATATTATCTTGTGCTGTCGATGGTCTTCACCTTTCTGCAGGACACGGTACTGGAGCCCTTCGCCGGCGAAGTGTTCGGCATGGGAGCGCATATCACGAACCGATTCGCCGCGTATTGGGGCGGCATGGCCATACTCGGCTCCTTCGTTGTGCTCTTCCTTTCGGGCAAGCATGCGCTGTTCAACAACCGCAATCTGTCTCGTGGCGGGGTCATGGTGCTGGTTTTGGCTTACGCCTTGTTTGCCGTTTCGTCACTGGGCCAGGCGCGTCCGCTGGTGACGCCGGGACTGGCGCTGCTTGGCGTTGGCATGGGCATCTGGAACATCGGCACATTGGGCATGATGATGGAGATGAGCCCCGAAGGACGGGCCGGCACTTTCCTCGGTTTCTGGACGCTCTGCGTCACATTTGCGCGCGGCAGCGGCGTCGCCGGCGGCGGCATCGTGCGCGATATTGTGCTGAGTATCACCGGCGAGCATACAATTGCCTATGGCGTGGTATTCTTCTGCGGCATCGTCGGCCTCGCGCTCGCCCTGGTCGCCCTGTGGCAAGTCAAGAAAGCCGAGCAGCCGTACGAACCGCGGTCCGATGCGGAGTTGGCTGCGGTACTCTCACATTCAATGGATTGATCCAGCGCAAAGAATAGCCGGCGGGGCGGGCTAGCCGCCGTCGTCCATCAGCGCTTCGACATCGGTGTAACCCATGATGCTGTGCCCGGCGTCGACATAAATGACCTCGCCGGTGATGCGCCGTGACAGGTCGGACGCGAGGAATAGCGCCAAGTCACCGACATCGTCCTGGCTGACCAGTTCTTTCATCGGCGCGGTGACTTCGGCATAGCGCAGCAGATCACGGAAGCCGGCGATGCCCCCGGCGGAGAGCGTTTTGATGGCGCCGGCGCTGATGGCATTGACGCGGATTTTGCTGCGGCCCAGGTCGGCCGCCAGGTACATCGTGATCGCTTCGAGAGCGGCTTTGGCGATGGCCATGGCGTTGTAGTTGGGCACGACGGTGCGCGAGGCATTGTAGGTCAAGCTCATGATGCTGCCGCCGTCTTTCATCAGCGGCTCGGCGCGGCGGGCCATTTCGATCAGGCTGGCGGCGCTGATATCGATGGCGCTCAGAAGCGCTTCGCGGCGCAGATCGACGAAGCGGCCGGCCAAGGCATCGCGCTCGGCGAAAGCGACCGAATGCACCAGCACATCGAGCCCGCCATATTTGTCTTCGACGGCGGCGAACACGGCGTCCATCTCGGCGGCGTTCCCGACATCGGCTTGCAGCATCAGTTCGCAGCCGATCGACTCGCCGAGCGGGCGGACGCGTTTTTCCAGGCGATCCATGGCGTAACTCAAGATGATGGTGGCGCCTTCGCGCTGCAGAGCACGGGTGATTCCCCAGCCGATGGAATTTTTGTTGGCGACGCCGAAGATCAGCGCGATTTTGCCGTCCAGCAGACCCATGTTGTCCTCGTTCACTCGCATGTTTTCATCCGTCAAGCGCGAATCTTAGCGCATTGAGCAGCCGCCTGCCAGCCCACGTCCGCATTGACCGAGCCGGCTCAAACTGCTAAGCTTCGAGTTACCAGCAGGTTTCGTTTTGGGTGTTTTTCGCCCAGTGGAAGCGCTGAATGGCAGAAACCGAACCGGTAGTTGTCACGCTGGCGATGGATTTCTCGGATGAGATTGTCGCCGAGTTGCGGGAGCTTTCGCCGCGCCTGCAGATCGAGCGGCACTTCCCTGCTGTTGCGCCCGATGTCATCGCGCGGACGGAAGTCCTCTATACCACCGGTTACTTTCCGGAACAGGAGCAGGCGCCGAAGCTGCGCTGGATTCAGATAAACTCGGCCGGCGTCAACCACGCGCTGCATCAGCCCATCGTGCAGGCGGAGGATATCGTGGTGACGACAACCAGCGGCATCCACGCCAGCAACATGGCGCAGTACTGCCTGATGACGATGCTGATGTTCAACTACCAGATGCGCCAGGCCTTTGAGTTGCAGGGCCGTGCGGAATGGCCGGACGAGCCGCACCGCTTGTTCACGCCCCTGGATATGGATTCGCTGACGGTCGGCATCGTTGGTTATGGCAGCATCGGGCGCGAGTTGGCGCGGCTCTGCTCGACGATCGGCATGGCCGTGTTGGCGTCAAAGCGCGATATAAGCAGCACGGAAGAAAGGAACGCATACACCATGCCCGATATCGGCGATCCCATTGGCGATATTCCAGATCGGATCTATCCGGCGGCGACAGTCGCTTCCATGGCGAGGGATTCTGATTATCTGGTGGTGACCGTTCCGCTGACCGAGGCCACGGAGCATCTGATAGACGACGAGGTCTTGAGTGCAATGAAAGAGACGGCTGTGCTGATCAATGTCTCGCGTGGCCGGGTGGTCGATGAAAAAGCGCTGATAACGGCGCTGTCTTCCGGTCAGATTGCCGGCGCCGCGCTTGATGTTTTCGAAGTGGAGCCGCTGCCGAATACCAGCCCGCTATGGAACCTGGACAACGTCATCATCACGCCGCATCTTTCCGGCTTCACGCGTGATTATCACGACAAAGCGGCGCTTGTCTTCAAAGAGAACCTGCGCCGCTACCTTGAGAATCGCCCGCTGCTCAATCAAATGGATCGCGCGAGAGGCTACTAGCGCGCTATGCCTTAGGCGCGCAGTTCCGCGTTGAGGCGATGCCGGGCGGCGCCGATGATCTTCTTGCGGATCTTGGCGGCGTTCTTGTCCGTCAGGGTTCGGTTTTCGTCCTGGTAAGTCAGCGAATAGGCCAAGCTCTTTTTGCCGGGCGGGATCTGATCGCCGATATAGACATCGAACAGCCTGACGTCTTTCAGCAGCCGACCGCCGGCTTGACGGATCACCGCTTCGACTTCGCCAGCGGCCAGGTCGGCCTTGACGACCAGGGCGATATCTTCGAGGACGGCAGGCGTCGTTGGCAGCGGCCTTATCGAGTGCAGTCGCTGATGATGCTGGATCAGGGGCGCGACCTGCAGTTCAGCGCAAAGGACTTTGGAATCGGTCAGCTTGAAGCGGGCGGCGACTTCGGGATGAAGTTCGCCGAAGCTGCCGATGCGTTCGCGGCCGATGGTCAAGCCAGCCGAGCGGCCGGGGTGCAAGCTGCTGTGCCCCCCTCTTTGATAGCTGAAGTCGTCGATGTGCAAACCGGCGAGCAGGCTCTCGATGATGCCTTTCAGGTCGTAGAAGTCCATTTCCGCGGTGGAATCAGCGCCTTGCCACCAAGGCTCATCGCGCCCCCCGGTCAACAGGATGGCCAGGTGGAGCGGTTCTTCCGGCAGCAGGTCGCCGCGGCCCAGATAGACTGTGCCCACCTCAAAGAGCTGCTGCGATTCCTGATAGCGGGCGTTGTTGACGGCGCTCTCGAGCATGTTAATCAGAAGCGTCTTGCGCAAGACATCGCGTTCGCTCGCGGCCGGGTTGGCGATTTCGATATAGTCGCCTTCCGGCAGCGATGAAGCGGCGCCGGCGGGGACCAGCATCGCCTCGCTTTCGCGGCTGGTGAAGCGATAGCTGATGACTTCGCACAGGCCTTGCCCGACCAGAATATCACGAATCCGCTCCTCGATGATGACGGTGGTGTTCTCCCACTGGGGCGGCATTTCATCGGCCATGATGCTGTTGGGTATCTTATCGTAGCCGATGATGCGGGCGATTTCTTCGAGCAGGTCGGCTTGGCCGACGACTGGATCGCTGCTGATATCCAGTCGATGGTCGGGCGCCGCCGCCCGGATGACGTCGCCGTCGAGTTCGACTTCAAACTCAAGCCGGCGCAGGACATCGGCCGCAGCCCCCAGCGCGACCTGCATGCCCAGGAGGCGATTGACGCGTTCGATCGGCAAGTCGACCGTGACGGTCTCGGGGGGAAGCGGATAGCAGTCGAGGACGCCGCGCGCGATGTTGCCGCCGCCGAGTTGGCGCATCAACTCGATACCGCGCTGGCAGCCGAGAATGGCTTGGGAGGGATGAACGCCGCGGCTGAAGCGGGTCGACGCTTCGGTATAGACTCGCTGCTCCTTGATCGTCTTGCGGATGCCGATGTTGTTCCAGGCGGCCGCTTCCAGCAAGACATTTCGGGTCAACTCGCTGATTTCGGTTTCGCCGCCGCCGATGACCCCGCCGAGGCTCAATGCGCCGGCGGTATCGGCGACCAGGATCGTCTCCGCGCCCAGATCGCGCAGGACATCGTCGAGAGTCTCCAGCGTTTCGCCGGGATCAGGCAGGCGCGTGATGATGGTGGGTGTGCCGCCGGCCCGCTCGACCAGCTTGTCGTAGTCGAAGGCGTGCAGGGGCTGGCCCAACTCGAAGGTGAGGTAATTGGTCACATCGACGATGTTGTTGCGCGGTCGCTGTCCGATGAGTTTCAGGCGATGCTGCAGCCAGAAGGGCGACGGCTTTACTTCGGTCTCGCGCAGCAGGGTGAGTGTGAAGCGCGGATTGAGTTCGGGCTCGCGGATGTCGATATCGACTTGTCCGACGATGGGCTCGCCTTCGGCCAGGAAGTCGAAAGATGGATAGCGCATCTCGACATTCAGGAGGGCCGCCACCTCGCGCGCCACGCCAATCATGCTGAAGCAGCGCGCCAGATTCGGCGTGAATTCGATATCCAGCAGGACATCGCCGAGGATATCGGCGAGCGGCGCGCCGGCGACATAGCTCTTGTCGTGATCCATAATGATGACGCCTTCGTGCTCGTCGGAGATGCCCAGTTCTTTTTCGGAGCAGACCATGCTCTTGTTGTAGATGCCGCGCAGCTCTTTGCCTTTGAGCGTCATACGTTTCGGCTTGTCGCTCTGGCCGTCCCAGACGGTCGCCCCTTCCATGGCGAAGGCGCCCCAGATCGGCGGGTTGATCTCGCCTTTGTCTTTGTAGCCGAAGAGATTGGTCGCGCCGGTCACGCATTGTTCCAGTTCGGCGCCGCCATAATCGACCATCGCCAGCACCAGGCGGTCGGCCTGCGGATGCGACTTGACTTCGACGATGCGGCTTAGCAGCAGCTTGTCACGATCCCAGACGAGGTGGTCCGAGCGGGGCATCCGCACGCCGGGGACGTCTTGCTGTGGCAAGCCGATGTACTTGATATGGGCGACTTCCAGGCCGGCCACGGTCAGGCGCTCGGCGAGCAACTCAACCGGGACGTCTATGTCGACGTAGTCTTTGAGCCATGAGATGGGCACTAGCATTTGTCGTGTCTTCCTTTCGCGTATGCACACACGCTCTTATTCAGGCAGGATGACTTCAGTCAATTCCATCATGCTCGGCAGATCGCCGGGATTATCTATCCAATGGATGCGTTCGCCGGTCTGCTTGTCATAAAGAATTATCATAAGCCGGTATGAGCCGGGCGGTACGCCGTCGACATTGATGAAAAACCGCCGCAAGGCGCCTTCATGCACCAAGGGGAGATCCAATTGAGCGACGTTGCCCCAGTCTGTTGTGATCAGTTGATAGGAGAGGCCGAAGTTGTCGCGCGAGAATTGCGCCGCTGCGCTCCAGGAATCCACAAAATACAGTCGCGAGCCATTGGCGCTCAGTCTGGCGTTGTAGAACTGAAGGTTGATAAAGGCGTTTCGCGACTCGGATGCGGGTTCGATATCGCCACATTCCAGGATATCCCAGTAGAAGGCTAGGATGGACCATGACGCGCCAACGTGAATCGTCTCGCAGAGATCGTAATCTAACCGATTCATATTCGACCGAACATAATCGAAGTCTTCAGGGAGCAAGCTGCGGTGTTCATGGAGTATCCAGATACTTCGTTGATCGATCGCTCTGTTGGCTGCGTGCAATGCTAAGTCCGGCAGGTCAGTGATGGACAGAAGCTCGATACCTCGGGGCGCGAAATAATGCATCCGTTGGGAATAAGGTATGCGCCTGTTGTAGCTGAAACTCTCCAGAGGGGTATTTATCGCGATGAGGAGCGGAGGCGAGGGCCTTTCCTCGGCGGCCAATCGGGCAATGACCTGCCAGGGCGGAAGACTGAAAGCCTTATCTAGACCGCCAATGAATTGTCGCCAATGCGCTGTTGACTGGAAGTTAATGCCAGCGACAAGCCAGAACACCGCTAAAATGCCGAAAATACGGCGGTAGCGATAGAGATAGTATATGCCAGCGCCCATAAGCAGCGCGGATGGGAGAAACGCGGGAAGCAGAAACCGATAGCCGGTTGTGCTTCCGATGATGTCGGGCATAGCGGTATGGAATATGCCAATAGCCAAGACCTGAAGCGCGACAAGCATAAGAATTGATTTTGGGACCAGATGCCCTGTGTTCACGGCGAGGGCTATTCCGGCAAAGCTGACTGCCAGCAACAGCAGATTCCCGCTGCCGATTAACATCAGACAGTTATACAGGATTTCCCAATTTCCGTTTGCGTAGGCAGCCATTTCATCGGCTGACGCGTTGAGCCCATTCGCGATGATCGTCACAAGCCAGGGCGCGGAAAGCAGGAACACACCGGCGCCGGTCAGCGTTATCGCCAGCCAGCGAGGCCCGCGTGGCGCGAACAAGAGATGGAAGATCGCAATGGGCAGCAGGAAGACAATGCTGAACAAGTGTATGCTGAGGGAAAATAGGCCAGCAGCGCCCAGCGCAAGGCAGTCCTTTCGCGACGGGGCTTTATCAGTTTCCAAGATCCGCAGATAGAGCCAGATAACGACGCCCGCCATCAATACAAAAAGAGAATACATTCGCACATGAGCGTAGTAATAGTTGTAGAATGCGTTGGACGCCAAAATGATTATGGCAAAGGAAGCGGCTGCCGGCGCAACAAAATCGCGGGCCAGCCGATAGATCATGGCGATGGAAAGCAAGCCGCAAAAGATGCTGAGGACGCGGCCGATGGCCAGATCATAGGAAACAAGATTGCCCCAGGCGCTCAACAGAAGGAAGTAGCCGGGCACGTGGTCGGGACCAAACTGACGCAGTGATTCGATGACGTCCAGCGGCGAGAAGGGGCTGTTCACCACCCAGCCGGAGGAATACAAGGAGTAGAATTCGTCCGTCGTTGGCGGGTAAAGATCTATCTGCCGCAAACTTAATGCCGCCGCTAGCAGCAGAATCGGCAGTACGATGCTCCAATGGCTCAGAAAGTCGCGCTGCTGTTCCGCTGCGCCGGCGCTCTTCCACACTGCAAATGCCTTATCCTGCTAGAATTGCTGTAAGAAACGCAGGTCGTTGCTCCAGAAGTAGCGGATGTCCTGGATGCCGTGCTTGAGCATGGCGATGCGCTCAGGACCCATGCCGAAAGCGAAGCCGCTCCATAGAGAGGGATCGTAGCCGCCGTTGCGCAGCACAGTCGGATGCACCATGCCGCTGCCGGCGATCTCCAGCCAGCCGGTGTATTTGCAGACGCGGCATCCTTGGCCGTCGCAAAGGAAGCACTCGACATCGACTTCCATGCTGGGCTCGGTAAAGGGGAAGTAAGAGGCGCGAAAACGCACTCTCGCATCCGGGCTGTACATACGCTTGGCGAATTCGGCGATGGTGCCTTTGAGGTCGCTCATGCGGATGTTGCGCCCGATCGCCAAGCCTTCGACCTGGGTGAATTGAATCTCGCTGCGGGCGGTGATTTGCTCTTGGCGGTAGCACATGCCGGGCAAGATGACGCGAATGGGCTTGCTGCCGCCGTCCCCCAGGTCCCGCATGGCGCGGATCTGGCCGGGCGATGTATGCGTGCGCAGCAGCACTTTGGGATCGGTGGTATAAAACGTGTCTTGCATATCGCGCGCCGGGTGATGCGGAGGCAGATTGAGCAGAGTGAAGTTCAAGTCGTCTTCCTCGACATCGCGGCTCCGATAGACATGGAAACCCATATCGGCCCAGATCGCTTGAAACTCGCGATGCGTACGTGTGGAAGGATGTATGCTGCCGCGGCGGCGTGGATAAGCCGGCAGCGTGATATCGATTTCGCCTTCTTCCAGGTCGCGGGCCAGCGCATGGCTTTGAATCAGGGCTTCCCGCTGTTCGAAAGCAGCGTTGAGTTCGGATTGCAGGGCATTAACTTGCCGTCCGAAAGCGGCGCGTTCAGCCCCCGGTAAGGCGCCGATCTCGCCGAAGAGCTTCGCGACAGCGCCGCGCCGGCCCAAATACTTGCTGCGCCAACCCGCTAAGGCCTCGCTGCTGGTGGCACCCTCCAGCGTTTGCAGAGCTTCGTCACGAATCTGCTCAATTGGATTGGACATGCCAATTCCTTTCCACACCTGTCTCATGGCGGGTCTATGTCAGCACCAACAAAAAACGCCCTCGTTCCTTGTAGGGACGAGAGCGCCAGCTTCCCGCGGTACCACCCTATTTCGGCGCCATCTTGCAGCGCCGCGCTTCATTCGCCCTGTCACGCCGGACCAGCGGAGCGGACTACTCTAGCTCACGTTGCCATTTCACCCGTCGGCTCGGAAGGGAATTCCGCAACTGCCTCCGCGGCCGCTTTCAGTCTGGGGCGGTCGCTCCCTGCTCTGGCAGGCATCGGACGATGCGCTTGCGGACTGTCTTCGTCATCGCCTTTCCGAAGATTATGCGATAATCCAAATGACGCTGTCAAGATGTGGCGGTCAACGGATTTCGACTTCGCGCAAGTATAACATTGATGGGGGGTTGCCAGGAGCCTCTTGCCAGTCGAGCGTCTCTCCCGTATGCCGGTTATACACGATCGCCAAAAGCCTGTAGTTTCCTGGTGGAACCTCTCTGAGATCAATCGCGAATTGTTGTAGCTCGCCTTCTCGTGTAAGTTGCCGATCCAACTGGGCAGCATTGCGCCATTCTGTAGAGATGAGTTGATGCGAAATTTTCAGATGGTCGAGCGTCTCTTGGTTTCGAGATGTCCATTTGCTGGCAAAAAACAGTCTTGAGCCATCGGGGGCTGACTCGGCGCCATAGAATTCGTAGCGTAGCGGCTCCATTTGATTGCTGACGGAGAGCCGAGTCGGCTGGCAATCAAGCGCAACCCAGCTGTACTTCACCATTTCCGTCGATACCGGCAAACTTTCTTGCTGGCAGGCGCGAAACCCTAATTCGTCCATTGTCGCTTCAAGCTCTGCCAATTCCGCTTCATCAGTTCTCGACTTCTGATAGGCCAGCCAGGGCGAATGGCGCGATCCTCTATACAAACGCAAGTGTTCTTCAAGCCACTTTGCGGATCCGACCAGCCTGAATTCAACATCTTGACGCAGGAACCAATGTCCGATTAAAGAACCAGGCACAAAATAGGTCTCAGTCACCATTTTTTCAGGGAGCATGTAACCGATAACGCGCGCCGGATCACTGGATTGCCGCGCCACGCGGCTGACCAAATGCCAAGGCGGCAGTTCGAAACTGCGTATCCGTCCTTGAATGTACAGTTTCCAGTCGGCTGAACTTGAAAACGAAAGCCCCGCGATGACCCAAAGGCAGACAAGCGCCCCGAGCAATTTTCGCTCGCGATACAGGGCATATAGCCCGGCCGCTTGAAACAGGACGGCGATAGGAAACCCGGGAAGCAAGTGCCGCATCAAACCTACATCGAGTATGCGTGTGACAACGGCAACCAAGGCGATGCCGAGCAAAAGAAGCAGGAACAGTATTGTCCAGCGCCGCAAAGAAACGAGCTTCCGGCGCCAGCCTGTTGCTGCGCCCGCAGCGACAAGAAGGAGCAGTACGGGGCTGCCATTCGCAGTTAGGTAAAACCATGTCGCAAATATTTCACCGAGGGGATCAGCATTAGAGCCGTGACCTGAGATTGCGAAATCAGCGCCCCTCGTCAACATGATGAAGATGAGAGGACCCGCCAGCGCCAAGCCCGCAGCCGCAGCGATGAGTACCAGCAGCCAGCGTCTATTTTTTCGGACAAAAAGGATATGGTAAAGAGCGCAGACTATGTATATCAGTAGCCCATAGGCGTGTGTGCAAATGAGTGCCGCGCAAGCGAAAACAAGCGCAAGATAATTGCCCCGCCCCCCGCGTTCCACGACGGCAATACGCAAGTAAAACCATATTATAATCGTCGAAAGCAGAACCAATAGAGGATAAAACCGCACATGCGCGAGGTAGAAAGCATAAAACGCATTGCTCGCCAAGATAATCGCGGCGAAGTTGCCTGCCAGAGGTGAAACCGCGTCATGCCCTAACCTATAGACCATTGCCAACGAGAGCAGGGCGCAGAAAATCGTCAACACACGCGCTAGCGCGATTTCGTTCCCTACAAGGTAGCCCCATTGATTGAGCAACAGAAAGTACAGCGGTCCTTGGTCAGGCGAAGCGGTGGAAATTCTATTGAGTACATCAGCCGGTGAAAAAGGCCTCTCAGCAGCCAAACCAGAGGCGCCCATTGAGTGCGCCGCGTCAAAGCCCAGCATGTACCTGTCAATTTGTGGGATGCTAAGCGTGGCGGCGACAAGGATTACTGCCATCGCCAAGACCCAGTGCCCCAGGACGTCTCGTTTTGTCTCTGCCATGCTCATTTACTGGCAAGTATCCTGTCGATGATGTTGCTGTGCCAAGCAAATGGCGTTGCGGATTCTTCATCGCAAGGTCAAGCGCCTCCGATGGTGATTTCGCCAAGCGGCAGCATCTCTGGGACATAGCCAGAATTGCCGTCCCAGGCGAGCCGATCGCCGGTGCTAGCGCTGTACAGAATCAGCATGAGACGATATGTTGCCGGCGGCACCTGAGAGACATCTATGGCGTATTGCCGCAACTCGTCTTCAGCCAGCAGGGGCAGATCCAGTTGCGCGACATTGCGCCAGTCTTCGCTAATCAGTTGATAGGACATGTTGTAGTCTTGCGAGTCGAAATCCCGCCTGGGCGCCCACTTGCCGATGAAAACGACCGCGGTCGCATCGCTGTTCAAGCCCGCTCGGAAGAATTCGTATTCGATAAGCTCGGTCTGATACGCCTTTGGTGACAGAGGAGGCTGGCAATCGAGCAAGTTCCACATATATTGATTGACGATGGTATCCAGGCCGATCTGCAATTCTCCGCACGATTGGTAGTCGAAGTCGCGCATGATCGTGGCTGCCGCCGACATTTGCTCGGCGCTCGCTGATTTCTCGTGAAAAAACCAGATAGATGGCGATTGTAGAGCAATCCACCCGACCAGGTCGATAAGTTCGCCCTTATCATCGGTGGCGTCGATCTCCATTCCGTATTGGGAGAAATAGTGTTGGCTTTGCGAAATCGGAATGAATCCAGGGGTGTCGCTAATGTAATTCAATGTGAACGAAGTGAAGCCGCCGTAGGGGAAGCCAATGAGGTTTGGCGCGGGCGCTTCTTCGATTGCCAGACGGGAAAGTGCTTGGATAGGCGGCTGAGTAAATACCACAGCTCGGATGTTGATATGATGCCACCAATTAGTGGATCGCTGAAACACGAGACCAGTGACAACCCATATCACGAGCAACAAGGCCAGGAATGGCTTCCAGCGATACAAGCGGTAGTGTCCCGCGGTAGCAACGAGAATGAGAAGCACCCAGCCATCCAGTTGATGTCGCATCGTGTAGGGCCTTACAAGCAAAGCGATATCGCTCGCTAGTGCCAAAGAGATCAAGAATAGAGCCGACAGAATGAGAAATGGCTTTGCCTGGAATGGTCCCCGCCTTATGCCGACGTACAAACCCGCAGCAGTAACCAGCAAGAGCGGCAGCGGTTGGTTGTTTAGCATAAGACGCAGCCATAAACTAATAGCCTCTATGCTATTGAGCGGCAGGTTACCCAAGTGGCGCAGAGCGGTGCTGTATCGAGACAGGACCAACGCGATCATGGGCACACAGAGTAGAACGCCAATCGAGATGGCCAGCCCAACCCGCAGCCAACGGCGATTCTTAGGCGCAAACAACAGGTGATACAGCCCCAGCGCAAACAGCAATGTTGCGCTGAAAAGATGCGTCATCACAAGCGCGAAGACGGCTGTGCCCAACGCAGCGCAGTCTGTTGCTGTGGGACAGGCGGACCGAGTTATGATGCGGAGGTATAGCCAGATCGTTATGCCAGAAAGCAAAATGAACAAGGTGTAGGGGCGTGCGTCCGCGATATAGAAGTTGAAAAACGCGTTGCTCATTACGATGATTAACGCAAACAGGCCGGCGACTGGGGCAATAAAGTCCCGCGCCAGGCGATAGACTTGCGCCAGAATGAGCAGGTAAAGGAAGACGCCCAAAATGCGCGCTACTGCGATATCGTAGGCGATTAGGCCGCCCCAGGCGCTCAAAAGCAGGTTATAGCCGGGCAAATTCGCTATGTTGGTCCGCACAAGTGATTGAAGAATTTCGCTGAGGGTCATCTCCTCGCCCCCCAGCCAACCCGCGCTATACATGGTCGCGAATTCATCGACAGAAGGGGGAAACATGTCGGCTTGATAGAATGACAGAGCGGCCGCTGTCAACAGAAACACAAGCACCCAAAGCCAATGGCTTAGGATCCTATGGCTTTCGCGTTCTCTTGTGCTGGATATGTTCATTGCTATCAAGCCGCCGGCAGTGTCTACTCGCGAACGCGGTGTCAGGCATCTTCAATTGTGATCGTGTCAAGCGGCAACATCTCTGGAACATCGCCAGGATTGCCGTCCCAGGGAAGCCGGTCGTCGGTGCCCGCGCTGTACAGGATCAGCATGAGACGATATGTTCCTGGCGGTACGTGAGAGACATCTATCGCATATTGCCGCAACTCTCCTTCAGCCACTAGCGGCAGGTCTAACTGGGCGATGTTGCGCCAGTCTTCGCTAATCAGTTGATACGACATGTTGTAGTCTTTCGGGTTGAAATCCCGCTTAGGCGTCCACCTGCCGATAAAGATTACTGCGTTCGCGTCTGAGCTGAAGCCCGCCTTATAGAAATCATAGTCGATAAGTTCGGTTTGGTAGCGCGTAGGATTCGCTGGCGAATGACAATCGAGCAGATCCCAGGAATAGTAATGGATGATAGTATTCAAGCCAAGCGACTGTTCTACGCAGAAGCGGTAATTCAGACCGCGTATTGCCTCAGCGGCTTTGGACAAGTCTTCCGCCTGTGCAAGTGGTCTTTGATAAATGTGCCAGACTGTCGGGGAATGCAGCACATGATGTTGAAGTAGTTCGACAAGCTCGCCCGTGTCTTGCGGGAGCGCGATCTGGATCCCGTGTTGAGAAAAATAGTGCTGGCGCTGCGAGACTTTCGTAGTGAAGTCCGTTACAGTCACTGGTAGGAGAGAGTGATGATAAATTTCAATGAAGGGATAACTCAGGATATAGGGTTTGTGCGTCTGTTCTTGAGCCAATCGGGATAAGGCTTGGGTGGGCGGAAGCCAAAACGATGCGGCACGATAAGCTACGATATTCCACCAATTGGCGGTCTGCTGGAAAGTATAACCCGAGAGCAACCAAAGCAATGCCAAAAGCCCGAGCCAACGTTTCCATCTGAAAAGCGCGTACAGACTCGCGGCAGCGCAAAGGACAAGGAGTATCCACCCGTCTAGTTGATGCCTCATCGTAGTAGGAGTTATTAAGTGAGTGTATTCACCCAAGAACGCTATTGTGACCAAGAATAGCGCAGGTAGAGTGAACCATGGCTGATAGCGGATCAGCCCCTGTCTTATGCCCACGATTAACCCGGCAGCGGTCAATATCAATAGCGGCAAGGGCTGATTGTTCAGCATAACATTGAGCCAGAGATTGACTGCTACGACACCGCTTGTCACATTATCAAGTAGATAGCTGCTAGCTGTAGTGTAATCAGACAAGGCGAGCGCGACGATCGGCAGACAGATGACAATAGCTATCACAACGGCTAGCCCAACCTTCAGCCAACGGCGGTTTTTTGGCGCAAAAATCAGATGATAAAGGCCAAGGGAAAACAGTAGAGTGGCGGAAAAAAGATGCGTCATCACAAGCGCAAAGACGGCTGCTCCGAGCGAGACGAGGTCTCTGTTACTAGGAGCATCTCTACGATGAACGAGGCGGAGATAGTGCCAGACGGTAACACAGGACAACAGTACGAATAACGTGTATGGGCGCGCGAGCGCGATATAGAAATTGAAAAACGCGTTGCTCACTACAATGAGTACGGCGAACAAGCCGGCAACCGGGGCAATAAAATCCCGCGCCAGGCTATAGACAAGCGCCACTTGCAGAAGCGAAAGAAATACACCAAGAACACGCAGTATGGCAACATCGGGGGATGTCAGTTTGCTCCATGCGGTCAACAAAATGTAAAACCCAGGCATATGAGACGAATGCGCCTGCACATGTCGTTGTAGAAAATCGGCAAGATTCTCCCGGTCGGCAATAGCTGTGGTACTTATAGTCACCCACTCATCAAAGGATGGTGGCACCAGGTCAGTTTGATATAGGGTCATGGATGAAACGAAGAGCAAGATAGGAATCACACACAGCCAATGGCTGAAAATCCCCTGTTTTTTGCTAGCGCTTGCGCCGGAATCCGTCATGGGCGCGGAGTATAATCGCCTTTGACGATCCACTTGTAAGTCGTCAGTTCTTCTAGCGCCATCGGACCGCGCGCATGCAGTTTCTGCGTGCTGATCGCCACTTCGGCGCCCATGCCCATAGCGCTGCCGTCGGTGAAGCGCGTGCTGGCGTTCCAATATACGGCTGCGGAATCGACTTCGTTGAGGAAGCGCTCGGCGTTTGCCTTGGTCTCGGTCAGGATGCTGTCGGAATGTTGGGTACCATGCCGGGCGACATGCGCGATCGCTTCATCGACATCGTCCACCACTTTTAAGTTGAGCGTCAGGTTATACCACTCGGTATCGAAGTCGGTATCGCCCGCCGGCACGACCCGCTCGTCAGCGCCGACAATGTCATAAGCGCGCTGCTCGGCGTGGAATTTGACACCGGCTTGGCCCAGAACCTCCACCACTTGCGGCAGCAATTCCTCGGCAACTGCTTCGTGCACGAGCAAGGTCTCCATCGAATTGCATACGGCGGGGCGCTGAGTCTTGGCATTATCTAAAACCGGGATCGCTTTTTCCAGGCGGGCGCTTTCATCGACGAAGATATGACAGACGCCGATGCCGCCCGTGATGACGGGGATGCTACTATTCTCGCGACAGAAGGTATGCAGTCCGTTGCCGCCGCGCGGGATGATCATGTCGATGTACTCGTACAGGCGCAGCATCTCGCTGACGTAGCGGCGATCGGTGCTGCTGATGTATTGAATGGCATCGGCGGGAAAGCCGTGTGAAGCGAGGACATCTTGCAGGGCTTCGGTGAGCTTCAGATTGCTGTTGAGGACGTCGGAACCGCCGCGCAGGATGACGGCGTTGCTCGTCTTGAGCGCCAGAATCGAAATGTCCACCGTGACATTCGGGCGAGACTCATAGATGGCGCCCAGAACGCCGAGCGGTGTCCGCCGTTTGATGAGCTGCAAGCCGTTGTCCAGTGTGGAATCCAGCAGGATTTCGCCGACCGGATCGGGCAATTCGGCCACTTTGCGCACATCGGCGATGATGCCCGCCATGCGCTGCTCCAGGGCGATGCGATCGCGGATCCAGATTGGGTCGATGCCGTTTTGCGTCGCCAGATCTAGGTCAAGCTGGTTCGCCCCCAGGATCTCGCCGGTACGGGCCTCCAGCGCATCGGCGATCGCCCTTATCACGCTGTTCTTTTCGGCCGTGGATTTCCGCGCAAGTTCGGCAGCGGCGGCGCGCGCTCGCACCCCCATCTGCTGCAGGTCGATTGCTTCCGCTACAAGTTCCATCGCTTGCCTTCTTTCGGCTCGCTGCGTCGCTTATGAGATTTACACTATATGGCGCTAAATTGCAACGGCTTGAGCGACGAATGCCAATTGTGCCAATGAAATGTCACTCTGGGGCTCAGGGACCTTGGTGGTTGGGACTAGCTGGTCGTGGGTGGAAAAAGTTCTCGCACTGGCAGCTTAAAGCCTGGCAGGACTTCCTCGCCGGATAATGCGCCGTCGATGCCGATGACTTCGACTTCAATTGCGCCGTCTTCGGTCAGGCGGCAGATTTCAATCCCCTTTTGGTCCGGAATCACAATCCAAACCAGCTGCGTACCGTTGCGAAGATAAATCGCCGCCTTCTCCCGCAGTTGCCTAAGCGTGTTGCTTGGCGACATGATTTCCACAGCGAGATCGGGCATGAAACCGGCGAAAGTCTGCGGCAATGGTTGAGGCATTCTGTCTTTACTGACGAATGCGACATCGGGCGCGAGGAGCGTGTAGTGGTCCTGTGGCGGAGAAAAGCCGCCTTCAGTGCCAACATATCCTAAGTCATGCCGCTTCAAGTAGTCTCGAATCTCTCCTGATATCTCGGATGCAAGCCAATAGTGCAAAAGATTAGCCGGCGACATTTCGATTAATTCTCCGGTGATTAGCTCGTAGTTCTTGTCCGCGTTGCCGGGCTGGCGCTGCAATTCCCAGATGTCGTCGACAGTATAGAGGCGCTTTTTCACTTCCACGGCGATAATCGTCCTCATCTCTTCTGCCATGAGTCTAACATAGTTTGATTGATATTTGGATTTTGTGAAGGCGGGGCGCAGTTAAAGCAGCACCAGATTGTTGCGGTGCAGCACGGCATCGCCATAGCTGTAGCCGAGGATGTCGACGATGTTCTGGGACTTCTGGCCACAGATCTTGCGCAGGTCTTCGCTGTTGTAATTGCTCAAGCCCTGGGCGATCTCGCTGCCGTCCGGCGACAGCACTGCCAGCTTCGCGCCCCGTTCAAATTCGCCGCGCACCTCGCGTATGCCAACCGGCAGAAGGCTCGCGCCGCCTTTCTGCAGCACTCGGGCGGCGCCCGTGTCAACTGCCAGGGAGCCTTGCGCGCGATCCGTCAGCAGCCAGCGCTTGCGACTGTCCGACCGGTTGCGCTCCGGCTCAATATGTGTGCCAATCTTCTCGCCAGCGGCAATGCGGTTGAGGGCTTGATGCTCGCTCCCACTGGCGATTATGGTTTTGATGCCGCTGCGGCTGGCGATCTGCGCCGCCTGGACTTTGGTCGCCATACCGCCCGTGCCAATGCTGCTGCCGGCGCCACCCGCCAGCTTGAACAGGTTGTCGGAGATCTGAGTGACGTTCTGGATCAGCGCCGCCTCGGGGTTCTTGCGCGGGTCATCGGTGAAGATGCCCGGTTGATCTGTGAGGATGATCAACAGGTCAGCGTCAACCACGCTGGCGACCAAAGCGGAGAGGTTGTCATTGTCTCCAACGCGGATTTCGTCGGTGGCGATGGTGTCGTTCTCATTGACGATGGGGATGATTTTCTGCTCCAGCAGCGTATCCAGCGTGTCCCGGGCATTGAGGTAGCGCACGCGATGACTGAGGTCGTCGCGGGTTAGCAGGATCTGCGCTACATTGATGGAGAAAATGTCGAATAGATCTTGATAGACATGCATCAAGCGGCTTTGGCCGACGGCGCTGAGCATCTGCTTGGCCGGTACTGACTTGCCGAGATCGGGAAAGTCAAGGCGCTCGCGGCCGGCGGTCTGCGCGCCGGATGAGACGACGATGACTTCGCGGCCATCGCCATGCAGAGCGGCGACCTGCTGCACCAGCTCGAGCATACGCTGGCGGTTCAGTCGCGCTGTGCCTTTGGTCAGCACACTGGTGCCCAATTTTAGAACGATTCTTCGCATGGATCGTCCCTTTCAGCGGGCATTCTAGGGCAGTTCCGGCTCAGAAAACAGGCGAAACAATCAGGCTCCGCGCTCCCGGCTGTCGGCGAGTTGCAGTTGCAGCACATAACCCAGACGCAGCGCCGCTCGCCGCAGCAGATCATCGGCGTCAGCCAGCGCCGCCGGCAGGGACATCGGCTTGTCGACGATGGAAAAAGCGGCGTGCACGCCGGCTTGATGCAGCAAGGCATCGTCGATGTTCAATCCGCCGACGAGGCCGACGGTCGGAACGCCGTGCTCCGCCGCCAGTTTCGCCACGCCGAGCGGTCCCTTGCCATCCAGGGTCTGCGCGTCGATCTGGCCTTCGCCGGTTATCACCAACGATGCGCCAGCGAGCTTCTCCAGGAAACCATTCTTTTCCAGCACCAGGTCAATGCCCGACACCAGCTTGCAATTGAGAAACGCCATCAGCCCGGCCGCGAAGGCGCCTGCCGCGCCGCCTCCTTTGACATGCCGGACATCGACGCCACCCTGCTGGTACACGGTCGTGAAACAATGTTCCAGGTTGCGCTCAAGCTGCTCAACCATGGCGGCGTCTGCGCCTTTCTGCGGTCCGAAGATACGCGCCGCGCCCTTCTCGCCCAAGGTAGGGTTCTCAACGTCGGAGGCGATGATGATGTCTACATCTGCCCAGCGCGCGTCAAGACCGCCCCCGTCAATTGTGGCGATATCCGCCAGTCCAGCGCCGCCGGCTGCAATAGACTTGCCGGACGCATCCAGCGCCTGGAGGCCAAGCGCTTGCAAGCAGCCCATGCCGCCGTCAACGGTGGCGCTGCCGCCCAAGCCAAGGATGATCCGCTCGACGCCGCGCTCTAGGGCGTCCGCCATCAGTTGACCGGTGCCGTAAGTGGTCGCGCGCAGCGGGTCCAACTCTGACGGGGATAAAAGCTCCAAACCCGAAGCAAGCGACATTTCAATAACCGCAGTCTTACCCGCGTCAATGAGCCCGTAATCGGCGGAAATAGGCCGACTCAAAGGATCGAGCGCCGGCACGGTTATCCGTTCCCCGCCGCTGGCGAGGAAGGCATCCAGCGTACCGTTGCCGCCGTCCGCTATCGGCAACTGCTCGATGTCCGCGTCCAGCCCGGACTCATGCAAACCTCGTGCGATGGCGGCGCAGGCTCGAGCGGCGGTCAGGCTTTGTTTGAAGGCGCCGGTGGCTACAAGTATCTTCAAGGGCATGGCTCCGTCTCGCCCTCGCTCGCCGCATGCGCCTGGTCAGGCAGTCGTGGGCTTATCGTTCATTGGCAAATCTCACACCCGCCACTATCATACTTTTACCGAAGCAAGAATGTAAGGCGTACGCGCTGACAAAAACGGCGGGGTGAAAGTGAATTGGCAGTGTATTGCGAAGACGCGTTGAACATCATCAAATCCAGTGGGATCGTTGCCGGCATGCGGGGTGCGTTCCCGCCGGAGGTTGCGCTGCGGGTCAGCGGAGTGCTCATGCAGGAAGGCATTAATGTCTTCGAGATGATGATGAATTCGGAGTCGCCGATCGCGGCGATGCAGGCGGTCAAAGCGGAATACGGCGACGATGCCTGCGTGGGCATGGGCACGGCGCTCACTATCAACTCGGCCAAAGCAGCGCTGGACGCCGGCGCCGATTTCGTTGTGTCGCCGGCTTTTCAGCCCGATGTGGTCGAGGTCGTAATGGAACGCGGCGTCCTGATGGGTCCGGGCGTCGCCACGCCGTCGGAAGCTGTCGCGGCTTGGGACATGGGCGTGCCGCTGCTGAAACTCTTTCCCATTGGCGCGCTGGGAATCGATTACTTCGAGGCGATGTTCGGTCCGCTTAAGCACATGACCTTCATGTGCAACGGCGCGATTAATGACCAGAACGCGCGGGCCTTCCTGGGGGCGGGCGCGGTCGCTTGCGGGATGGGTGGCTGGCTTGTCGGCGACGGGACCTGGTCGAAGTCGCGGCTGCGCAGCCGGGCGCGGATCCTGGTGAACGCCGTACGGAGCGCGCGGGGTGGCGTTGAGACGTGACCGAAAGTCTGCCGGCTGTGCTATGACCAACGTACCTCCCGTACCACCCCGTCGCGCCACCGGCTGTTGGCACATCGCCATCGTCGCCATTCTCATCGCCGCGGTTCTCACGCTCATTGGCTTATTCCTCCCGCCCTTCAGCCTGGCCGACCGTCTGCTGTCCTTATCATACACGCCGCTCAGCGCCGGGGGCCCAGCGAAATTATTCTATGACGAACTGCGCCTGAGCCTGGCGCCGGATAGTTCCGGCGACGAATTGGCGCTGAAAATCAGGCGTCTGTCGGCGGCGGAATTGACGGCTGAAGCAAGCGCGGAGCATGAATGGCTGCTGGCCGCACTGGCCGAGCTGCCGACGGAATTGTCTCGGCAAAGCCCGCTATACCTCTTCGATTCCCGCGGGGAGACAGCGGATTCGCTGCGTATCGAACTCAGGATACCGCCGGAGGTTGCCGCCCTGGATCGCTTGTCGCTGCATGGCTGGGATGGCGAAGCGTGGCGGTTTATGCCGGCGTCGCGCAGTGATAATCAGATCGTCGCGTCTGCGCGGTTTTTGCCGCGGGCGCTCGCGCTTTTCGAAGTCCTCGAGTCGCCGCCGGCCATCCTGGTGTCGCAAGAGGTCATGCAGGATCTGGACGGGGAGATCGCCGAACTGGCGACCATCCTGTCCCCGGCCGGCTTGCGTCCGACCGGGCAGGGGGGGCTTATCGGCAGCTTGGCCCCCGGCGGCGCCAGCGATGCCGGCTATCTATTCATGCCCCTTATCCGAAACTTTAGCGACCACCGCGCCGTCGACCGCTATACCGTTGAGCGCATCATCAGCCATCCTGCCTTGCGTCGGGAGCATATCAAGCAGATCACGAATCTGACGAACTTCAACAGCTTCGATGGCGTCTTCATCGACTATCGCGGCTTCTCCGCAGTGTATCGCGATCATTTCACGCGTTTCATCGCAGACCTCTCCACGAGCCTTTCGCAAAGCGATTTGCGCCTGGGGCTGGTCCTGCCGGCTGAATGGAACGGCGAAAGCGAGGACTGGCATAGCGCAGCTTATGATTGGCCGCGACTCGGCGCCGCTGCCGACTATTTTCAAGTGCGCGCGCCACTCCATCCGCTGCACTTTGCGCCCGCAGCGCCGACCCCCTTCGATGAGCTGCTGCGGCAAGCCACGAGCGCGGTCGACCGACGGAAAATCTTCTTAACCTTGAGCGTCCGTTCCCTCCGAGAGGTCGGCGGGCTGTCTACGCCGATCGGCTGGGACGAGGCCTTCGCGGCGCTTGGCGATGTCATATTGGACGCGGAAGAGGTCAGCGAAACGGGCACTATCGAGCCAGGCGCGATTATCCGCGCATCGCTCAGCGGATATCCCGCCCGTGTCGGCATCGATAGCGACTTGCAGTTGCTCTATCTGGATTACTTTGACGAATCAGGCCGGGGCATTTCGCGCATCTGGTTGACTGATGCGGCCGCGCTGGAAAAGCGGCTCGAGCGCACACGGCCCTATGCCATCGCCGGCATCGCGCTGGACGACATTCTTGCGGCCGAGCACTTCGCCGGTTTGCCAAAGATCATTGCGAGTCATATGTCGCGGCAGCCGGCCAACCCGGCGCCCAATCTGCTCCAGGCGCGCTGGTCGATTGACGCGGCGGCGGGTCCGCTCGATCAAGTTGACGCTGGCCTCGATGATGAATTGCTCCTGACCCTGGAGGCGCCGGATGGTCATTACGCGGTCAACTGGTCCATTATCGCCGCCGACGGCGTCAGCAGCGCGCGGAAAGGCGCCGTCTTGCCGCTGTTCGAGCCGACGCCGACCCCAACGCCAACTCCGACGCCGACCCCGGTACCGCGAGCGGTCGTTGCCGCGCCGGTCAACGCGCCAGCCACATCCTTCGGCGGCGGGCCGCCTCCCTCCGGCAGCATCCGTATCGCCATTGGCGGGCACGTCACCGAAACGCATAGCCCGCGCGCTATCGGTCCGATGCGCAGCGCCGGCATGACCTGGATGAAAAAGCAGGTGCGTTTCGATTGGCACGGGCCGCAGGATGTCGGCCCGGTGATATCCGCCGCGCATAACAACGGCTTCAAAGTCTTGATAGGCACGGTCGGCCATCCCCATGAGTTGGCCCAAGGCGGACAAGCATACATTGACTCTTATACGTCTTGGCTCCAGCAGATCGCCGGTCAAGGCGCCGATGCCATTGAAGTTTGGAACGAGCCGAACATTGATCGCGAGTGGCCGCGTGGGCAAATCAGCGGCGTCGCCTATGCCAAATTGCTCGCCATCGCCTATCAGAAGATCAAACAGGTAAACCCGAATACCATGGTTATTAGCGCCGCGCCGGCCCCAACCGGCATCGCCGACAATCCGGAGCGCGTCATGCCGGATAACCGCTGGCTGCGGCAGATGGTAGAAGGCGGCGGCTTGAATTATCTCGACTGTGTGGGCGCCCACTACAATGAAGGCATCGTTCCGCCGACTCAAACCAGCGGCGACCCCCGGGGCGACAACTACTACACTCGATACTTTCATGGCATGTTGAATGGCTACATCAGCATCACGCGCAAGCCAATCTGTTTCACCGAGCTGGGTTATCTGACGTCCGAGGGACTGCCAAACCTGCCGTCATACTTCAGTTGGGCGCAGGATGTTACCTTGCAGCAGCAGGCGACCTGGCTTGCGCAGGCCGCCGCGCTTGCCTCGCGCAGTGGACAGGTGCCTCTGTTCATCGTCTGGAACATCGACTTTACGCACTACGGCGCCGACCCGCAGGCGGGTTATGCGATAGTTCGCCCCGATGGCAGTTGCCCGGCATGCAACGCGCTGGCGGCTGCGCGGTAGTGGCCGGCTGAGCCTCCCGCCGGACATGAAAATGATGTACCCTCGTCACGGTTCGAAACTGCTCCGATGGGCGCCGTCGTGGTAACCAAGACTGTTTTCAAGCAGATTCGCGGCTTTGTCATTGCATGGCTTCTCATCACCGCCCTGGTGTGTATGGCGACTTTTCTCGCCGTTTATTTCACTTACAATCCGGAGGAACTAAACGACGGCGCCAGCAATCCACTCCCGTTGGAATCCCCCGAAATCGACAGCAAGCCGGATGCCGCCTTGGTGGTGCTGTCGAGTGTAACGCCGGAGCCGACAGTCACGCCTACCAAGCCGCCTCCAAGCCCGACTCTCCCCGTCTTTGAGGAAGAAGCGACCGACTTGCCGCCACCGACTGAAGTACCGTCTGCCACGCCCCTGCCGACGCAGTTCCCGGTGGATGTCATGAACTACCAGGTCGGCATACAAGTCGAACATTCGCTTGATTTTAATCCCGTAAATCAAGACAATTATTACCGGTCTGTCGCCCGAGATTTGGGCTTGCGCTGGGTAAAACAGCAGGTGCGCTGGGACTTGGCGGAACCTGAGCCGGGCGAGATCGACTGGAGCATTCTTGATTTCGTCATGCCAAGCGCGCGCCGTTTCGATATTAAGATGCTGCTTTCCATCTTAGCCACGCCGGCTTGGGCGCGCGAGCCCGACGTAAACCTCGAGCGGCACGGCCCCCCGGCTGATCCGTTGACATACGCTAATTTTGTCGCCGAAGTCGTCAAGCGTTATCCGGGCGCTGTTCACGCGATAGAAGTATGGAACGAGCAGAATATAGACCGCGAATGGACCTCGATTCACGGCTTGAACGCGGGACAATACGTGGAGCTGTTGCGCAGGACTTACGAAGTCGTCAAAGCTATCGACCCAGGCATCATCATCATCAGCGGCGCGCTCTCCCCAACCGGCGTCGATGACGGCGTTGGCGCCATCGATGACTTTAGATACATGGATGCGCAGATCGACGCCGGCATGCTGGATTGGGCGGATTGTGTCGGCGCGCACCATAATGGCTACAACGTCAGCCCCGATTATCGCTATAACGATATTCCGGACGACAGCAGCGCGACCTTCCGCGGTCCCTTTGATAATCCTCACCATAGCTGGAGCTTCCGCAGTACGCTGGAAGGCTACGCCAACCGCATCCGAACAGCCGGCTATGAAACCAGGCTATGCGTTACGGAATTCGGTTGGCCGTCTTCTGAAGGCTTGACCGGCGTTCGTCCTGGCTTTGAATTCGCACAGGACAATACCTTGGCGGAACAAGCGGAATGGACCCCCAAAGCGTTGAGCAATATGGAAGAGTGGGGATTTGTCTGGCTCGCGTTCATTTGGAACTTCAACTACGGTCCGCAGGCGGGATTTTCGATTAGCAACGATAATGTACCCTATTCGCTCATTGGCCCGCCTTATGAATTCCGACCGGCTTTTGATGCCATCCGGGACTGGCAGCGGGACTACCTGGCGCGCATAGGACCGTAATATGCGAGGCAGAACTCGCCGCAGCATCGCCGCCGCAATCGCAATCCTGGTCGTAGTCGCCGCGCTGGGCGTCGCCCTTCTGCGCCACTTTCAAGCGCAATCAGATCCTTTTATGGCGAGCGCCATTGCGGACCCGCCGTTCCCGTCATTAACCTACGGCATTCAAGCTTTTCTGTGGTGGGATAATGGTGATGCTGGCAAGCATCTCGATTGGGTGCGCTTGCTGTCGTTCAGCCACGTCAAACAGATATTTGCCTGGAGCGACTTGGAGCCGCAGCCGGGCCGATGGGATTGGACGCAATCCGACCGCATTCTGAGTGAAGTCGCGCGCCGTGGTCTTCGTCTCGTTGTTAGGCTTGGTCAAGCGCCAAACTGGGCGCGCAAGCCGGAGCATCGCGGCGCCAATGATGCTCCGCCCGCCGATTTCGGCCCCTGGGGCAAGTACTGCGAAGCGGTAGCCAGTCGCTACAAGGGCCAGATCGCGGCTTATCAGATCTGGAATGAGCCGAACTTAAGACGCGAGTGGGGCGGGGATAGGCCCGATCCTGCCGAATATGTTCAGCTCCTGGCTGCCTGCAGCGAGGCAATTCGCTCGGTCGACCCGGGCGCCGTGCTGATCTCGGCGGGTTTGGCGCCCACCGGAAATCATGATGAGACTGCGCTGCCGGATGACATTTTTTTTGATCACATGTACCGCAATCGATTCCAGGAATTCGTGGATGTCGTTGGTGTGCATGCGCCAGGTTTTGCGGCGCCCGAGATAGGACCGGATGATGAAGCGACGCAACAGCGCTGGTTCACTTTCCGCCGCATCGAAGATTTGCGGAAGATCATGCTAAATTACCATGATGAAGCGCGACAGATGGCGATAATGGAATTCGGCTATACCACGGAAGAGATCAATCCCGACTACCGCTGGTTCAGCGTGACCGAAGCCGAACAAGCCGACATGATAAAGCGCGCCTACGAATACGCCATTGCCAACTGGCGTCCATGGATCGGCTTGATGACGCTTATCTACTTGCCCGACTCTGCCTGGACGCAAACAGATGAAGAATATTGGTGGTCCATTGTAGCGCCGGATACGGGCCTGCCGCGTCAGGCTTTCATCGACGTCGCTAACATGCGCAAAGTCTGCGACGAATTTGAGATTCCAGAGCGCGCGCCCGATAGCCCGGTCGCTTTAGGCGAAGCGCTGGCGCCAATCTGCCCCTGACTGGACGCCGCGAAATGGACGAATGTAATAGAATATCTTTATCAATTCGTTGCGCTTCATCACTATAGGGGCGGCGCGCATAACATTCCTCTTAAATCCGGAAGTAATGTATACTCGCTGACAACATGACGACGCCACCCACTTTGATCAATCTTGTCAGGGGTCACGCCCTGATGACGAGCCGGATGAGCTATGTCATTGTCATCTGGCTTCTCTTGATCGGCGCCTTCTTGCGCCTAACTGATCTCGCGACCTTGCCGCAAGGTTTCAGCGACGACGAGATAATCAATATTCGGCTGGTTGACAACATCCGGCAAGGCGACATCTACGTCTTTTTCCCGGGCGACGACGGCGGCAGAGAAGGCATGTATCACTTATTCGTCGCCTTTGTTACAACGTTTGTTGGCGAAGGCACTGTCGGCTATCGCATCTTGTCCGTTTGGCTGGGCGTACTGTCCATCGCGATCATCTATACGCTTGGGAATCATCTTTTCAACCCGATTGTCGGGGTCCTCGCGGCTGGCCTGGTTTCCGTCAATATGAGCGCAATTCTGCTGTCGCGCGCGGTAAGCAGCGACGCCACGGTGCTCTTCCTGGTCTCCGCGACGATGCTGGCGCTTGCGCGATCGTTGCCAGTCTACCGCCGTACGCGGGTTGTCACGTCGAATATCGTTTCCTTCGCTGCGCTCGGCGGTCTGCTGGGCATCGGCTTCTATCTGCATCCGTCAAGCCTGTTCATTGTGCTCGGCGCGATGTTCTATATCGCCCACTTGGTATTTGTACGCAATGTCTTGTTTCGCCAACGACGCAGCTATACCGGGTTCGCCATACTGCTTATGCTCATCATCAGCATGCCTTATGTCATTTCGAGCATCAATTTGCCGCAGTATTCCGCGGGTCAGCGTATCTTGTCACATTATACTGGCGGCCTTCTGCGCTCGATCACCGATGGCTTTGTCGCCATCATTCATGCAGGAGATCTCGATCCGCTTCACAATCTGCCGGGGCGCGCGCTGGTCGATGTTTTCAGCGGCATCTTTATGTTGGCCGGCATTATTATCTGTGTTTTGCGCCGGCATCGACCTCGCTTCATGCTTATCTTGCTCATGTTCTTGCTAGCGTTGCCGGCAGCCTTTATTGTGGAAGACAGTCCCAATTTCGCCCGTATGATCGTGATCCTGCCACAGCTCGCCATCTTCTTCGGTATGGGCTTCTATTCTTTGATCCGCTTATCGATTTTCGCTGACGTTGTTTTCCGGCGGCTGGCGGTCGCTGCCGTTCTCGCGCTGCTGGTTATTAACCTGATCTGGACGGCGCAAGATCTCTTTGTCGACTGGCGCGACAACGAAGCTGTAGTCCCCTTGGTCAATGCAGAATTAGGGCAGATAGCTCACTTCCTCGATGTTGTCGGCGATGATAGGCCGATCGTATTCTGCAATGCCAATTGGCGCGCCGCGCAGCCTGAGCGGTTGGATCGCACGGACAAGACTCTGCTGATGATGAACCGATCCGACTTCGAGTATCACGAGGCGGATTGCGCCCGAAGCCTGCTCTTGACTAACGGAGGCGCGCGCCAGTATATCGTGTTCTTTGATGAAGAGACTCGCGAAGCCGTGCATCCCTACCTGCAGGAATGGCTGGCGCAGGCAGAACCAGCGCTGGGCAAGCTGCCCCGCGGCGGCATCGTCGAGTTGGAGACGGAACAATTGCTCGCGGACGGCGCCGGCGCATTCACGACCACAGCGCCGGTAACCTATGCGCCGGAAGTCAATGAACCCGATCCGACCGCGCCACCCATCCGGTTCGGCGGCAACCTAACCTTTCTCGGCTACGAGCCCAATGTCCAGCGAGAATACGTTCCGGGCGATACGGTCGATGTGATCACGTTTTGGCGGGCGGAAGGCGAGCTCTTGCCCGACTTGACTCTCAAGACCCATATCTTGTCCAGTCCGGTCACCCCGATCGCCATCCACGACACCATCCTCGTTAATCCCGCGTTGATGCACGGGCGGGATGTTTTCATCCAGATCACGGATGTCTCGCTTCCGTTGAATGCCCTGCCCGGGGAACGCACGGTTTCGGTTGGCGCATATCGGCAAGATGACTTGAGCCGCTTGCCGGTCCTCGATGGCGAAGAGCTGCGCGGCGACCGGATTTTCCTCTATACCATCAATGTCTTGTCGGCCCCGGATGGCCAGCAAAGCGGAGGATGATGTTCGAACTGGTTTTTCTGGGCACATCAGCCTCGGCGCCCTCGATATACCGCGGGCTGCCGGCGCTAGCGGTCCTGGCCGGCGAGCAGCGCTTCCTGGTTGACTGCGGCGAAGGCACACAGCGGCAGATACTGCGCAGCGGCATCGGCTTCAGGCGCCTTAACCACGTTTTCCTCACACATGCGCATCTGGACCACATTCTAGGCTTGGGCGGCTTGCTTTCGACTTACGGCCGCTGGGAGGCGCTGGAAGAAATCCACATATGGGGCGGTCTGCCCGCAATCGAACGAGTACAGAATCTGGTCTATCAGGTCATCTTCCGCCGTGAGACGCCGCCGGTCCCCATTTATTTCTATCGCGCCCTGCCGGACAAGATCTTGTTTGAAGGGCGGAAGTTTTCGGTGCGCGCATTCCCGGTGTCACATCGCGGTCGTGAATGTTACGGCTATATCTTAGAGGAAGACTCGCGCCGCCCCTTCCTGGCGGATAAAGCCGAAGCGCTCGGTCTGCCGTCGGGGCCTGAACGCAGCCGGCTCGTCAACGGCGAGACGATCGTGCTTAAAGACGGACGCGCCGTGCATCCGGATGACGTCCTCGGTCCAACGATCCGCGGGACCAAGGTAGTTATTACCGGCGACCTGTCGCGCACGGACGATATCCATGAAGCCGTGCAGGATGCTGATGCCCTGGTCATCGAAGCGACATATCTCGACCGGGATGCCGATATCGCCAGACAGGTAGGCCACATTACAGCGCGACAGGCGGCCGAGCTCGCGCGCGATTGTGGTGTGAAATATCTCTTCCTGACGCACGTCTCACGGCGCTATCGCGAATTCGAAGTGATTGACGAAGCTCGCAAGTATTTCCCCAATTCCTATGTCCCGCGCGATCTCGATCACTTCGCTGTATTCCGCGACAAGCCGCCGCAAAAGCTTCGGCGCGATTTCACTGAAAAGGAAGAAGATGACTTGCCAGAGAGGGGAGAATGAATATGGATAGTGACCTGGCGGGGCGCTTAAATCAGTATGTGAATGATCTCTTCGTTTGCGAAGATGAAGTTCTGCGATTTGTTCGCCAGCAGACCGAAGCGCACGGTCTGCCCCTGATTAACTTGGAGCCGAATGAAGCGCGGCTGCTTCAATTGATCGTCAGGCTCTGCGGCGCCGAGCGCGTCATCGAAATCGGCGCCCTGGCTGGTTATAGCGGCATCTGGATCGCGCGCGCTTTGCCCGCTGACGGCAGACTGATCACGATCGAAGTCAGCAGCGTCCATGCCAACCTGGCGCGGGCGCATTTCCAGCGAGCCGGTCTCGCCGACAAAGTGACCGTCTGGCAGGGCGCTGCTATGGAGGTTCTGCCAAAGCTGGCGGCGGATGCGCCCTACGACCTCATGTTTGTTGATGCCGACAAGGTCAGTTATCCACACTATCTGGAGTGGGCGGCGGCCAACCTGCGAGCGGGCGGGGCGGTGGTGGCGGATAATGCCTTTTGGCAGGGAAATGTGCTCAATCCCACAAGCGAGGATGACCACGGCATGGTCGCCTTCAATCGAGCGCTGGCGGAACACTCGCAGTTTGAAGGCACGATCATCGAGGTCGGCGATGGGATGGCGCTGGGCGTGAAAACAAGCTGACATACAAGTCCCTCCCTCTTGATGGCGGGAGGGATTTAGGGTGGGGGGTCAGGTTATTCCGCCGATATCTATCATCCCCTCGCCATAAGCGCGCCCTGCTTCGATCACGATTGGCGCGGAAACATCGACCGTCGCCAGCAGGTCGTACGTGGTCGCGCCGGTGACGCGAACGGGAACGATCTCCCCGATTGGCAGCTCCCCCTCGACCAGGACGTAGCCGTCGATTTCGGGCGCGTCGCGGTAGCTGCGGCCGAGGCTGATGACATCGCCCGTTTCCGCGCCGCTTTCGTCTTCGCCCATGCCATGTCCCTCAACCAGAATATCGAGCGTCTTGCCCACCAGCGCCTGATTCTTCTTCAGGCTGATCGCGCTCTGCAGTTCCATCAGCCGCTCATATCGCTCTTGCTTGATCTCATCGTCGACATGGTTGGGCAGGGTCGCGCTCGGCGTGCCCAACTCGAAGCTGTATTGGAAAGCGCCGACGCGGTCAAATTTCAGGTCGCCTACCATTTTCAGCAGACCGGCAAACTCATCCTCGGTTTCGCCCGGGTAGCCGACGATGAAGGTACTGCGCACGGCCAGCTCCGGCATCAACTCGCGCAGCTTGCCGATGGTCTCGTAAACCCATTCCACCTTGGCCGGGCGTCTCATCCGTTTCAGCGTCTCGCGGTGGCCGTGCTGCAGCGGGATATCAAGGTAGGGCAGCACTTGCTCGTGCCGCGCCATCGTCTCCATCAGCCGTGGCGTCACGTAACCGGGATAGGCGTACATGATGCGCAGCCAGGGGATGTCTGGCGCCCCCTCCACGATGGCGTCGAGCAAATGCGCCAGACCGTTTTTCAGGCCCAGGTCATAGCCATAGTCGGTGCTGTCTTGCGCGATGAGAATCAACTCTTGTACGCCCATGTCCTGCAGGCGAAGGGCTTCCGTTACAATCGCTTCCAGCGGACGACTGACCGCCGTGCCCTTGATCCGCGGGATGGCGCAGAAAGCGCAGGGACGGCGACAGCCATCGGCGATCTTGAGATAAGCTGACGCGCCTTGCACGCTGGCGCGCAAGACGCCGCGCTCATCCAGCCCGACGACTTTGGCTTCCTCCGGCAGGTGATAGAGTGGGGCGGGGTGCTTGCGCCCCCGCAGCCGCGTAATGAGGTCGAAGATGTCCATCCAGCGGCGCGTGCCGATGACGCCATCCAAACCGGGCACCTCTTGCACGAGCGTGTCGCCGTAACGCTGCGACAGGCAGCCAGCGGCGATCACCATCTGGTCGGCGCGCTTGATCTCCACCAGTTCGCGCAAGGCGTCGATGGACTCCCGCTTGGCTGCATTGATGAAACCGCAGGTGTTGACGATCAGCACCTCGGCCGCTTCTGGATCGCCGACGCCGCGCATGCCTTGCGTGTTCAGGATCTGCGCCATGCTCTCGCTGTCGACTGTGTTCTTGGCGCAGCCCAGGCTGAGCAGGTAGTATTTGCCTTTGCGAAAACCCGCAACTTTCTTGACCATTGGCGCTCGCTGGATTCTTGTTAATCCTTAAGTGCAGTCATCAATACAGTGAACCAAATAGCTTTGCTTGCACGCGATCAAATACCAGTTTATCTTGCTCGTAGCGGCGGCACGATTCCTCTGGGTTGAGATCGGCGAACGGTCCAGGCAGCGTATCGCGGGGCCAGTTAGAATCATGAAGCCCCAGATGGATATTCTCGCGCTTGTTCGTCAACTCGAAAATACCTTCTTTGTCCAGTCGCTGCAGCACTCGCGCCAGCCTGTCTCTGATCGGATCGTGGATGTTGTCGAAAACATACTCATAAAGCTCATCTTCGTCTACGTCCTCGTCTTCCAATAATTCATCCTCAAGTTCGTCAAGCTGGGTTGTGAGCGACCATAGCATATCGTTAGTCGTCTTAAAGCGCTTGGCAAACTCTTCGTTGTTCTGCGAATAAACGAGAATGAAGTCGAACCAGTGGTGTCGCCAGAATGTCTTGAAATCAGCATAAGGCACGTCAAGATATTTATCGTCTTTCTGTAGTTCGCGTCGGGTTTGGCGTTCCAATTCTTCTTCGGTGTTTACCAGTATGGCGACATATTGGACTAGCTGGCCCGTGTCGAAGTTAAACGTGTAGAATGTTTCGTCGCTCCTTTCCCGCTGCAACATGGGAAAGATCACGCGCGCCGCCTCATACGTTGCTTGTTCGAAAGCGTCATAATTGAACTCAACATTCAGGTCAAAATCCATTTCGCATTGTCCCCGATTCCTCTCCAACTGATAGCGTGAAGGATACGAGAGCCTCCACGATTCCGCGAGTCCACATCCATTGTACAAGCCGGGCTGCTAAGCGCCTGGTTTCGTCGGCGGCAAGCCCACCTGCGTCACCCGCGGCGGCAAGATAGCCGTCGGATCGGCCGGCTCCGCCTCGGTTGGCGCGGCGGTTGGTCGCGGCGTATCGGTCGGCAGCGGCGTCACCGTCGGGATTGTCGTCGGCAAGCGGGTCGGAACGGTCGTCTCCACCGGCAGCGGACTTGGCGCAACTGCCTCAGACTGCGTGGCGACAGGCTCGGCCGCGACTTCGACCGCATCCTCGACCTCCGTCGGCGAGACAGTTGTCGGCTCCCCGCCCGGACCCAAGGTGATGATGGCTTGATCGACGGTGAAGCGAATGTCCACGCGCTGTCCTCGCTCGCCGATTACACCCTGCCGCTGACCGTTCCAAATCACATCCAGCGCCAGCGCATTGGCCGCGCTCAGCGTCACCTCGGTCTCGGCGCTGTACTCGAGCAAAGTATCGGCATCGGCTATGCCCTCGTAGACGTTGCCGCCATCGCTTTGAATGCTGATCCAGCTTCGCTGCGTCACCAGCACGCTGACTAGGATGCCCGCGCCGGTGTATTGCGCGCGCCCCGCCGGCAGGGTCGGGCTGCTCAAAAGCGGTATCTCGCTTGGTGGCGCTGCGACCGTCTCCGTGGGCGCTATGCCGGCTGACTCCGGCGTGTGACTCGGCTGAAGGAATGCCTCGATGCCGATCAACTCGACGGTGACGAAGATGATGACGGCGATGGCGGCCGCCGAAAACAGCAGCAGCAGAAGCAAACGGAGGAAGCCGCGGCAGCCGCTTCGTCGCCTGTCAGCCTCTTCGTACTCCTGCAGCGGCTGGGTGGAACTGAAAGTCTCCTCGATCGGTTCAGGCTGCCTCCGCCGCCTGCGTCGTCCGCGCCTGCCTTTCTCCTGTACGGCGCGCATCTGCGCATAGAGCTGCAGGACTTCTTCCTCATCCAACTCCAGGTGACGGGCGTATATCCGCAGCAGACCGCGAACTTGTATCTCCGGCACGCCGCTGATATCGAAGTCGCCCGCCTCGAAATTCTCCAGGATCGGCTGGCGGATTCGCAGTCTGGCGACGACATCCGCGACTTCGAGTTCTTTGGTTTCGCGCGCTTCCCGCAGGATTTGTCCGAGGGAGTAGGGATCCATCCGTTATGAAGACCTTGAATCAGCCGCTCGGGGCGTAACCGGCGGCACTGGCTACCGCGCTGACACAGCCGCTCGGCGCGTAACCGGCGATAAGGGCTACCGCGCTCACACAAAATATCAAACTCGCCCGGCTACCGCGAAAAGCGGTTTGATAAAAAAGAGTATCAAACTCGCTCGGCTAACGCAAAACGCGTTTTGATAATAAAGATAACCCTGACAGTCCAGTATAACCTGTAACTGTCAGGGTTATGTAATAGTTGCTCAGATGCTAAGGTTGGGCGGCGATATGCTGCGGTTTACTCCATGACTCGTTCGGCTTCAGCTTCCTCCACCGCGTCTTCAATGGCGCTCTCTTCGGCAGCTTCGTCAACGGTTTCTGCGCCAGCTTCGTCAGCGGACCCTTCATCAGCTGATGTTTGGTAGCGGAAGCCCTCCGCCAGCAAGTCTTCCGCTCTGACCTCCTCGCCACGCTCACGGGCTGCGAGGAACTCCGGCAGTTCGTCTTCCGGCACGATCGTGACCGTCAATACCGGCGGCATCTCATTGCCCAGGCGCACGGGCACTTGGTGCGTTCCCACTTCGCGCAAAGACTGCTGGCTGATGCGGCGCCGATTGATGTCCACACCGGTCACGCGGTCCAACTCGTCGGCGATTTCCTGCGTGGTCACCGAGCCGAAGAGCTTGCCGGTCGAAGCCGCTCGCCGGCCGAAGATCAGCTCAACGCCGTCTATCTGGCGCGCCAAATCGTTAAGCATATTGTTGTATTGCGCCTTGCGCGCCTCGACATTTTGGCGGATCGTTTCCGTCTGTTTCAGGGCGGCGGACGTCGCCTGGATCGCCAACTTGTTCGGGATCAGGTAATTGCGCGCGAATCCGTCGGCGACTTTGACCACCTCGCCGGCGACCCCGTGCTTGTATAAGTCCTGAAGCAAAATAACTTGCATCTTGCCTTCCTCATTCGCTGCAACTGCTTCTTGCACAGCGTTTTCCATTGACTGAACCCGTATATTATAAAGATGTCGGCGGCCCTGCCAAGTGGCAATCCAAAGGCCCCGGCATGTGGGAGCAGCGATGAGTACAAGCGCGAACACAGCGCTGGACAATCGCCAAGTCATCGAAAAAGCGCTGATCGTGCTGGCCGGTTTCCTCGCCAGCGGCGCGCTCGGCTTGCTGCGGATCGCCGTGGTCGGCGCTCAATTCGGCACCGGCGCCGCCAACGATGCCTTCGCCGCCGCGCAGCAGCTCCCCGAGACGGTCTTCGTACTGGTGGCGGGCGGCGCGCTCGGCTCCTCCTTCATCCCGGTTTTCGCCCGCTTTCGCGAGCAGGACAGCGAGCAAGCCTGGCGCCTCGCCAGCGCTGTGATGACGCTCTCAGCCGCCAGCGCCGCCTTGTTTGGGCTGCTTGTCGCGGTGTTCGCGCCGCAATTGGTGGGGCATCTCCTTTTCACCGATCGGCCGCCGCAACAGCAGCAGCTCGTGGTGGAAATGGTGCGACTGATGATGATCACACCCCTCGTCTTCAGCATCAGCGGGCTGATCATGGGCATATTGCAGTCCTACGCCGCTTTTTGGTTGCCCGCTATCGCCATCAGCATGAACAACATCGGCATCATCATCGGCGCGCTCGTCATTGCGCCGGCCCTGCCGCCACATGCCAATGTCGGCCAAGTGGGCGACCTGAACGTCATGGGACTGGCATACGGCGCCGTTTTGAGCGCGGTCTTGCACCTTCTCGTGCAATTGCCCGGTCTCTTCAAGATTCGCGCTCGTCTCCGCTTTCTGCTCTCCACTCGCGTTCCCGGCGTGACGGATGTGATACGCCTTATGGGTCCGCGCGTGCTGGGCTTGGCTGTCGTTCAGATCAACTTCTACGTTAATATTCGCTTCGCCAGCGGCATGGTTGATGGCAGCGTCGTCGCCCTCCGCTACGCCTTCATGCTCTGTTTCTTCGTCCTCGGCATGATCGGCCAGAGCCAGGCCTCGGCCGTGTTTCCTACGCTGGCGGCGCTGCGAGCGAAAGGGGACATCGCCGGATTTCGCGATCGACTGGCGGCGGCAATGCGCAATGTGCTCTACTTGTCCTTCCCGGCGTCGGCGCTGCTTATCGTCCTGGGCGAGCCGCTTGTCAGCCTCCTGCAGCGCGGCGCTTGGACCGGCGAAAGCACCGGTGCGGTCGCCTGGGCGCTGAGCTTCTACGCCCTCGGCATCGGCGGTTTCGCCCTCCTCGAAGTCCTCTCGCGCGCCTTTTACGCCCTCGAAGACACCTCGACGCCGGTCATCGCCGGCGCCTGCGCCATGCTCAGCAATATCGTCCTGAACTTCGTCTTCATCCAATTCATCGGGGACCCGGACAGCCTTCCCCGCGGTCCCTTCGCCGGCTTGGCATTGGCCAACGCGCTGACGACCATCGTAGAAGCGCTGATCCTTTGGTGGCTCTTGCGCCGGCGTTTGAATGAGCTGAATGCCGCTTCCCGCAGTTACGATCGCGGCGTCGCGCTCAGCGCCGGGGGCAGCCTGCTGCTGTCTCTGCTGATGGCCGCTGCCGTCTCGCTGCTGGTAGCGGCGCTGCCAAATGGCGGCTGGCATGCCGCTGCTGTCGGTATAGTCTGTGGCGGCCTTGTCTTTTTCGGCGTTGATTATCTCTTGGGCTTGAGCGAGACGCGCGGACTTCTCGCGCCGCTTGTCAGCCGAGGCATAAAAATTGTCAAACGATAGAGAGTGCGGAATATGAGCGGACAGCTGGATTCGAAAGTGGCCGTCATCACCGGCGCCGGGCGTGGCATTGGCCGCGGTCTCGCCATTGGCTTCGCGGAGCAGGGCGCCAAAGTCGTCTGCGCCGCGCGTACGCAATCGGAACTGGACGAAACCGTGGGGAGCATCCGGGCCGTTGGCGGCGATGCCATCGCCCTGCGCTGTGATGTGACAGAGGCGGCCGACCTGCGGAATCTCTACGCGCAGACCCGCGCCCATTGTGGCGGCGTCGACATCGTCGTCGCCAATGCCGGCGGCAATTTCGAGCGGCGCCCGGTCGATGAAAGCGAAATCGACGGCTGGGACTACACCATCAAAGTCAACTTGCTCGGCGTCTATTACACCTGCAAGTACGCCATCCCCGACCTGAAGGCCAAGGGCGGGCATATCATCGTCATCGGCTCGGGCATGGGGCATCGCGCGGGCAACGCCGGTTCCGCCTACAGCGCTGCCAAAGCCGGCGTCTGGATGTTCATACGCGTGCTGGCGGATGAACTGCGTCCCTACGGCATCTGCGTCAACGAGCTGATTCCGGGCCTGGTCGATACGGCGATCCTGACCGATGGGGAACGCCCGGCCGATTCGGCGCTGAGCCTCGAGTGGTTCAAGCAGCCGGCCGATGTCGTCCCGCTGGCGCTCTTCCTGGCGACGCAGCCGCCGACCGGCCCCACCAGCCAGAGCTTCAGTCTGATGCGCCGCGACGCGCAATAGACTTAAGTCTTAACCCGCGCAAACAGCGCTTTGAGATATTCCGCCTCGGGGAAGCCGACGGGATGATCCAGCGCGTGGGAAGTGCGGGCGATCTCGTCCAGCTGATAGCCGGAAACAGTAGCCGAGCGCGTCACCAGTTGGAAGAACATCTCGGCCTTGATGCGGCTGGAACAGGACGCCATCACCAGCAGGCCATCATCGGCCAGCAAGTGCAGCGCCATCTCGACCAAACGGCGATAAGCCAGCACGGCGTTCCGCATGTTGGCGCGGCTGTTGGCGAAAGCCGGCGGATCGACGATCACCATGTTGAACTTGCGATTCGAGTGGATGAGCTTCCGCATACCGGCGAAAGCGTCTGAAGCGATGACATCGACTTTGTCGGCGTCGTAGCCGTTGAGTTTCAGGTTCGTCTTCAAGGCGGCAAGCGCCGGCTCGCTCGCATCCAGGGCCGTCACCGAGCGCGCCCCGCCCGCAAGCGCATAAACCGAGAATCCGCCAGAATAGCAGAACACATCCAGCACGCGCAGACCCTTCGCCAGTTCACGCACCTTCTGCCGATTGTCGCGCTGGTCGAAGAAGAAGCCGGTCTTTTGCCCATTCACAACATCCGCTTGAAAAAGCAAGCCGTTCTCAACGAATTGAACTTGCCCGTCGAATTCCTCGCCGATAAGCTGCTGGCCATCATGCAGGCCGTACAACTTGGCGACATTGAGCTGGTCCGATTGCAGCGTCCGGCTCAAACGCAGCACGAGCGAGTCGAAGACGATCGATTCCCGCAATGCCGGTATCAGCGCGCGCAAGTGCGGGATCCAGGCCGTGGTGTACAGCTTCAGCACAAGCGTATCGCCGTAGCGGTCGAGCACCAGCGCCGGGAAGCCATCGCTCTCGCCGTAGACCAGTCGATAGCCGGTCGTCTCCGTGTTTATCAGCGGCTTCCGTTTCGCTTGCGCCGCGCGCAGCTTGTCGGCGAAGAAGCCCTGATTGATCCGTATCGGCTGCAGCGCGTGCAATACCTTGATTCGAATCGGCGAAAGCGGGTCATACAAGCCCACCGCCAGAAAATTATTCTTGTCGCGGTCGTAAATGACGGCCAGGTCGCCGGAGCTGCCCAAATGGCTCTGCTTGACGATCGCGTCTTCATAGACCCAGGGATGCCCTTGCCGCAGGGCTCGCTCGGCCGCGCTCTTGACGCGCATGGATATATTCTTTTCCGCCCGGTTCGGGAGTTTTTCCAGGTCAATCATCTTGTGTTATCTTCGAGGCTGCGCCGCTAGCCGTCCAGCCCGGCTTCGTCCACCAATTTGATCTTGAGCTCGGCCTCTTCCAGCAGCGCCTGACAATGGGCTGATAGTCGCTGACCGCGCTCATACAGCTTAACAGACTCTTCCAGCGGCAGCGCGCCGCTTTCCATCTGCGCCACCAGCGCTTCCAATTGCTGATATGCCGCTTCGTAGCTGAGTTTCGCAATGTCGTCCATCAGTCGTCGACCCTGACCTTGATCCGATCTCTTGCCAATTGTACGTTCAATCGCTGATCCTTGCTGACCTGGGCCGCCCCCCGGATGATATTCCCGGACTCATCGCTCACCAGGGCGTAGCCGCGCGCCAGGATTTGCGCCGGGCTGGCGGCTTCCAGCGCCTGCTGCCGGTTCGAGAGCCGCTCGCCGAGCTGCTCAAGTTGACGGTGAGCCGCCCGCCGCAGCCGCAGTCGAAAATCATGGATCGCGCGTTCCGCCGATTGTACCGCCTTCAACGGCGTGACAATTCGCAGTGAACTTTGCAAATGTCCCAGATCACGCGCGCGTTCGGCCAATGCGCTGCTCAAGATCGCGCTCAAACCGCTCCGCAGCCGGTCCAAATCCAGCAGCAGATCATCCCGATTGGGCGTCGCCAGTTCGGCGGCCGCCGATGGCGTTGGCGCGCGCAAGTCCGCCACGAAGTCGACGATTGTGAAGTCGATTTCATGCCCGATGCCGCTGATTATCGGGATGCGACTTTCCGCGGCAGCTCGCGCTACAGCCTCGTCATTGAAGCACCATAGGTCTTCCAGCGAGCCGCCGCCCCGCGACACGATTATCAGGTCGACGGTCGTATCCCGGTTGAGCCGCTCCAGCGCCCGTACGATCTGCGCCGGCGCCTCCGCCCCTTGCACCAGCGTCGGGCTGAGGATGAGCTCCACAAGCGGAAAACGCCGCTGCAATACATTATTTATGTCCTGCCAGGCCGCCGCCGTCGGCGAGGTGACCACGCCGATTTGCCGCGGAAAGGCCGGTATGGCTCGCTTCCGCCCGGGATCAAACAGCCCCTCGGCGTCCAGCTTCGCCTTCAGCGCTTCAAACTGCATGTGCAGGTCGCCGACGCCGCCCACCGCCTCGATCGCATCGGCATAGAGCTGGTACTCGCCGCGCGCGTCGTAAACGCTGATGCGCCCGTGCACCAGTATTTCGTCCCCCGCCCGCACATCGACGCGCACGGTCCGCGCCGCCCCGCGAAACATGACGCAGCGCAACTGCGCATCGGCATCCTTAATGGTGAAATACCAATGACCCGAGCGCGCTTTGGTCAAGTTGGAAACCTCGCCGCGCACCCAAATATCCGCCAGGATTTCATCCGCATCGAAGAGCTCGTGGATGTATCCCGTAATCTCACTGACTGTGTGCGTCTGCATCATCCGTCTCGTCATCGAGTGTTGTGGCAGGCCGTCTCGACCGCTACAATTATCGCAGATTTAGGCGCGACCGGCGAACGAGGATCGGACATGGCATATCTCAATGAAGCTGAACGCAAGACCCTGCTCGATAATCTCAGCGGCATGAGGTACGGCTGGGCTAAATTCAGGCTGCGGCTGATGGATCCCAAATGCCGGCTGATCTACCTGCGGAATGTGCAGCAATCCGGCGAGTGGCATACCAAGTTCGTGCTCGAAAGCCTTGGGACCCAAGTCACTCTCGTCGAAGTCAATCACGCCGAGAATAACCAGTACCGCAACAAGCAGAAGTTCGAATTCGTCAACGTCATCGTCGAGCCCACGGCCGATAACCGCAGTTGATTATTCGCCACGTTTTCTCTGTGACACTGTAGTGACACATCAATGCTCCCCATGCTCATGAAGCGGATTGTGCTGGTGGTAGATGCCCTGCCGGTGCATCAAATGGTGCAGGCGATTGTGCGCCGCTTCGATTGCCGCGCGGATCTGCTTGTAGCGTTGCGCTTCCGGGCGCGGCGCCAGCGTATCGACATAAGCCAGCGCGCCTTCGATCTGCTCCAGCACCGCCATCGCGTCCTCGCGCTTGAAGGGACGCTGCCCATCAACACGCGCCTGGACGCAACTGCTGTGCGCTGCGATCTCGCCATCCCGACCGGCATGGCTGCCGCGAACCCGCAGAGCGATCCAGGTCGATTCGCCGATATTCAGTTGGCAGCTTCCTTCCGCCATTAACGCACCGCCAACCGACTGATCCTCGACGGCGTAGCCACCGACGACGACTTCCACCTTGTCTATCGGCAGAGCCGCCGAAGCTACGCGCCAAGCGACATTGACCCTGCCGCCGCCGGCCGGCAAATCCAGTTGGCTGCCGGGCGCCAATCCCTCCACCGCCAGCTCCAGCAGCGGTCCCACCGTCACAAAGGTATTGCCCGCCTTGACCGCCGCCATCCAGTTCTCATAACTGAACTCCCGCCCGCCCAGATGGGCATAGGTGCGGATGCCGCCCAGCAGAGAATCAGCGCTCATCTTGTCCGAACCGCCGACCACCGGAATCTGATAGCCAAGATTGAGATAGCGATACCAGTCCAGCAGTCCGTAGGGTGTGATCTGCCAGTTGATGGGGTTGAAGGTCATCATCTCGATGGCATGCACCAGCCCGAGAACGATGTCGGCAGCGCGCTCCAGCTGCGGGTTCGGCGCGTGCGGCAGGACGACCAGACCGCCCTGGTCGATGCAGCGTTGCGCCCATTCCGCCATGCTGACTTCCAGCGCATCGCCTATCGCCGACTCCGACGGCCCGCCGCTGCAAAGCGGATGGATCATCGCGCCGGCATAACCCAGCAGCGAGATATGACCCAGAACCTGCATGCGATTCTCCGTGCCAACCCGCACCAGAAACTCGCCGTCTCCGCCGAACTCCTTCGCGCCGATAGTGGTGCGTCCATCGAAATCGCTGACATTGCTGAACATCTCGCCCCACTGGCTCGCCAGCAGATTGACGACGTTGACGCCTTCAGCCGCTCCCTCCAGCCAGGCCGTCTGCGGACTGAGGAAATGCACGTGCGTATCGGCCGATACCCAGCCGCGCTCGCCCCAATCAAGCAGCTTGTCCAGCGTGAAGGTGACTTCGTCCGTCTCCGGACTGACTTCAATACTTGTGCGGATCGGCTTGATCTCGTAGCCGCGACTGATCTCGACGAAAACCTCGCCCAGCGGCGCTTCCAGCTCGCAAGACCCATGAATATAGGCGTATTGATTCAGCGAATTGACGAACTCGCCGTAGTTATCCTCGAACCAGTTGCCGTTGACCTTGCGATGATTGCCCCGCGGCGGCAGATACTCTCCGTGCGGGCCGTGAAAGTGTATCCGCACGGCGACCTCGCGCCCGCTCGCGTCAACCACTCTGACGCGCAGCAACTGCCGAGCTTCCGATACCCACACCGACCAGCCATCGGCTCCGCTCAAATCGCATGCGACCAATTCGCCATCCTCGCGCTGCAGGTAGAGCCTCGCCTGCGGATGCGCCGCATACTCGATGATCGCCACCTTCTCCGAACGTACTGGCTGCACATTCGTCGCATCGCCGAACCAGTCAGCCCGATCGTATTCCAGTTGCGCCCGCGCCGATATCACAGTGCCCAAGTCGATATCGACGCCGTCCAACTCGCCGATAGCGTTGAAGCGAACGCCTTCGGGCAGCTCCAAGGGAAGTTTTCGCCGCGTCCGCGCTCTCAGCGGATGCGCCTCGACTTGGGTCGTACTGATGCCGTAGATCAGCGCGCGCTCGTCTTTCCCAACCAGTCGAATCTGGCGTATCGCTTTGTCCGGCTGCGGGTTGGGCAGCGCATACAGCCAAATATGCTCCGCCGCGGCATCCCGTCCGCTGCTATGGCGGGTTTCGCCGTATCCATAATCGGTTTCCGGCTTTCGTCCCAGCGCGAATGCTTCCGCCGTGCTGCCTCTGACCCTGTCCTGCTGATGGGGCACAGCCGCGAAGGCGCTCGCGCCCCAATCGATGCGCGCCTGCTGGATGGCGAAGCGCCGCCGAATCGGCAGGGCTGCAACGCTGCCATCGGCATAGTGCAGCTGATACTCCGCCACCAGATCGCCAAGATCATTGCCCGGCGTCGCGCCCTCGTGATGCTGCGGACCTTGAAAGTCTTTGAGGTCGGGCGTCAGCGTCAGCGCGCGATCCTCGACGATATGCGCGAAGACGACGTAGGTTGCTCGCCTGTCGCCGGCCGCTACGCTGACTTCGCCGCCATCGAGCAGGATCGCGTTGGGCTGGCCGGCAGCGCCAAACTCAAATGGAATCCCGCGATACGCGCAGTCGCCATAGGCGTCGTCTCCCCGAAGCTTGAGGCTCTCGTCCAGCGTCTCACGGTCGCAGTTGTATCCGTTGTCGAGGGGCAGGGGGATGAAGAGATCTGAGGCTGGGGCGGGCATACGGTCACTCTCCGAGAGCATTGTTTCGCCGAGTGTAACCTTGTGGCTAGTCCATCACAAGTTCAAAGTCGGCGCCGCCAAGTATCCGTCCGTTGACCTGAATCTCCAGCCGCTGCCGCCCGGGATAATACTTGCGCGTCGATATCGGTCGGATCGCCATTTTCTTCTCGATCGAAACCGCCTCTCCGGGCGCCAGGCTCAACTTCTTCAGCTTGAATACTTTCGGCGCGGTCGCCCCGTTCGCTTTGAGGAAATGCATCAGAAAATCGACCAGCAAGTTCTGCGTTTCATCTCCGCAGTTTCGCAATTCAAACGAGAATTCCAGTTCAGCGCCAAACTGCAATACCGCCGGCGTCAACTCCAGCGCGTTCAATTCGACTTCCGCCTCGCCAAAACCCAGGATCGCCAGCGCCCGCGCGCTACCCTGTTTGACCAGCGTCCGCAGCGCATGATTGATCAGCCAGAGCCGCTCTTTGCTCGCGCCCCGCGACCAGGCTTCCATCCGCTCCAACAGCAGTTCCGGATGATCCTTGCCGATATCATTCAGATGATTCGCTACCGAGCGCCGAACGTACAGGGACGGATCATCTTTCAGGCGCTCCAGCAGCGCCAGCGACGGCGATGGATCGGCGATCAGGTCAGTCAGTTGCGGCCACCAGGGCAAACGCGGGCGGCTGCCTTCGCTGACCAGGCGGCGCACGTGCTCGTTGTCATCCAACGCCCATTGATGCAGGCGCGCCAGCGTCGCCTGCGGATATTGGATGATATAGGGACGAATCGCCCCCTCGCATGATGTATGCCGCGTAATCACAACCATCGCGTCCAGCGACGCTTCAAGGTGATCCAGCCCGTGCCGGTAGACGAAAGTCGGTATCGGCAGCAGGCGAAATCCAGCGTCTTCAATCGGCTCAAAGCGGCCATCCGCGTCATCCAGTATGCGCAGCAATATGTCCAGCGCCGTCGGATAATCGTCCGGCAAGTATTCGCGCAATTTGTCGGCGATCCAGGCGAAACGCTGCTTGAGTTCCAGGCTTTCCAATTCCGCCATCACCGCCGTTAGAAAACCGTCGCGGTCAAATGCCGGATGAACGACCGCAATTCGATCAGCAATCCGCTCAAGCAACTGCCGGTCGATCATGTCCTTGAGTAGAGGGAAGTCAGTCATATCACGCTCTGAACCCAGCAGAATGTGCAAGGCTTGTCCGATACTTCATAAAAAGCGCCGGTAATTGTACCTGCGACATTGACCGCCGAAAGCGACAAGGGCGATGGGTCACTGCTGCCGTTCTCGGCGAGCGAAACCGGAAATATTTTGCCATTGTCTGTGTCCTGTCTGTCACTACGACGCAAAAAGATGC
>JAPOYU010000068.1 GCA_026706395.1 Chloroflexota bacterium
CGCGCACCGTTCGGGTCGGTGAGGTCGTGGGTTCAAATCCCGCCGCCCCGACAGGATTAGCCCAACTGCCATCTATTGCATAGCGGTTTTTCATTGGGTGGATACCACCACGCCAGCGCCTTCCTCTATCGCGTTATTGCGCGCCCATAACCAGAGTAATATGCCCGGCGCAAGCGAGAGACTATAGAGTATAGCGCCAAGCCAATTCGGCAAGGTGGGATCGAACGCAAACAACACGCCGGAGACGGCCGTCGAGAGAATGACGGCCAGGTTCATCACCGACTGATGCACACCGAGGATCGCGCCGCGCAGCGCCTGGGAAACGGTTTTCGTCACTAAAGACTGCAGTGCCGGCATAAGAAGTCCGCTGCCGACCGCAAATAGCGCCATGCTGAGCCCGGCGAGATATGGTCCGGCAGCCACAGCCAAAATAAACAGGGCAAGCGCGCGCGCAATGGAACCGAGCAGCACTATGGCGGGATCATTCACGCGATTGATCGCCGCGGGCAGGAGCAGGATCTGAGTGAAGAATTGACCGACGCCGACCAGCATGAGCAACAGGCCCACGCCGAGGCTGACGGCGGCAAGGTCGTAACCGGCGAAGAGGACTTCTTCAGCGAAAAGGGCGAAAGTGCCGATCAAAAGGCCGAAACCGAAGCGACCGACGAAAGTAATGCACATGACCGCCATTAAGGGCACGTTTGTCATTAGCGTGGCAGGATCTATCCGGGCGCGAGCGTCCCCGCGATTGCGCGCTTGATCTTCGGGCGACAAGGTTTCTTCAAGCGTTAGCCAGGTAATCATGACAGTTATGAATGCGGCGGCCGCGGCGACAATGAACGGCACACGCGGGCCGAGCTCGCTGGCCAATACACCGCCCATTGCGGGACCGACGATGAAACCCAGTCCGAAAGCCGCCATCACATAGCCAAGCGCTTGGGTGCGCTTGGACTCCGGCATGATGTCGGTGACATAAGCCATCGCCACGACGATGTTGCCGCCGGTGATGCCATCGAGAATGCGCGCGGAAAAGAGCAGGGCGACTGATTGCGAAAAGCCGATCATCAAGAAGGCGAAGACAGTGCCGACCTGGCTGATCAGCAGCACGGGAAGACGTCCGCGCCGGTCCGACCAGCGGCCGATGAAAGGACCGGCAAGGAACTGCGCCCCAAAGAAGGCGGTCAGGAGCAGTGTGATCGCCTGCGGTTCCATACTGAATTCGCTCTGGGCGAAGAGCGGCAGGATCGGATGCACCATCGAAGCGCCGATCATCTGCACGAATACGATCAAAAGGATGGTGAGAAGACGGCGGTCAAAAGCCCAATGCTGGATTTTCAAGTGGCAGGCGTCCAAGTTCACTTTACGATGGACTTAGCCCATGTTAAGTTAGGAGAGCGCGGAAGGTAAGCCGCAATACTGGCGGAAGCGCGTCTTTGCAGGCGCGTCGCGGCAATGATAGACTTCTTTTAAGCGCGATATCCCAGCTCTATTCGGAGTCGACGGTGACGACGACAATCCACTTGATGCGGCACGGACAGGTCCACAATCCCGACAATATACTTTATGGACGACTTTCCGGATATTTTCTGAGCGACGAAGGCATCGCCCAGGCTCAGGCGGCTGGCCGATGGCTGGCGGACAAGAACATTTCGGCAATCTATTGCAGCCCGATGGAGCGCGCGATACAGACGGCTACCATTGTGGCTGAGCATCTGGGAGGACTGTCGCCACGGGAAGATGAGCGGATAATCGAGGTGTTTACGCCCTACGAAGGCCAAGCTACCGCCAAACTGGCCGCGAAGGGCTGGGATCTGTATACCGGCAACGAGCCGCCGTACGAAGTGCCCGCCGGCGTACTGGAACGTATACTGGACTTTTTCGATGATACGCTAAGAAGACATCGGGGAGAATCCGTCCTCGCGGTAGCACACGGGGATATATTGGTTTTCCCGTGGCTTCATGCGCAAGGAGAAATGCCAGAGGCGCTCATGAAAGATCGGCTGCTGGACTACGCGCTGCCTGTCGAGTATCCGGCGACGGCTTCGGTCATGACCTTTGAGTTGGATGGGTCGCCGCGAGAACAGCGGCCAAAGGTGAGCTATGATTGCCCGTATTAGCCTCAGAACTGCGCGAAGGGATTGACCTCGCGCCAGCGCGATTCCGCTTCGGCCAGTCTATCGCGCTGCACCTCAACGCCGATACCATGGCCACCAGGCGGGCTGATGCAGCTGCCCTGCTCCAGGATAAAAGGTGGTTCGGTGATATCGGGATTGAAGTAGCGGTCGGTGGCGGAGATATCGCTGGGAAGGTTCACAGCGGGAAGCGCGGCCAAGGAAAGATTGGCGGCGCGTCCGATACCGGTCTCGAGCATGCCGCCGACCCAAAGCGGCGTTTGAGTCTCGGCGCAGAGTTGATAGATCTTGAGGCTTTCCGTAAATCCGCCGACGCGCGCGGGTTTGAGATTCAGGATCCTGCCAGCGCCAAGCCGCAAGGCTATCTGCCAATCGTGGGCTGAATAGATGCTTTCGTCGAGGCAGATTGGCGTGCGCAGTTGTGGCTGCAATAGGCTGTGTTCGTATATGTCAGCATAAGCCAGAGGCTGCTCGATCATGAGCAGGTCGAATTGGTCGAGCTGTTTTAGGCGCTCGGCGTCGTCCAAAGTGTAGGCGCTGTTTGCATCCAGCATGAGCAGGATATCAGGAAAGCGCTGGCGGATGGCGCGGGCGACTTCCACGTCCCAGCCAGGCGCAATCTTGAGTTTTATCCGCGTGTAGCCTTCGTCCAGCCGCTTCTTGACGAGCGCAACCTGGGACTCCAATGAGTCCTGTATGCCGATGCTGACGCCAACAGAAACTGAGTTGCGAGGGGCATTGCCCGGAGACAACTGCGCAGCGAAGTAGTCCGCCAAGCGCATGTCATTCGCCTTGGCCATGAGGTCCCAAACGGCGGCTTCTACACCGGCGCGAGCATGGTGATTGCCGCGTATCGAGGTCAAGAGTTCAGGAACTTCCGAGGGCGACGACAGGCTCTCCCCGCGAAGTTTAGGAAGGATAAAATCGCGGGCGACGTGCAAAGCAGTCAGCACGGTTTCGGCGCCGTAGGACGGTTTGGTCTTCACCGGGATTTCACCCCAACCGGTAAGACCTGCTCGGCTCATAGCTTCTACAATAATAGCGGTCTTGTATGGCTCCGCGCCGAAGCTTGTCCGCAAGAGTTCGACGAGCGGGAGCGCGATGACGTGAAGCTTGATATCTTGAATCGTGACGGATGTCAAAGGTCTACTCCCATCGGTTGACTGGCGATCAATTGTAGTGAGGCTTAACGGAGAAAACCATGACGCGAATTCGCAAACGCGCCTTTTGGACTAAATGTGTGACTTTGTATATATAGCATAAATTTCTTCGTGTCTGCCCTGTGCAGAATATCTGAATCTGTTATCCTAGTGAGCTAGCGTGCTCAGTATCAAGGAGAACCATAATGCAAGACTTGACCTTCCTCGCGCCACAGTTGCAGCGGCAACGGTTGCAGGAGCTAATGGAAGAGGCGCGGATCGAGCGCTTTCTGGCCGAGAAGAAGAACCGCGATGCCGTCGCCTGGCAGCAACGGCGGCTTCAACGCCAGAAAAATCAAAGTTAAGGCGCGCCACTTGCCTCCCAAAAAAGCCTCGCAAATGCGGGGCTTTCACGTTTATGGAACAAGGTCGGGCCCCAATTGCCGCAGGACAGAGATAATCCTATAATCGATGTCAGCCACAGCATCTTCCGGTTGCAAAATGAAACATCTGCTGCTAGCCATCGCCATGTTGCTGTCCGCCGTTTTAGCAAGCGGGCAGGACGAGTTGCGCCCGGGGGTATCAAGCCAGAGCTGGGATGTATTTATCCAGCGGGGCGCGGAGAATCCGATTGAGACAGTCGTCATCTTTATCGACCTGCTGACTGGCGAGAGCATTGGGGTGGTCACAGCAGGCGAACGGTATACGCTCGTTGGGGGCGCTGTCCTTTATTTTGATCACGCTGAGCAGCAGGTCAAACTAGTCAAGCCGGACGGCATCATTCGCGATCACTCTTTCGTGGCGATGGACAGTGGCGACTTTCGCATTGATTGGGCGGTTTCAGGTGATGGCCGGCGAATCGCATGGGCGAACAGCCACAAGAGCGACGACAACCTATTGACCACGACGCTCAAGGTCGCTGACGCTGCGGGCACGGAGATTCGAGAGTTGCTGGTCTACGGACCGAGGCAAGGAATCCGCCTGGTCCCGGTGGCGTTCGCCGGGAACAGCGAGACATTCTATCTTGAGGTACACGCCGACGGCACACAAGAAGCGGGGACCTATACACGGCGGTCCGGACTTTTCGCGCTTGATTATGGCGGGAAGAATGTTGTCACGAGCGCGCTGCCGGGTGAGGAAACATGTTATTGCGCGGTTGGCTTCGGCAATGATTTCATGCTTCGTCTTGTTGCAGGCGGTGATTCAGCCGGCCCCGAACTGGAGATACATGAACTGCGAACGGGCGCGCTACGCAAGGCGCCGCCGGTGTCCCTGGGCGATTACAACGAAGCCGGCAACCTCCTCGTGAGTCTAGACGGCACTCTGGCGGTCTATGCCTTATCCCAGGTCAGTGGATACGCAACCGACCAGGAGGAAATACGCAGCGTTATTGTACTGGTGGACCTGGAGAATGCGCGCCAGATGGCGGTCAACTATCCTATGTCGGCCCCGGTTCGACCAATAAGCTTCACCGAAGACAACAGTGCCCTGCTGCTGACGCAGGCAGGCATAGGCGGTACCTGGAAGATGCAGTTGGACGACGGCGGGACGGTCAAAGTCGCCGACAGCGTGTATTTGGGCACGATCGGCGGCAGTGCCGAGAATTAGTCAATTCCCAGTTTGACGGACGAATTTGGGACGATTCGCCCAATCCCAGACGGCATCGGCGATTTCCCATACGGCGTTGGGCCGGGCTATTCGCTTGGCGTTGGCGGCACGTTCCTGCAGGCGCTCCGGTCCTTCTTCCAGCCACTCGACGATGTGGTCGGCGACTCTGTCCGCTTTGGGCAAATAAACACCGGCATCATTTTCGATTACCAATCGCACGTTCCCGGTTTCTTGCCCGGGAATGCGGTCGCTAATGATCATCGGCAAGCCGGCTATCGCGGCTTCACTGATGGTCGAGGGTCCTGCTTTCGTAACGATAATATCGCTCGCGGCCATAATCCGCGGCATTTCGTGATAATTGGTGACATAGCCGTAAATATGCTTGATGTTGTTCCAGGCGCGATTATCCAGCTTTTCTTTCAATACCGTATTTCTCCCGCAGACCACAACGAGTTGCGCATCCAAGCGCTGTGCATCAAGCGCCTTGACCAGCTTAAAGATCGTCCCCATACCTTCGCTTCCGGCGACAATCAGCACCGCCGGCAGTTGCTGGTCGAAACCCAGTTCGTCGCGGGCGTCCTCCTTGGATGTCATTGAGTTGATGAAATGCGGATTGACCGGCAATCCGGTGATTTGCATTTGGGACGGCGACATGCCAAGCCGTAGCCCTCGGCGATAGGCGGTTTCGGTGGGTACAAAGCAGTGATCAACGCGCGGGTCATACCAAAACGAAGGTGTGGTGACCAGGTCGGTGACTACCGTAAGGAAAGGCGGCCGCTCCGGCAGTGTAAGGAAGGCGCGAAAGGTCGGGTTGGCAATGACCGAATGCGTGCAGACAACCACGTCGGCTGGATGTTCGGCGACGATGCGGCGCAGGTTGCGGCGATTGTTGCGATAGATCAGGTGGCGCGCCAAGCGGGTCTGATGCTTGCCATCGAAACTGTGATACATAAGCGCCCAGAGCAGCTTCGAGGTGTTGACAACGCGAGGATAAAGTTCGGGCTGCTTGTTTAGGGGCCACTTGCATTCGCGCAAGACATCGACGGCGTCGAAGTCGACGGCATCGCCAAAACGAATCTCCATCGCGTCTCTAATTGCCTGGAATGCGGAACGATGCCCGCCACCCGTATCAGAGAATAAGAACAGGACTCGTTTGGCCGCCACGACCATCCTTTGCTATCAACAATAAACGCGAAATCCTGACACAATTGTACATCGGCGGCCCTCGCTGGTACAGGTGGTCGGGTCCGGTCGCCTGGTAGCCATGATTCGCAAAGCGTCCGGGATGGTCGATTCATGTGAAGCGACGCGCGCCGAGTGGGAGGCAACCGGGCCAGGTCGAAAGTTAGCGTAAACAATTCTCAAAAGCCGATTAAATCGAGTATATTAGAATAATAGAGAATGTAGCGGCGGGACGTTTCCATGCTTTTGAATTTGCATCCAATTACCATTGTGATCAACTTGCTTGTCTTGGGCCTAGCGATGACTGTGCATGAATTCGCGCATAACTTTGTAGCCTGGAAGATGGGTGATGAGGCGCCCAAGCTGCAAGGCCGGTTGACCTTGAACCCGCTGGTTCACATCAATTGGATCGGCTGGCTTATGTTCGCGATTATCGGCTTCGGCATCCTCGGCAGCGCGCCGATATCGCCGAATCGCATGCGTGACCCACGTCGAGGTTTTCTGGCGGCGGTTGCGGCGGGGCCGTTGTCAAACTTGGCGCTGGCGGTTTTCTTCGCCTTATTGCTGAGGCTAAGCGGGCTTGGCGTCGAAGGCTTCTATGCCTATCGCGCGCCCGAGCTTATCACGGGACCGGCTGTCCTGCTGGCGGCGCTGCTTTATGCCATGGTCTTCTGGAATGTGCTGCTCTTTGTCTTCAACCTGATTCCGCTGTTCCCGATCGATGGCTGGCACATTGTATTAGGCCTGCTGCCCGGCAGCTGGCTGACTCACATGCAGATTCCGGTGGCCATTCAACAAAACGTCCGTCCGCTTTCGGAGTTTTTGATGCGGCCGGCCTTCAAATGGCGCGATTGGCAGATGGCCAGTTACTACGTTTTCTTCGCGCTGATCTTCCTATCGTTTCTGTCGCCAGGTGGAATCAGCCCATTTGGGCTCTTCATCGGACGGCCAACCGGCGTGATTCTGCAAATCCTCCTCTTCTAGGCCGATGAGCGCGATTCTGCATCGCCTGGCTCAGGGCTTTCGCGCTTTGCTGGCTTTTGCTGCGTCGCCCGACCTCGGCATGGCGCAGCGGTACTTGACTCAACGGGAGTACGCCGCCTTCAAACGCATGTCGCGGGCCGAGCAATTACATAGTCTGAATGTCTTGCGATCGGTGCTTCAAGCGGAGCCAAACGCGCCGGCGGCGCTCGCTGCGGCGGCCCTGCTTCACGACGTGGGCAAATCGCGCTACCATCTGGCGGTCTGGCAGAAAACGCTGGCGGTTTTGCTGCTTCAGCTTGCGCCTCGGCTAAGCCACAGGCTCAGTCAAAGCGAGTCCTTGAACAGATGGCGCGCGCCTTTTGCCGTGCAGCGGAACCACCCAAAATGGAGCGCCGAGATATTAGACGACTGCGGCTCCGACGCGGGCCTAATCTGGCTGGCGGAAAACCACCACGAGGACGCCAAACTTTACCTCGATCACGATCATTATGCGCTCTTGATAGCGCTGCAAGCGGCGGACAGCTCATGCTAGGTATGAAGAACTTAGCTATGGTGAGTGGATTTCCGTCTGCGCATAAGGCTCGCCCGAAACATTCTATGCGCATTCACCCGGTTCAACTCGCCACGCGCCCGGCGGCCTTGTGGAAGGTAGCCCTCGGTGAACTCAATAAACTCGGCGTACTCGGTGGTCAATTTCCCCATACGCGAACATTTGGTCGCCTCTTCCCGGCCGATCTCTGCTAAAATGATCACGATGAATGCGAAACCGCCCAGCCAGCATCTAAGCCGAAAACATGCCGATTCTAACCCAAAACACAACTATACCGCCCAAAATCCATTATTTCAGCCCGAAAAATGCCACTGTATTCATACTGTATCGATAGAGACTGGCAAATATGCTGCTATGTACCATCCTTTTTTCGTCATTTTCTGTACTTTGTCCACCATTTTCCGTACTCTATCCGTGTTTTTCCGTACTTTATCCGTCTTTTTTCGTCTAAGTTTTATCGGGCATGAACCTGGCATGACGCTGACAGACAATGCCGAATCATTTCCGGCTTCTCCCGCCGAGGCCCCTGGCGGCAAAAGACGGCCCTTGTCCCTGTCGGCGGAGGGCGCCTCGCGCCTACAATCTGCCGGCGCTATTGCTGGAGTGCCGGACAAGCTTTATAGTATGGTGACGCGCCAAGCAAATTTACCGAGAGACGCGTGATGAGAAATGGTGAAGCGCGAGAGGGGAACTGGTCGCGGGCCAAGCATTCAGATTCGATAGGGTGTTAGCAAGCAGGAGCATCGCATGGCACATCTAACAGTGGCCATACTTGGTCTGGATCGCCTTGGCGTTTCCATTGCCGCGCGTCTGCGCGCTTATGTTGAAAAAGGTGGTCAGCATCAGTTCGAGGTCGTCGGCTACGACAACCGTGAAGACTTCGAGAAGCCTGCGCGAAAGCTCAAAGTGTTGAGCAAAGTGGAGCGCAAACCTGACGCGGCAGTGGAGCGTGCCGATCTCGTCATCATGAACCTGCCCTACGAGGACCTGCGCAGCGGATATGAATTCATCGGTCCTTCTCTGCGGGACGGCGTCGTTTTGCTGGATAGCGCCGTAATCAAGCAACCTTCGTTGAAATGGTCGGAGCAGTATCTCGGCGCGGAGCAGCATTGGATCGGTTTTACGCCCGTGGTCAATCCGGCATACATGTTCGAGCACGAGCTAAACCCGGAAAACGCCAGCGAAGACTATCTGCAAGATAGCGTGATTTATCTCACGCCGTCGGTACATTGCATGCGGGAAGCGATCGATCTTGCGGTGAATTTTTCGGCAATACTAGGTGGCAAGCCAGCGTTTCTAGATCCTGCCGAGCATGACAGCTTGACGGCGATTACCGAGGAGATGCCGCAGCTGCTCAGTATCGCGGCATATACGGCTGCCATGAACCATAGCGCCTGGGGCGATGCGCAGCGGCTTACCAACCCGCCTTTTAACGTACTCACGCGTTACCTGCTGACTCATCATCCGGACGCGCTGCGCGATGAGTGGCTGGCCAATAGCGAACGGCTCGCCCGCGGCATTGATGAGCTGGTGCGGCTACTCAGTGATGTGCGGGACCGCCTGGCAGCCGAAGATGAAGGCGCGATCGAAGCATTCCTGATAGCGGCTGCAGACGATTATCAGGAATGGATCAATCGCCGACATAAAGGCGATTGGGATGAGCATTCCACGCCAGGACCGCAGTTCGACAATACGATTGCCGGCACACTGTTTGGGGGCGCAATAAGCAAGAAGTTGTTCGGTGGGAAAGACGGCAAGAACTGATCGGCGCTCGAAATTGATTGACGGGAAACCATACTGTTCCGCGCGCGAGCGATTAAGCGAATGGGAAGAAACTTGACCAGACTGAGAAGAAAAACTGGCAAATGAACCGAAAGTTTGACGTGACGCGGCAAATCGTATAAAGTAAGCCAAAGTAATGGATTCAGAGCATTTGGAAACCGACTCTGTTGTCGAAAGTGAGGGGTAACCTGATATGAAACAGAAAATGAGCATTCTCATTCGCTTGTTCGTACTTTTTGCGCTTTTGTTGAGTTCTGCGGTTGTGTTTGCGCAGGACGATTCCGCAACTGAAAGCAGCGTTGTACCCTTCATCGGCATTCGTTATTGGGGCGTCGACGAAGGGCTTCTGGTAACCGGCGTGATCGCGAATACACCGGCCGAAGCCGCCGAACTCCAAGCGGGTGATGTGGTAACAGCTGTTGAAGGCGAAGCGATACAGGTCGAAACGGTGCGAGAAGTGGTTTGGAAGCACGATCCGGGCACGACCGTCAGATTGAGTTTGGAACGAGACGGGAACTCGCTTGAGCAAGACCTGACACTGATGGCGCGCCCGGAAGATCTGTTCGAGAACGAGAAGTACGCCATCCCGCTTGACCTGGCGTCTGTTGGTTTATTCGTCGGCGAGTGCGACGGCCAACTGTTGGTCTTGGGCGCTTTGGCCGGTACAGAAGTGGCGACGGCGGGATTCCAATTGTACGACCACATCGTTGAAATAGACGGCGACGCCGTCCAAAACATTGGCGAGGCGGATATTGCGGTTTCGGACTTGACCGATGGCGACATACTCAGTTTCGTCGTACTTCGCGGTGAGCGCGAGCTGACCATCAAGGTGGTGACGGAAGATCACCGCAGACGTCGCCCGCCACGCCGTCGTCCGCATCCAAGAGTCGAGTTGACCAACACCTACGTCAGCGACAGCATTGGCTTGGGCTATGGCGACGGCTTCATTCAAGTCCAGGCGATAAGCTCGGCGCATGACTTATATGCCGCCGGCATTCGCCGCCATGACTTGATAATCCGCGCAAACGGCGCGCCGATAGCGGAAGCGAAGGACCTGTTCACCGATGACGTGATCGTGTTGACGGTGCAACGCCCGAGTGGAACGCTTGAATTCGATGTGCCGGCATCGGCGGCGCCGCTGCTACTTTATGGTCTGGATGGGCCGGTCGAGCAGGACCGCTCCCAATGGCTTGGCTTGCATGAAAAGCAGGTCACGTTAGGTGTGCGTTACCTGCAGTTGGAGCCGGGCAATCCCTACTTCGAAGGCAGCGGCGTCAATCATGGCGCGTACGTGGCCGAGGTGATTGAGGGATTGCCAGCGGAGAAGGCGGGGATTCAAGTCGGCGATGTTATCGTGGCGGTGGCCGGTGAAGATGTGACGATGGAGCTAGATCTGCGCAACCGCATTTACTTCCACAAGCCAGGCGACCAAGTGACGCTTGATGTCTTGCGCGATGGCGAGATGATGCAGATAGAGGTCACCCTGCGCGTAGCGAGCTAGCCGCTTGCATCGATATAGAATCGAGAAGCCCCTGTCAGATGGCAGGGGCTTTTATCTTGGGCCGCGCTGGGTTGGAGCAGCGCCAATTCCAGAGCCAAGGGTCATTTGGACAAGCAAGCGAGAACGAGGGCAAGCCATATGCTCGCCCCCAGAAGACATCTGTTTCCGCACCGCAAGTGAATATCGAATTGAGCGTAGCTCTACTTCGCATACTCGACGCGCCGGGTCTCGCGAATGACATTCACCTTAATCTGGCCGGGATACTGCATATCGCTTTCAATCTGCTTGGCGATGTCGCGCGCCAGTTGAATTGACGAGTAGTCGTCAACCACTTCTGGCCGCACGATAATGCGAATCTCGCGGCCGGCCTGCAGCGCGTAACTTTGGTCGACGCCATCGAAGCCGTTGGCGATGTCCTCCAACTGTTTGACACGCTTGATGTACGAGTCGAGACTTTCGCGCCGGGCGCCGGGGCGGGCGCCGGAGATGGCGTCGGCCGCTTCCACTATAAAGGCTTCGACGCATTCTTTCTCGACTTCATGATGATGCGCGGCGATGCAATTCACAACGGCGTCTGAGCCGCCATAGCGCTTCACGAATTCCGCCCCAATCTGGGCATGTGTGCCTTCGACATTGTGGTCGATGGCTTTGCCGATGTCATGCATTAGACCGCCTGCTTTAGCGATATTCACATCGGCACCCAGTTCCATCGCGATCATGCCAGCGATATGCGCTGTCTCGATGGCGTGCGCATGCTGGTTCTGACCATAGCTGGTGCGGAATTTGAGCCGGCCCAAGAGGTTTAGCACTTCGGCATGCAGGCCGTGAATCCCCGTCTCATAAGCAGCGCGTTCACCTTCCTCCCGCACAATCTGCTCGACTTCGGCGCGGGTATCTTCCACCAGTTTTTCTATGCGCGCCGGATGAATCCGGCCGTCCACCACGAGTTTGGCCATCGTGCGTTTGGCGACTTCGCGCCTAACCGGATCAAAGCTGCTTATGGTGACCGATTCCGGGGAATCATCAACGACTACATCAACCCCGGTCGCCAATTCGAAGGAGCGGATGTTGCGGCCGTTGCGACCAATGATGCGGCCCTTCATGTCGTCACTGGGCAGATGCACCACGCTGACCGATATCTCGTTTACTTGCTCGGAAGCAAGACGCTGAATCGCCATAGCGATGAGGCTGCGGGCGCGCTGGTCGGCTGTTTCACGAGCTTCCGCTTCGACTTGGCGGATGATACGCGCCATATCGTTGCGAGCGTCAAGCTCAATTGAATCAAGCAGTTGTTGGCGAGCTTCGTCGACAGTCATCTGCGCGATAACTTCGAGCTTTTCAATCATTACGGTTTCTGATTTGCGAAGCTCGTTTTCCTTTTTGTCCAGACGGCTTTGGCGCTTGTTGAGTTGCTGATCGCGCTGTTCGAGCCGCTCCATTCGTTTATCCAACTCGCTACGCCGACGCCGAACTCGTTCATCTTCATCATCGAGATCGCGGCGGCGGCGCGCGATTTTGGCATCCGCCTCACTTATACGCTGCCGAGCATCGCCTTCCGCAGCGGCAATGATCTGGGCTTTTTCTGTTTCCGCTGTCTTGAGGACCTCCTTCGCGCCTTCGGACGCCTCAATTAATGCGCTTTGGCCTTCGTCCTGCTGCTTTTTCAGCAGCGCCTGAACACTCCTGCGGCTGCCGATGACGTAGCCTGCGCCGACCCCCAAAGCTGCCGTAACGATTGCAATTGCAAGTACAAGTCCAATGTTTTCCATATTGTCCGACGGTATCCAACGGATACATACGTCCTTGCTCCTTTCTGAACTTAATTCGGCGCCTTGCCAGCGATTTTTTCATCCATATCGCTGGCAAAGAAACCGGCTTCGGATTCGTCGAGCTCATGCTGCAAACGCATGATCACATCATTGATAGTTTCACTATCGAAACCTCGACGACGCAACATGCCACTCAACTTTCGCCTGAAAACCTGGCGCGTATATCCCCTATAGCGATGAATACGGCCCTTCGCCGCGCGGTAGGCAGCGCCATCTGCATCGAATTCCGACAATACGGCATCGATAACTGCGTCGTCGACGCCTTTCTGCCGGAGTTCATAGCGCAGCGCGCGGGGAGCCATGGGCTTGAAGCGGCTGCGATTCTCAAGCCAGAAACTGGCAAAGGCCAGATCGTCAAGATAAGCGCGCTCTCGCAGCCCTTCGATTACAGCTTGGACAACGGGTTCCTCGATAGCATTGTCTGCGAGATAGCGCCGGACTTCCGCTGTGCTGCGCGGGCGGAAGGAAAGGAAACGTACTGCGCGATCGAAGGCACTTTGGAACAGGCCCGCCTCGGCAAGCGCATCGGCCTCGGCCTGGGTTAGGAACTGTCCCTGACGCAACTGAGCCGCTTCAATCAGCGGCAAGTTCATGGCGAACTTCTCATCGAGGAAGAGCTTGACGCATTCTTTCTTTCGCCGATGGACTTCCAAGGCAGTAATGACAGGCATCGCTAGAGTCCAATGCAAAACGCCGCAGTTTATACAAGTCTACGGTCAAGGCTATTCAGAATTACGGAGTGCTTCAATACAACTCAGGGATTATGGACTTGGCCGAACTTTTGGCGCAAATGGCTGGGCTTCCCACAACTAGCACTATTCAGCAAGCGCCATCAATGTTTTGCAATCTACTCCCCGTGGGCCAACTTATACAAATCCGTTCCAAGCCTGATTGAGCCGGTTGAACGCTCGTAATCTGAGCAGCGCAAGCCGCAGTGACGAACCCAGATGTTGCCGCCTCCTAGCCGGGTCCGCCGAACCTTTCGCCACTAGCCTCCGTCCTAGAGCAATTGCAATTGGACGGGAGCAGAGGTCTTTAATCGACACTCACGCAAGGTGTATCTGAATTGTTTTCCAGTGTCCTTACATCATATCATTATACAGCAAATCGTCGGTTGGCAAGTAGCGCGTTGTCCGCGAGCAGCCTAGAGGCTAAAATCGACATAAGTGTAGATTCAGTACATATTCTATCCATGCTTCTTTGTGGTCGCTGATAATGTCCAACCTAATGTTTCAAGATCGTTCTGAACGGTGCGATGATTGCTGCAAGCAATGTGACAGCCGATTTATCGTTGATTACGTCTTGAAAGCTTTGCCGCGGGCAGTGCAACGGTGAAATCGTCGCGCGGTATTCTGGTGACGGGCGGTGCTACGTTCTTAGGCGATAACATCGCCGCGGCACTGCTGGCGGAGGGCAGCAAGGTTAGTATGTTGGTGCGGCCGGGGGGCGAAGACAATTTGGGGCCACTGGCGCAGCAGACGCGCTGGTCTACTGCCGATGTCTGGAGTCCGGCGAGTTTGCGCGGGAAGGCACGCAACCATTCGGCCGTGATCCACACGGTTGGCAGTCTGATTGCTGACCCCGCTCGCGGGTTATCGTTTGAACGACTGAACTTTGTATCAGCGCGGAATATTGCGAATATGTGCGTGAGCGACGGCGTTGAACGCATGATACTGATCAGCGGCGCAAGCGCTCCTTGGGTTAGCCGGGACTACATTCGCTCTAAACGCAAGGCGGAACGATTCATGTTCCGCGTCGGATTGAATGCGGTGGTCGTTCGCGCTCCGCTAATTTATATGCCGGGGCAGAAGCGCCAACTATTTTACCGGGTGGTGTCGGCCCTGGGCATGCTACCACCTTTGTCCTTACTTTTTCTCGGGCGGGTCGCGCCAATTCCTATGGATGCCCTAGCTAGCGGCGTCGCGCGAATTGCAATGGATGAGTCGAATTGCGACCCGATCTATTATGCGCGTGACTTGCGGAGACTGGTGCGCCGAGGCGCAGACCTGTCGACGCCTGTCCGGCTGGACAGACATTTGTCCGGCACAGCAGATGACGACAGCCCGTTTGACAATCTGGACGAAGAGTTGCCCTTCGGCTGGTCGCCGACGGATGAGCCGCCTTAACTCGTCCTTGAATCGGCACTGCCGCGCAGTATAATATGCGACGCTCCTGGCGACGTGGCCAAGTGGTAAGGCAGAGGTTTGCAAAACCTTCATTCGTGGGTT
>JAPOYU010000105.1 GCA_026706395.1 Chloroflexota bacterium
ACCATAGATCACGATCGGCACAGTAATCAGCCCTAGATTCTGGCCGTGCTTAATCAACGTAGGCGACTCGACAGTGTAGATAATGTATGTGATCATGATGCAGGTGGTGACAATGCGCATCATATCGTCGAGCAGAGCAAGATTATAGTGCTGGAAGATACTACGGGCAGCAGGCGCTTGGTCGCCCAGAAGAGCAAGTTCTTGGCGGCGTTTCCCGATCACCAGAAACAGCGCCAATAAGCCGCCAGCGGTGGTAAGCCAGGGCGACAGTGTCACATTGATGACGAGACCGCCGGCCACAATCCGCAGCAGGAAACCAGTGGTAACGACCAAGATGTCGAGTAACACGACGTTTCGGAGAAATAGCGAATACATGATCTGCAGCAGTATATACGCCAGCAATAGAAGCGCCAGCCGTCTATCGAAACTATAGGAAAGCAAGAGAACGGCGATGGCTAACACAAGCGCGGAAAGACGCGCGAATGAGATGGAAATATCACCGGCCGCAATGGGTCGTTTGCTTTTGTTCGGATGCTGTCTATCAGAATCGACATCGACAATATCGTTGATTATGTAAACGCAGCCAGCCGCGAGAGTCATAAGCAAACTGCAAATAGCCACGCGAATGAATGACTCCTGGTGGAATAGCTGTGCGTTGAAAACAATCGCGGGAAACACGAAGAGTACATTCTTCGTCCATTGTTTTGGACGCATCGTCAGGATCAAGCTATAGATCGTATTCAAAATGGTTACCAGACTCTTTGCGCTAGACAAGGCCAGTAGACTGGCGATAATGAGTCACAGATGGCAGCCGGCGGCAACGCTCAAATGTAGTGTCTCACTAATGGCAAGCACAGACAATATAGCAAGCGCGCGCGCGCATTCCAATATCGCGTTCATCAAGTACTGGGGCAATCGGGACCACCGGCTCAGGCTGCCCACTAATTCATCGCTTAGCATGAATCTTGGGGACCTGCATACCACAACGATGGTGGAATGGTCGAGAACGCGTGCGGCGGATTCGTTGACGATTAACGGCTCGCCCGGCAATGAGGCTGCGCTTGCGCGCGTCCGGAAACATCTAGATATGCTGCGCCGACGTTTGGATTTCGATTGGCGCGCCCGGGTTGATTCATGGAACAATTTTCCTATGGGCGCCGGGATCGCGTCCTCAGCTTCCGCATTCGCAGCGTTGACTGTGGCTGCGGTCGCCGCCCAGGGCATGAAAATGGACGAGCGCGAGCTTTCGACTTTGGCGCGGCTGGGCTCCGGTTCGGCGGCGCGTTCCATACCGCCGGGTTTCGTCGAATGGCGGGCTGGTGATCGTCATGACTTATCCTATGCTGAAACATTCGCCGATTATGACCATTGGGATCTAGTAGATGTCATCGCGATTGTTAGCCGACGGCACAAACGCGTTGGATCCAGCGCCGGACATCAAACTGCCGATTCCAGTGTTTTACAGGCTGCGCGAGTCGAAAGCGTGACCAGCAGACTTCGCTCTTTGAAAGAAGCGATTATCGAAAGGGACTTCGCTCAGTTTGCAGAGTTCGTTGAACAGGACAGCAACCTCATGCACGCGGTTATGATGACCAGCAAACCGCCCTTGTTTTACTGGCAGCCGCTGTCGCTGAAGGTAATGGAAGCCGTGCGCCACTGGCGCGAAACTGACGCTTTGCAAGTCTGTTACACGCTGGACGCCGGGCCGAATGTCCATTGCATTTGCCTAGCGGATGATGCCCCACAGGTCATCACCCGATTGCGAGCGCTTTTGCCGGAAATAGAAATCCTGCAATCGAGAGTCGGGGGTGGGGCGGCAGTAATCCCAACGGCAACGTCGTATGGTTAACGTCGCTTGCGCCTGAGCAGAAAAGGGACATATAATGTGGACGGATCATAAGCCAATGAGAGGGTATCGCCGATGATTATTCCCTCTGGAGTAAACGATCTCTGGCTCGCTATCGCTGCCTTTGTGATCGTTCTCTTTCCCGCCATAATCATTCACGAACTGGGGCATTTTTTCGCCGCCAAGCTCGTGGGCATCAGCGTACTTGAGTTTGGTATCGGTTTCCCCCCACGCCTCGGCAGGCTCTTCTGCTGGCGTGAGACGGAGTTCACTATAAACCTGTTGCCGATTGGAGGATTCGTTCGCCCACTGGGCGAAGACATGATCGGTCCGGCATCGGAAGACAAGCTAAAACGGGATCGCATAGAAGTAGAGCAGCGCCGATCTGGGACGGTGCACGTCGTTGGTGAGCGGGAGATGCTGCGGCTCAGAGGCGTTGAAGATCAGGACATGTTGTCGGTGAATGATACACCGGCACTGGGACGGATTTTCTTCATGGCGGCCGGCGCCTTAGCGAACTTTGGGACGGCGGTTGTTCTGTTTTTCGTTGCAGCTCTAATCGGCTTGTTAATGCCTGTCGGAGGTCTAAGCGAAGTTGCATCCATTCCAGCTGACTCAGTTTTTTCCGGAACAGCAGTACGCCTCGGCGATGCAATAGAAAGAGTCAACGGCGAGCGCTTCACCGATTTCGCATCCTTTCATGACGTTCTGGCAACATACAGTGACGAAAGCATTGAGTTCGGGCTGATTCGACGGGAGAGTGGCGAAGGTTATGATGTGACGATTCCGCCACTTTTCGCCGGGCGCGCTGGCGCAGTGCAGATTCTCGGTGTGATCGAGGGATCCCCGGCGGCTGAAGCAGGCATAATCGCCGGCGATATTGTGACAGGGATCAATCATCGCCCTATCTCGTCCGAAGGCAGTCCTGCTGAGACACTGCGAGAGGCATCCCGGAAGGCCGAGGGCAAGCCCCTTCCATTGACAGTCCAGCGCGAGCTGGATGATGGCGGCGCAGAATCCTTCGTCGTAATCATAACGCCGCGTATCAATCCGCCGGAAGGCGAGGGCAGGTTGGGCATCGCCATTCGTTCGCAATTCAGCATAGGAGATGGTACGCGATTTGCGAACGCCGGGTACAAGCGCGAGTATGTTCCGCAAAGCGTGCCTGATGCCATTGCTTACAGTTGGAATACGACGGTCGAGACATTCCGGACGATAGCCTCGATACCTGGGCGGCTATTGGACGGCTCACTGAGTGGGAGGGACGCCCGTCCGATTAGCATCATAGGCATCAGCAAGATTGGCGGCGAGCTTTTGCATCGTAGCCTGCAAGACGGACCCAGCATGATGCTGCACTTTGTTGCGCTTATCAGCATTTTCCTCGGCATAAGCAATTTGCTGCCGATCCCGGCGCTTGATGGCGGGCGTATTCTATTTGTGCTCGTTGAGATCCTGCGTGGAAGGCCTGTCGATCCGCGGACTGAGGCCCGGATTCACCAAATCGGCATCATGATTCTGCTCGCCTTGGGTGTTGTCATCATGATTTATGACCTGGTCAATCCGCCGAGTATCTCATGACGGAACGTGACCCCGATTCGTTCGCCTTTGACTGGCCGGCAGACAATCCCGGTCTCAACAAGCCTGAATCGAATGACGTCTTGGCTGCTCTATCGCGCGCGGACGCGGAAAGTAAGCGGTCGATATCGCCGACTTTGGTTTACGGTTTGAGTGATCTCGCGCCGAAGGAGTGGCAGAAGGTTCACGCAGCATGGCGATGCCTGGAGGCGGCTAGCAAACGTCGGATTCTGCGCATGCTCAATGAATCGAGCGAGGCGCTGTTTGAGCTAAATTATCGGGAGTTGGGCCTCAATAGTCTTGACGATGAGAGTGCAATGGTGCGCGAGGCCGCCATTGAGCTGCTTTGGACGGACGAAAGTGAAGATACGATGCGTCAGTTCATCAGGCTGGCTGCGCAGGATCCCTCGTCTTCTGTCCGCACTTGCGCTATAAAGGCCTTGGGTCGCTTCATTCTTCTCGGTGAGTTTGGCGATGTTTCAGAGGAGTTGGCTAAGGAAGCGCAGCAGCTTGCGCTGCGTCTGCACACGAATAGCAGCGAATCACTGGAAACGCGGCGGCGCGCGCTGGAATCGCTGGCGAATTCAAGTCATCCTCTTGTGCCTGATCTCATTAGCAAGGCCTATGCTGATGGCAATCATGATCTAAAGATCAGCGCGATTTTCGCAATGGGGCGTTCATGCAGCGGAGTTTGGCAGGAGATTCTGCTTCAAGAACTGGAAAGCCACGACAATGAGGCAGTGTACGAAGCAGTTTCCGCATGTGGGCATATTCAACTCGAAGATAGCGTAGTGCGCATTGGCGAATTGGCACTGAGCAACGACCGGGAGATTCAGTTGACGGCGATATGGGCCCTCGGCGAAATCGGAGGAAGCCGAGCATTCGAGATATTGTCTCGCCTTGAGGAGGTGGTTGAAGACAAGGAAACTGCCTCAATATTAGAGGAAGCTCTAGATACGGCGGGCTTTCGCCGGAGTTTCGCCGCCCTTGATTTAAGGCTGGATGAAGAGTGAGCGACCCGACGAGCGCGCTATTGAGCGAACATCGTTTGCATTTTCATCGCCAATCCCATATCACCAAGGATTTTCAGTTTCCCGGTCATAAAAGCTTGCATGGCGTTAGTTTGTCCGGTTGCAACGGCGAACCAGTCGTCGGCGGTCGCTTTCACCGTCATAGCGGGATCGCCGATGTTGCCTTCGCCTGTTTCCGCGTTGCCATCAGCCACTTTTATCCAATACTGTCCGCCATTGTCACCGCTCAAATCGAAGAGAATGGTCGCATTCACGCCATTGGCCTTCTCCGGAATAAAGCGTTCGACCATTGCCGGAAATATGCTTCTGACTTCGTCCGCTGTAGCCATAATCCGCTCCCAGTGATGATGTCGTATAATCCAATCTTGGATTAGTATACAGGTGTTCATTGCCAGCCCCAAGTGACGATTGCTTTTCTAATGCCAGCGCTTAAGCTCAGGCGACCTCCAGTTGCCGTATTTTCCACGATGCTCCTGTATGTGATGGCCATTTCAGGATGCAACATGCGGCTGCCCGCCGCGGAACCCGATAAGAGGGTCGATACACCTGATGTCGTCGCTCAACAAACGAACGATGAGCAATCCGATAACGATTCCATTGCCGGCGCGGGCGATCCGCCTGACGCTGAAAGTTTCGCGACCGCATCCATGACAGTGGAGCCGACGCTTGCGTCCGCAGCAGTGGATACCGACCAAGCCGGAAGCGCTCAAGTATTGCGGAGTACGTCAGTCCCGACTGATGAACTCGTCGTCACGCATCGAGTGGTGGCAGGTGATACCCTTACGCGCATCGCCCAAAAGTACGGCGTGTCTGTCGCCTCGTTGTTGAAGGCCAATGACTTGCCCAATCCGGACCTATTGATAGTAGGGCAGATCATCTCTTTGCCGGAACCTCCAGTTGATTACACGCCCTCCTTCCTCATAATACCAGATTCACGTCTCGTCCGTTCGATCCAAGCGATAGATTTCGATATCGAGCGATTCCTCCAATCACGCGGAGCTGCTCTCGGCCGAATGACGGTTGAAGTAACAAAGCGCAACCCGAACGGCACCATCAGTTCTGATAGTTTTGCCGCGAGCGCAGTAATCGAGCGCGTGTCTCTGGAATACAGCGTTGATGCCCGGATACTGCTCACATTTCTGGAGCATTTTGCCGGACTGGTTACACAGGACTCGGTGGACGACGAGACGAAGCTGTATCCCTTGTTGGAACTGGAAGAGAGCCGACTCAATCGCGCCGGATTGTACGCGCAATTGATCTGGCTGGCAGACAGGCTCAACCAAGGCTATTACGGCTGGAAATACCGTGGCGAAACAATCCTGGAATTGCTCGACGGAAGCAGACTGTATTACGCTCAAAATTTGAACGCCGGTACAATTGCCGTCCAGCATGCGTTAGCGCAATTACCGCGAGCCGCCGATTGGAAACAGGACAGCAGCGATTCGGGCATATTTCACACCTACGCTGAACTCTTCGGCGACCCATTTGCTGAGGAGTACGAGACTGTACCGGACGACATAGAACAGCCTCAACTGACGCTGCCTTTTCCACGTGGAGAAACTTGGCGTTTCACCGGAGGCTTTCACGGTGGCTGGGGCAACGGCAGCGCATGGGCCGCTGTCGACTTTTCGCCGCCGGCAGAGGCGCATCAGGTGGGCGTCTGTTACACATCGTCGTATCCGGCAACAGCTGTCGCGGGTGGGGCCATTGCCCGGCTGGACGAAGGTTTAGTGGTCCTGGACCTCGATGAAGATTCCAATGAGGGAAGTGGTTGGACGATCCTGTACTTGCATGTTGACTACCACGATAGCTTGATGGAAGGGCAGTTGGTCGAAGCGGGCAACATCATCGGTTATCCATCATGTTTGGGGGGGTTCACCACGGCGACGCATCTCCACATTGCTCGTCGTTTCAATGGCGAATGGCTGCCGGCTGATTGCAATCGCTGCTCAGTTGATGTAACGGTACCGTCCTTTGTTATGAGCAACTGGAAAGTTGTGGGATTGGCAAGTCAGCTGTACCAAGGATTCATGATCAACGAATTGGACAGTCGCAGCGCCGTGGCGGAGCAGGGTAGATTCACAAGCGTCAATGAAATATCATGGTGACCGATCTAACCGGCGCGGTTCTGACAGGGTGATAATTGCGGCGCACAATATACCTGTTTGCTTTGTGTGCGGTCTTGACCGGGAATTTGATGTCGCTGGCGGCGCAGACGGGCTCTACCGCCACCCCGGCAGCGGGCGTATTATCGACGCCAACGCGGGAAAGACGCCTGCAGGTTACGCCAACACATACCCCTGAGCCGAGCCCAGCGCCTTTACCTGCCGTTCGTTTGCGAGCGCTGGATACAGCTGGAAACGTCAATATTCGTTCCTTGCCGAGTCTCGAGGGTGAAATCCTAGGTACGATTGCCGGGGGCGTCGAATATCAAGTCCTGCGAAATTATTACCGCTGGTATGAATTCCGCTACGACCTCTCGCCAAATGGCCGAGGTTGGGTCTACGGTGACCTAGTCGAGATTGTGGGAGACCGGTCGCTGATTGCGGTCATCGAGAATCCAGCCGACATTGCCATTGCAGATCCATTGCAGAATGATACACGGGGCGGAGCAGACGCAAACGAACAGCGTACAATTGCGATTTCGACACTTCGGGCGGATTCGAATCTTTCGGTGGAGTTAGCGGCGATCACGGTATTGCCGACCTTCACAGCACCGGCCGCGACTCCCGTATCAATCACTGACCAATTGGAATTCGAAGCGACCGGACGCGACTCCTGGACAATCTTGCCGCCAATCGTGCCTATCGCCGTGCTGGCCGGCTTAGGCCTTATCGGCTTTCTGGTAAGCGTCATACGGCGCTGACTCGAGTCAGCACACAAATGACCTATCTATAGAAGCTGTTTGTCGTGATCGTGTACTAATAGCTTCCGCAGGTGCCGCAGCCTTCTTGGCCATTATCGGCCTGCTGGTCACCGGATTTGAAGGAGTGCCCGCAGCCGCAACTTGATACAGCGTTGGGATTATCAATTTGGAAACCTCCGCCGATCAGGCTGTCGACATAATCAATGCTGGCGCCACGGAGGTACATCAGGCTGGTTGGATCAACCAGCAAACGGATACCATCGCTGTTAACGACGGTGTCACCGATATCCGGCGTCTCCTGAAATGCCATTCCATACTGCATTCCAGAGCAGCCGCCACCGCTCACGAACACGCGCAGCGCATGGTCGGGTATTTCGCGCTGTTCGAGCAAACTCTTGATTATTGAAACTGCCGCCGGCGTGACATTAAGCGCTGAGTTGTCGGTTGTTACCTCAGCGAACTGCTGTTCGATCATAACCATAAGAATACCTCTTAAAATGCGTGATCTGTAGCAATGTTATCACAGGCAGTCTGGGCTGTCAATTCTGCCGCCTAGTCGTGCTGTGCGCTGACCAATGCGTCCCATGGAAAGATGCACTGCGCACGGTTTCACCAGCGCCAAGCCATGAGACTTCGCTCTTAATGAAATATGCGTTGCATATTAGTCGCTATAGCGTTTGCTCGCTCTAGTGTAGGGCACTATACTGACCAGCGATGCCAGTTTCTTGGTTGGCGCAATTCAGGTTTCTCGGAGGGACGAATGATGAGTACGGCCAAAAAGCGGATATTGTTAATCTTATTTCTTGTCGTGGTCATAGCGGCGGTTCAACCGGTTGCGCTTGCGCAGGCGGGGTCTGCTCACGTTGTGGTCAATGCGTACAGACTCAATGTGAGAAGTGGTCCCGGCGTCGGACATAGCATCATCACAACCGTAGCTGGCGGCATGGTATTGCCGGTCACGATGTTGTCTTACGATCGCGATTGGTACGAGGTCGTTACCACGGCCGGTACCGGTTGGGTGCACAGGAAATACGCGGTGGATCGAGGCGACTGGTCCGGTGTGCCATGGGCGGGAACGCCCAAAAACCTTGCCAGCGGGACGGCAATACCGGCAGGCGCGCCGCATCTGGTTGTGAACACCAGCTACCTGAATGTCAGAAGCGGTCCCGGCGCCGGATACAATATCCTAACTGTAGTGCCTGGCGGAACGGCTCTGTTAGTTACCGCCATTGATAGAAACGGACGCTGGTACCAAGTGTCAACATCGGCTGGGACCGGCTGGGTTAATTCGAGCTACACCGTCATTCGTGGCAATTTCACGAATGTTCCGCGGACGGACCCGCCGGCTACTTCTCCGCGTGTTACGCCGCGCTTGGTGGTCAACACGGCCTTCCTTAATGTTAGGTCGGGCCCTGGGGTTGGGCACAGCATTATCACGACGGTACGCGGTGGCACGGAACTGCCAGTACTTTCAATTGCACCCGATAGAAAGTGGTACGAGGTTAACACGGCTCTAGGCGCTGGTTGGGTCAATTCTAACTACACCGTTGGTCGTGGAGATTTCTCGGGCGTGACACGCCGTGTGGACCCCTTATCCGGCAACACGCCGCGGGCAGTCGTCGGTACGGGACGACTTAACATTCGCACCGGACCGGGAATAGGACACAGTATCATCACGGACGTGCCATGGAGAACGACTTTGGCGGTGAAGGGCGTGTCCGCCGACAGAAAATGGTTCCTGGTAGAGGGTAGTTTCGGCAGTGGCTGGGTGCGCAATCGTTACACTGTATTCCGTGGCGATTACAGTCAAGTGCCCGTTATAAGCTAGTCGCGTGGATTGACAGATCGAGGAACGATCGGACAGGTAGACCAACCGAATCGGATTGGACTCCGTGTACGAGAGTTGCCTTCGCTCGAACAAGCAAGGCGATTCAAGAAAAAAGCAGTTAGAATGCACCCTGTCAGGTTTTGGCAGGGTGTTTCATGTGGAGTAGGCAATGATTGATGCGGCAGAACGGATGAAAGCCTTGGGTAAACGTGCGCAGAACGTCGGCACGCCATCGGCCGTTTTTGGCAGCGCCGCAAGTTTAAGCCAGTCAATCGACCATGATGACAGGTACCGTATCGGATTCTATCCGATCATCTCTGAAGAAGACCCTGAAGTAGCGATGGGATTGGCTTCCTGCCTATGCTACCTGCTTGAACAGTATCAGGATACGCGCGTCTATCGCTGCTTCGCCAAAATACACGAGAGCGATAGCGGTGCTGAAATTGAGAGCTCGGATTATCAATTCGCCATAGATGAATGGGAACTGGAAGGGCTGGCGGACAACATTCAAGTATACGGAACGCTAGAGCAAGGCGGCGGTGAATACAAATTGGTTCTGTTCATGGAAATCAGTCTGCTTGAGGAAGAGGACACTGAAGAGTTTTCCTTCGGTTTTCCAACGCTGTCGGCTTTGGTCTCTGACCTGCCCGAAGTAGCGACCACAATTGTGAACCGCCTTATTGAACCTGGGGCAGTCCAATCAATTATTTCGTATACACCTGTGAATCTCGATCCGATTCAATTGAAGGCGCTGCTGATAAATGTCTTTGAGTGGAATCTGGATGTCTATCTAAGATTGTGGGGCGTTGACTGGACGGAAACCGATATCCGGCAGCAATTCAGCGACCTTGCCGAACAAAGTAAAACAGTTGGTGTTGGATTCTCGGCCTGGTGCTTGGGAATGATCGCAAAGCAGGTTATGCAAACGGGCCTGGAAGATTGTGGCGAAGTTGTCGTCCCGCTGATAGCACCGTCGTTTTCAGGCGAGCGAGAGCCGTCCCCTGGAGTAGCAGCGGCCGCGCGAGGGTTGGCAGATCTGGGATACGGCGGACAGGCTGTTGATCTGCTACAGCCCTATCTGCTTGCGGATTCAGCCGCAAGCATCTGGTTGAGTATGATAAACATCCATCTCGCATTAGGGCACATGTCGGAAGCGATTGATACTTGTCAGCGCGCGCTAGAGATCGGGCAGGAACATCCGGCACTATATTGGGAGTATTCGCAACTGCTGATTAATGCCGAGGCAGTTGAATGGCCGGTTGAGGAGTTGCTCTTCATTGACCCGGACGAATACGATGAGGATCTTCAGATTCCGGCGGAAATCGCCAGCGCGCTGAAGCAGCATTTGTCGCGTGCAACTGGTGATCTCGGTGCGCTGCAATTGGCATTAGCCTACATGATTGATGTCAACGATGACGACATTTGGCTTTACTTAGATCGACTGGTAAGGGAGGACCTCCAGGGCGACTTCGCTGGAGACATTATTGAGAGGATCCTGGATCTCGACGACCGCGCCAATGCTTATCGCATCCTGGAGCGCGCCATGGATGCAAACGCGTACGCACATGTATTTTTGGCTCAATTGGCGCTTGCGGATGAAGACACAGACCTTGCCGAAAATACGATCACGGCCTGTCGCCGCCGCTTTAGGGAAATCGATGACGAACTCGAAATAGAATTGCAGCGGCTGGAACTTGGCGCGCGTTTGCCCAATTTCGAGGAGACATTTGCGGAATTAAAGCTCTTGTTGGGCGGCAATCACGATGTGTCGGAGGGGCAGGTTGAACTTCTTGAAGAAGCCGTCGAGATTGCGCCCAAGATGATTGATCTTTATGTCGTGCTGTCTCGCTGTTATGGCGCCTGGGATGACAGCGAAAGCGCGATGGAAGTACTGGAAGACGCTGAACGCCAGGCCGGTTCGCATCCACAGATTAATTTAGGGCGAGCGCGAATTCTCTGGGCGCGGAACCAGCGAGATGATGCGATTTCAAAGTTAAACAGCGGACTCGCTGCTTTTCCTCACGATGTAAACCTGCTGGTGCAGATGGCGGATTTCCTCATTACGAACAATCAGTTGGAAGATGCCCGTCAATACATTTTGCGCGCCGAGTCCATCGCGCCGTCGCATCGCTCCATCTGGCGGACGCGCCGGCTAGTAGCGCAAAAGATGACAGAAGTGACTTAGTCGAGGCGGACCGGATTCACGGCCCCGGAACTGCGCTCGCGCAATTCCGCGGTAAAACTATCCAAGTCGGATACGACGAAACGAACTGTAATCAATACCGCAGCCTCGAAGACTTCTTCTTCGACAATTCCATTATGCGCGTCAACAAGCAGCTTCACGACATTGTAAAGCGAATAGGGCAGTTCGATCCCGACCAACTGGCGTTCAACCTTGAGCTCCGTCTGCAACTGACTGAGGGCCAATTGCGCCGACTCTGTATAGGCGCGCACCAAGCCACCCGTCCCGAGCTTGGTTCCGCCGAAGTAACGCGCTGTCACCAATACGATGTCTCCGACATCAGATCCACGGACGACGGCGAGAGTGGGCGGGCCGGCCGTACCCCTGGGCTCACCGTCATCGCTCATGCCTTCCGTAACCGTCTTGCCGAAGCCCACCCGAAACGCATATACATGATGATTCGCATCAGACATCTCTACGCGCAGTTCGGCGATGGCGGCGCGCGCTGCGTCTACCGTCGGGGCACGTCGCACCGTAGTCAAGAAGCGTGACTTCTTAATCACGATCTCAGTGCGAACCGCGGCGGCTGGTATTTGGTAGGGCGGAGTCACTTGACGCACGTCTGGGTAGCGGGCCATTATTGGCGGAAGAAATCGAGTGTCTGAAGGCACAAGAAAAGGGAGCCTGCATAATTAACTCTTTATACATCTGTTTCTATAGGATTATTTTATCTGCCACGAGAAACGCCCCGGCACGCTCGACAGCCAAGGCACACCATATGAAGGAAGACAGTTCAGCCTAACTCATCAGGCACACAGCGGATCCATGCTGTCCCAGCGATGCGACTTGATTCCTTTAACCTGCGAGAGTCTTGCGCGCGCGTCAAGCCAAAGTTGCGCCCATTCCTGCGGATCGTCCAGCACTGACTCCGGGTTGAGGCGACTTTGAGCGACGAAACCGGGGAAATGTGGTCTGCCACTCGGCTGGCCCACAGGGTTATAGCGCAGGTCGAAGCTCCAGCGGAAGGCATCGCTTTTGTTGTCCATTGACGCATGCTTGCACAGCGGATGGAAGAACAACACGCCGCCCGGACTCAGCGGGACCGGAATCGCCATGTTCTGCTCGATCAAGGCGTCAGGAATGCCAAGTTGGTCTATCCTTGAACAATGCAGAACCATGCCCTCGCGGTGGCTGTTCGGCACGACTTGCAGGCATCCGTTCTCTGCTGTCGCCTCTGTAATGGCAACCCAACACGTGACCATTTCTGTGTCGTCAGCTTCGGGCAACGCAACGCCATTGTCCTGGTGCCAGTGCGTCCGCCCGACCAAGGCGCGATTCACATCGTGATTCGTGAGGATTTCCATTGGCGGTTTTATACGCACATGTTGAATTGGATTGCTATAAATCTCGCCTCCTATTAGTGATTCCACGGCCGCCAGCAAGCGCGGACTACGGAGGAGATTAAAGACCGCTGGTCCCAGGTGGATCGGCATTTTCGGATAGATCTCACTGTTTGGCAGGGCGATATCCATTGCTTGTTCGTAGATGCAACCGGCTCGATACACCTCGACGAGCCGCTTTTCGAAGGGCAACCAGTCGTAAGTTTCCTGCAACAGTCCCTCGCTCACCCATTGCCGACAGAGATCGTCCAAGAGCGATTGGTACTCTTCGATCACCGGTTTGACATCAAGTTCGTAGTCGAGCAGACAATCAACCGCCAGATAGCCTTCGCGCTCGAAACTCGCAATTTGGTCGTCCGTAAGCATTTGTAGCACTCCACAAAGCAATGTTCATAAGATGCGTCAATTGTACACGATTTTCACTGCGAATGCGACGCATTCCGCGCGAACGCTTGTTTGCTTGCCAGCGTCCCGGCAGAATGCAAAAGCCTCAGTCAACTAGACTGAAGCCTCCTAAGACGGGACTTTTTATGATCCCCTGCGCTGTATGCAGCAAATCAGCCTCCTAGGGTGACGGACGTTGAGCCCGACCAAGGTCCCATGCCACCACGATTGACCGCCGCTACTGAGACTCGATAAGTCTTGCCGTCCGTCAAGTTTTCGATGACGAATGGCTCTGTAGCGTTGCTAAATGCATACATCGGGTTCGAGCCGCTCTCTTGCTCATGATAGCGCAACGCGTAGGCCAGTATAGGCGCATCATCCACCTGGGGCACGTCGATCGATACAACAACATATCCTCCTCCGCCAATCAAGGTCGGGGGCAGCAGCTTCCCGGGCGGCAGGGTCACCCGCGGCTCTGTAACTGATTCAGCCCAGTTCATGACTTCCTCAGACTGTCCGCTATCCGCTACCAAGACACGGACCGGCGATCCGCGCCTGATGCTGGGGGGGCGAGAGGACAAATCAGAACCCAATTCAAAGCTGCTCGAATAGACGCTATCGGAGATAGGAAGCTCATATATCTGCTTGTCGCTTCGCAGATATATATAGAACGAACTATCGGGCAACAGAGAAGGTAGATATTCCCAGTCATGTTCGCCCCAGCCAAAGAATACCGGATACTGGTACCAATTGAAATCGACGTTGTCGTCATCCGCCCCCCAGAAGATCGCCTGCAACTCAATCATTGACCAAGTTCCATCGTCATGCGCTACTCTAAGCCAATGAGTACCGGTACGCGTGGTTGAACCGGTCATAAGGACATGAGCATCGCCAACTGGACTCAGTGATGAAAACTGAAAATCAGCCAACAGACCCGCCGGCGGATCTACCATGCGTGTTGTCAGCCATCCGGCGATGAATACTGTCGTATTCTCGTATTTGACTTCCAACCAGTCTCCGTCCTCGCCGACAACTTCAAGAACGTCGCCGCTCCGAGTAGCGCCAACCCGAATGCAGGACGTGCTAGCGCACTCACGCAGGTTGACAATATCGTGGACCATGACTGTGATCGCTTCTTCACTGGCCAGTGCAGACGCCTCAGCCTGGGCCTGACAGTCCGGCACGGTCATGGCATGAAATTCTTCCACCGTAAAGGCTGCGCCGCCCGATTGGACATAGGGTTGATCGCCATAATCACGATTCAACTCATTAACTACTTCACAGTTGTACTGCGTGTCACCGGCTATGTTGTATACCCAATCTTGTGAGAGTGTCATTATTGTATTCAGAAGCACGATCAACATCGTTACAGAAAGCCGTTTCATTTGCAACTCCTTCAATTTGCGTAGCTGAACCAGCAGGCAAAAGCTACTGCCAACAATTATATATGTTGTTTATATGTTGCAAATCGCCTTACAAAGTCGAGGCTTGCAACTTGCATCAAATGAAAGTGAGCGATGGAAGAAACTGATGCCCCATAGGAGACTCGAACTCCTGTTTTGGCCTTGAGAGGGCCACGTCCTAGGCC